>NZ_JBFIGP010000099.1:0-11973 GCF_041602235.1 Paraconexibacter sp.
CGCCCGCGCTGGACGGCAGCGATGAACTTCGAGAGGTTCACCTCGAGCGTGTTGAGGATCTCGTCGGCGTAGTCCTCGGCTCCGAGCCGGATCTCCCGCTCGCGGGCTCGGGCATCCTCGATGATGTCCTCGGCCGCCCGCTCGGCCTGCTTGGTGATCTCCTCCTCGGAGACGAGCCGCTCGCCGCGCTCCTTGGCCTCCTTCACGAGACGCTCGGCCTCGCGCTTGGCCTCGGCCAGCATCTCCTGGCGCTCCTTCACGATCCAGCGCGCCTGCTTGATCTCCTCGGGGATCGTCGCGCGCATCTGATCGAGGATGTCGTAGATCTCCTCCTTGTCCACCCTGACCTGGTCGGTCATGGGCACGCCCTTGGCGTTGTGGACGAGATCGTCAAGTTTGTCGATGAGGACCAGGACGTCCATGGCAACCCTTCAGTTCGGTGCGCGGCGGCTGAGTCCTTCCCGCGCCGTGACGAGTCTAGACACCTCGCGCGGAGAACCGGACCTTTCGCAAGGGTTCACCCGCGGGTGAGTTCCTCGACCAGGCGGGCCTTGACCGGATCCGGGACGAGGCCGTCGATGTTCCCGCCGAACGTCGCCAGTTCCTTCACGCCGCTGGAACTCAGGAAGCTGTACTGCGGGCTGGCCATCAGATAGAAGCTCTCGATCTCCGGAGCCTGACGCCGGTTGAGCTGGTTCATCTCGAACTCGTACTCGAAGTCGGAGATGGCTCGCAGCCCCTTGACGATGGTCTGCGCACCGACCGTCCGGGCGAAGTCCACCACGAGCGTGTTGAACGGCTCCGCCCGTACGTTGGTCAAGCCGAGGTCGGCCGTGGCGTCCTGGATGAACATGAGCCGCTCCTCGATGCTGAACAGCGTCCTGCTCTTGCGCACGGAGTTGTTGACCACGGCGATGACGACCTCGTCGAACAGCTCGGCCGCGCGCGAGATGACGTCGAGGTGCCCGTTGGTGATCGGGTCGTAGCTGCCCGGGCAGACGGCGATCTTCTTCTCGGTCATGGAAAGGTGTGGATCCGGATCTGGGTGTCGCCGTAACGGCGGTCGAACATGGTCGGCAGCCCGAGGTCGAGTGGCGTTCGCCGATCCATCTCGGCGACCACGCGCGCCCCGGACTCGAGAAGCCCGACGAGCCCCTCGGTCAGCTCGGCCCCGAGTGCCGGCGCGAGCCGGTACGGAGGGTCGAGAAGCACGAGATCGTAGTGATCCCCCCGCGCCAGCGCCGTTCGCAGCGCGCCGCGTACGTCCCCGGCCCGCACGTCGGCCTCCGCGTCGGGCACGTCGAGGGCCGCCAGGTTGCTCCGCAGCGCGGCGAGTGCACGCCGGTCGCGCTCGACGAACACCGCGTGTCCGGCGCCCCGGGACAGCGCCTCGATCCCGAGTGCCCCCGAACCGGCGTACAGGTCCAGGACGCGCAGGCCGTCCAGCGGACCGAGGGCGCTGAAGACGGCTTCGCGGACCCGGTCGGCCGTCGGTCGCGTGGCGTCGCCCTTCGGCGCCTGGAGGCGTCGCCCCCCGTAGCGGCCTGCCACGACCCTCATGCGGGGATCGGGACCTGGTCGAGCTGAGGGTGCGCGGCCCGCAGGGCGTCGGCGAGCAGGACGTGCTCGGGCTCGGTCAGCGTCGGGTCGTTCGCCATCAGCCGTTCGGCGATGTCCCGCGCGCGGTCCAGGATGGGAGCGTCCATGGGCAGCTCGGCGACCCGGAAGGTCGCGAGGCCGGACTGCCTGGTGCCGATCAGCTCCCCCTCGCCGCGCAGCTCGAGGTCGATCTCGGCCAGCCGGAACCCGTCCCGGTGCGCGGCGAGCGCGGCGAGCCGCGGCGAGTCCTTGGGACCGAACAGCAGGCAGAGGGAGTCGTGCTCCCCGCGGCCGACGCGTCCACGCAGCTGGTGCAGCTGGCTGATCCCGTACCGCTCCGCGTTCTCGACGAGCATCACGGTCGCGTTGGGGACGTCGATGCCGACCTCGATGACCGTCGTCGCGACAAGCACCTCGGACTCGTGGCGGGCGAACGCCTCCATCGCCTCGCGCTTCTCCTGCGGGCGCATCTGACCGTGGAGCAGGGTGACCCGGTGCTCGCGGAGCTCACCGTCCCGCAGGCGCTCGAACTCCTGGATCGCGGCGCGCGCCGCGAGCGCCTCGCTCTCGGCCACGAGCGGACAGACGATGAACGCCTGGCGGCCCGCCGCGAGCTCCTCGCGGATGCGCTCGTAGGCCCTGGCCCGCTCGCGGTCCCCGCCGACGACGTGCGTGGTGATGGGCCGGCGGCCCTTCGGAAGCTCTCTCAGCACCGTGACGTCGAGGTCGCCGTAGCCGAGGAGCGCCAGCGTCCGCGGGATCGGCGTCGCCGTCATGTGCAGGACGTGGGGCGCCATCGTCCGCCCGTCCGCCCCGCGGCCGGCCTTCGCGTCGAGCGCCGCCCGCTGACGGACCCCGAACCGGTGCTGCTCGTCGACGACCGCGACCGTCAGCCGGTCGAACTCGACGGGCTCCTCGATCAGCGCGTGGGTGCCGACGACCATCGCGAGCTCACCGCTCGAGAGCTTCCCGAGGATGTCGCGCTTGCGGGCCGCGGGCGTGGACCCCGTCAGGAGCGCGATCGGCAGGGACCCCGCCCAGCCGCCCATCAGCGCCTGGAGCGTCGCGAAGTGCTGCTCGGCGAGCGTCTCCGTCGGTGCCATCAGCGCCGCCTGGGTGCCGTGCTCGACCGCGCGCAGCATCGCGTACAGCGCGACGACGGTCTTGCCCGACCCGACCTCCCCCATCAGCAGGCGCTGCATGGGGCGCTCACGCGCGAGATCCTCGGTGATCGTGGCGATGGCGGCCGACTGGTCGCCGGTCGGGGTGAACGGCAGCAACTCGGTGAGCCACCGCGCGCTGAGGGTCGGCGCCTCCTGCAGCGGCGTGGCCTGGGCCGCCTGCTCGCGGGTCCTGCGTCGGGTCAGGTAGGCGAGCTGCGTGAGCAGCAGCTCGTCGAACGCGAGCCGTCGCCGGCCACCCTCGGCATCACCGACGTGCGCGGCGCGCAACGCAGCAGGGCGGTCCGGCAGCCGCTCGGAGGCACGCAGCCTGCCGGGCAGCGGCTCGGCGGCGTGCACGGCCGCGTCGAGGTGCTCGCGCACCAGGGCCAGGATCTGCGTGGAGGACAGCCCCTCCGTGGCCGGATAGTGCGCCACCGCATCCCCTGAGGCCGTCGCGTCCCGCGTCGGGGCGTGGGAGCTGACCTTGAACCGGTTGCGGGCCTCGTACTTGCCGTGCAGCACGAGGCGGGTCCCCGGCGGGTACTTGCCGGCAAGCCAGGGCTGGTTGAAGAACACGGCCTTCATCGGGCCGGTCTCGTCCGCGACCGTCGCCTCCACCAGCGGCTTCATGCCGCGCCGGCGCACGGGCCGCGAGACGATCGACCGGACCTCGACGACCACGGTGGCCATCTCCCCCGGCCCGAGGTCCGCCACGGCGCGCGACTCCCGCCGGTCCCTCGGGAGGTGCTCGAGCAGGGCGGCGACCGTGGTGAGCCCGAGGGCCTGCGCCGCCTCCCGCGCCTTGTCGTAGGTCAGGCGCGGCGCGGCGGTGAGCACCGACGGGCGCGGCCAGCGCACCGGGGCCGCCAGCAGCTCGTCCCTGGAGGGGACGGTGGTGCAGCCGAACCGGGTTGGAGGACGCGACGCCACGCGGGCGATGATGGCGGGCGCGGCGGACCTACGCCCGGCGGAAGCACCGCGGGCGGGTCACTCCGCGCTGAGCAGCCACCAGTACGACGGCTGACCGCCCGTCGACTGCTCGAGCTCGATGTCACCGTCGACGAGCTCCGCCACCGCGCGCTCGTCGAGCGGAGCACCGTCCCCGGCGAGGCACGTGATCAGCTCCGCGCCGTCGCTGAGCCGGGCCAGCACGGTGGCCAGCGTCTCCTGCGGAGCGCCCCAGGCGACGAGCTCGTCGTTGACGAAGCCCACCGCGTCGCCGATCGTGAACCGGCCCTCGGGGTCCTCGCGCGCGGCCGGGGCGACGGCCCCGGTGCGGAGCTCCTCGAGCGCCTGCGCCATCGCCTGCGCGTTGTCGGCGGCCGACAGGTCCGGACGCAGGACGAGGGCGGCCGCGAGGCCCGCCTGCAACGAGGTCGCCGGCACGACCATGACCGTCTTGTCGGCGAGCTCGGCGGCGCGCTCGGCGGCCATGATCACGTTCGGGCTGTCGGGCAGGACGACGACCTCCTCGGCCGCGACCTCGTGGATGCCCGCCAGCAGCTCATAGGTCGACGGGTTCAGCGTCGCGCCACCGTCGAGCGTGTGCGTCCCGAGCCCCTCGAAGATCTCGCGGATGCCGGCGCCGACGACGACCGCGAGGACACCGCACTGCGCGACCGGGGTGGCGTCGGACGGCTGGGCCGCTTCGAGGCGCGCGTCGCGCTCGACGACCTGTTCGCGCATGTCGGCGACGTCCAGGCGACTGACCTCGCCGACCCCGGCGAACAGGGCGGTGGCCTGCTCCGGGTCGTCGGTGTGGACGTGGACCTTCAGGGTGACCGCGTCTCCGACGACGAGGACCGAGTCCCCGATGGCTTCCAGTAGCGGCACGAAGCGCTTGTCGTCGAGACCGCTCCCGGTGACGGCGAAGTTCGTGCAGTAGCGGTACGTCGAGCTCTCGTGCTCGGGGCGCGCCACGCGCGCCGGCGCGGCGTGATGCTCGAGCGCGGGCGCCTCGCTGCCGCGCAGCACCGCGACGACACCGGCGAAGATCACGGTCACCGCGTACCCGCCGGCGTCGACCACGCCGGCCTCCTTGAGGGCCGGAAGCAGCTCGGGGCCGCGCTTGACCGACTCCTCGCCCGCGATGATCGCCCGCTCCAGGACGTCGGCGATCAGCGCGTTCTGCTTCTCCGGGTTCCAGTCCGAGCCGAGCCGCGTCTCGGGCATGTGGGCGAGATCGGTCGCCACGCGGGCGGCCATCTCGCGCATGACGGTGAGCATCGTGCCCTCGGCCGGGTCGCGCACCGAGTCGTAGGCGCGCTGAGCGGCACGGGCCATCGCCGCGCCCACGAGGACGGGATCGACCAGCTCACCCGGGCGGCTGATGAGCTCCTCCGCCGCTCCGCGGATGAGCTGGGACAGGATGACGCCGCTGTTGCCCCGCGCGCCGAGGAGCGCGGCACGGGCGACGCGCTCGGTGATCTCGCTGCGCCCGATGTCGTCGATCAGGCCGCGGCCCTCGGACGCGAGCTCGTCGAGCTCGTGCAGGCAGGCCCGCAGGGTCAGCGCCATGTTGTCCCCGGTGTCGCCGTCGGCGACCGGGAACACGTTGAGGTCGTTGATCTCGGCCCGTCGGGACTCGAGATGCCGCAGGGCGCCGTCGACGACGGCACGGAAACGGACGAGACTGCGGTCGGACATCAGGCCTCGGCGCCTCGCCCAGGCGAGGCGGTCAGACGGCCTTGACGACCTTGCCGGCCTTCAGGCAGCGCGTGCAGACGTAGACGCGACGCGGAGCGGCACCCACGAGGACGCGGACCTTCTGCAGGTTCGGGTCGAACCGGCGCTTCGTCGCGACCATCGAGTGGCTTCGGCTTTGACCGAAGGCGGGACCCTTCCCGCAGCTGTGACACACCTTTGCCATGAGGCGAAGGAGTGTAGCGGGCGGCCGCCCTGGGAAGCTTCCCGGTTCATGGTGCCCGCAGAACCCCGCATCTCGCTGCCCGAGCGGTACCTCCCGCTGCGTCACCTCGCCAACGGGGGGATGGCCGCGGTGTGGGTGGTGCAGGACACGCTGCTGGACCGTGAGGTCGCGGTCAAGATCCTCGCCCCGCAGTTCGCGGCCGACGACGACGCGCGCACGCGCTTCACCCGCGAGGCCCGCGCCGCGGGCCGCCTGAGCGGGCACCCGCACGTGGTGACCGTCTACGACGCAGGCGAGCACGAGGGCCAGGCCTTCCTGGTCATGGCGCTGTACCCCGGAGGGACGGTGGCCGACCGCCTGCGCGAGGGCCTGCCCGCGCGGGACGTGACGCTCCGATGGCTGCGCGAGGCCGCCGACGGGTTGGATGCCGCACACGCGGCCGGCGTGGTGCACCGTGACGTGAAGCCCGCGAACCTCCTGCTCGACGAGCGCGACCGGGTCGCGGTCGGGGACTTCGGGATCGCCACCGCCGCGTGGGCCTCGTCGGTGACGACCACGGGGCTCGTCGTGGGCACCATGGCCTATCTCGCCCCCGAGCAGCGCAGCGGGCAGGCGGCGACGGCGGCGAGCGACCGCTACGCGCTGGGCGTCGTGGCCCACGAGCTGCTCACGGGACGTCGACCGGCCGACTCCGGGATCGACGAGGCGCTCCCGCACGAGGCGCGGACCTTGCTGCAGCGGGCCATGGCCCTGGATCCGTCGGAGCGCCCCACCTCCTGCCGCGCCCTGATCGCGGACCTCGAGCGGACGCTCGGCCCCGACGAGGACCGCACCACGGTGCAGCCGGCGATCCTGCCGCAGGCCCCGCGGCCTCGGGCGCCGGACCCGGACCCGACCCCCGCCGCAGCGGCCGTACGAGCCCGCGCTCCGCGGCCCCCGGCAGCTCCCCACCGCCGCCGCTGGCCGGCCGCGCTGCTGGTGGCCGGCGTGCTCGCGCTGGTCGGCGGCGCGACCGCCGCGGTGCTGGCCGGGGAGGACCGGGCGGCGACGGGCGCCGCCTCGACGACGGCCGCCACGACGCAGCCCGCGCAGGAGACCGCCGAACCGGTCGCCACCCCGACCCCGGCACCCGCTCCGGCCGCCCCGCAGACGACCCCGGTGGACGACGCGAAGGCCGCCAACGACGCGGGGTTCGACCTGTACGGGCAGGGACGGTTCGAGGAGGCCCTGCCGCTGCTGCAGCAGGCGGTCACCGGTCTGGAGGCGACCCCGGACGACATCTACTACGCCTACGCGCTGTTCAACCTCGGGGCCACGCTGCGCCGGCTCGGGCGCCCCGAGGAGGCGATCCCGTACTTCGAGCGGCGCCTCGAGGTCAGCGACTTCAAGCGCGACGTCGTCCGTGACGAGCTCAAGGCCGCGCGCAAGGAGGCCAAGCAGGCCGCGAAGTCCACGCCGAAGGACGACGACTGATCAGGCGTCGCTGCGCTGCGGGGCCCGGGTGGGCTCCGGCGCGTGCTCCGGGCGCCGCGCGGGACGGGGACGGCTGTCCGCGAGCCTCGCAGGGGTACGGAGCCGGGTGCGCGCCGGTCGCGACTCGGGCAGCAGGCCAGGGCCGTCGCCACCCAGGGGCGGCTCCGGCGGGTCCTCGGGACCCCGTCCCCCGCCTCCGTCGTCGTCGCGCGGCCACAGCGAACGCCAGTCCGGCGTGTTCTCGCCGTCGAACATCGCCCAGACCAGCACAGCCGCGCCGATCACGTGGACGACGGCGGTGAGGGCGATCGCGATGACCTCGGGCGTCACGCTCACGACGATAACGCCCTCGCAGACGCCGCGGCGCCGATCTGGCCGGGCGGGCGCGTCGCCGCCGGAGCCGGTCAGGCCAGGTCGTCGCGGATGTCGGCCATGGCCAGGACGGCCTCCGCCGCGTGGGCGCCCTGGTCGCGCTTGCCGCCGCCGGAGCGGGCGAGCGCCTGCTCCATGTTCTCGACCGTCAGGACACCGAACGCGCACGGGACCCCGGTCCGCAGCTGCACGTCCATGATCCCGCGGGCGGACTCCCCGCACACGTAGTCGTAGTGGGAGGTCTCACCCCGGATCACGGCGCCGAGGCAGGCGACGCCGCGATAGCGGCCGGACTGCGCCGCGTACAGCGCGGCGAGCGGCAGCTCGTACGCGCCCGGGACCTCGTAGACGTCGACGGACTCGGCGCCCGCCTGCTCGAACGTCGCGGTCGCCGAGGCGATGAGCGAGTCGGCGAGGTCGCGGTAGAACGTGCCGACCGCGATCGCGTAGCGGGCCATCAGCCCTGTCCCCCTTCGCGCCGTGCGCGGTCGTTCTCGCGCTCCTCGTGCAGGAGCTCGCCGTCGAGGTTCAGTCCCTGGTGGTGCAGCATGTGCTCCATCCGATCCTTCTTCGTCCGCAGGTACGCCTCGTTGTGCGGGTTCGGGGCGTGCTCGATCGGCACCTGCGCCGACACCGACAGCCCGTAGCCCTCGAGTCCCCGGATCTTCTTCGGGTTGTTCGTGAGGATCCGGATCGACGACAGGCCGAGGTCCACCAGGATCTGCGCCCCGATCCCGTAGTCCCGCAGGTCCGCGGGCAGCCCGAGCTTGAGGTTCGCCTCGACCGTGTCGTAGCCCTCCTCCTGCAGCTTGTAGGCGCGCAGCTTGTTGAGCAGGCCGATGCCGCGCCCCTCCTGGGAGAGGTAGAGCAGGACGCCCTGCCCCTCCTCCTCGATCATGGCCAGGGCCGACTCGAGCTGCTCGCCGCAGTCGCACCGCAGCGAGTGGAAGACGTCCCCCGTGAGGCATTCCGAGTGCACGCGCACGAGCACGTCCTGCGCCCCGGCGACCTCCCCCTTGACCATGGCGACGTGATGCTTGTCGTCGACCAGCGACCGGTACCCGATCACGGTGAACTCGCCGAAGCCGGTCGGCATGCTCGTGGCGACGACCCGCTCCACCAGCTTGTCGTTGCGCCGACGGTAGGCGATCAGATCGGCGATGGTGATCATCTTCAGGCCGTGCTTGTCGCAGTAGACCTCGAGGTCGTCGAGCCGCGCCATCGACCCGTCCTCGTTCTGGATCTCGCAGATCAGCCCGGCCGGCACGCACCCGGCGAGCCGGGCGAGGTCCACCGACGCCTCGGTGTGACCGGTGCGCTCGAGCACGCCGCCATCCTTCGCCTTCAGCGGATGGACGTGACCCGGCACCACGATGTCGGACTTGCCCTTCGCCGGATCGACCGCGGTCCGGATCGTCGTCGCCTGGTCCGAGGCGGAGATGCCGGTGGTGACGCCCTCCCGCGCCTCGATCGTGACCGTGAACGGCGTCTCGTAGGCCGACTCGTTCTTCAGCGACATGAGCTCGAGGCCGAGCTCGTCGCAGCGCTCGGAGGTCAGCGCGAGGCAGATCCATCCACCCGCCTGGCGCGTCATGAAGTTCACGGCCTCGGGGGTCGTGAACTCCGCGGCCATGACGAGGTCGCCCTCGTTCTCGCGATCCTCGTCGTCGACGACGACGATCATCTTGCCCGCGGCGATGTCGGCGAGCGCCTCCTCGACCGTCGCGAAGATCCTCTTCTCCGGCTCAACCTGCTTCATCGACCCACCAGCTTCTCGACGTACTTGGCCACGATGTCCACCTCCAGGTTCACGGGCGAGCCGGGCGCCAGGGCGCCCAGGGTCGTCCGGTCCAGCGTCTCAGGGATCAGGCTGACGGAGAACGACTCGTCGTCGACCGCGGAGACCGTCAGGGAGACGCCGCTGACGGCGATCGACCCCTTCTCGACGACGTAGCGCAGCACCGCGGGCTCCGCCGTGAAGGTCACCACGCGGGCGAACCCGTCCTCGCGGACGTCACGCAGAGCGCCCACACCGTCGACGTGGCCCTGCATGATGTGCCCGCCGAGCCGCGCGTCGGCGCGCAGCGCCAGCTCGAGGTTCACGGGCGACCCCGCCTCCAGTGCGCCCAGCGCGGTGCGCCGCAGCGTCTCGTGCATGGCGTCGGCGGCGAAGGTGCCGTCCGTGACCTCGGTGGCGGTCAGGCAGCAGCCGTTGACCGCGATCGAGTCCCCCAGGCCGAGGTCGGCCGCCAGCCGCGTGCGGATGATCGCCCGCGCGCCGTCGGCGGTCGTCTCGATCGCCTCGACGCTGCCGAGGTCCTCCACCAGTCCCGTGAACATCAGAGGCTCCTCACCATTCGCGCAGCCGGGCGCTGATCAGGACGTCGCCGGCGACGCGCTCGGTCTCGAGCGTCAGCGCGCGCAGCGCGTCGGAGATGGACTCGACGCCCTCGCCCTCCAGCGGATCGCGCGCGCTGCGCCCGCCGAGCACGATCGGCGCGAGGAAGAGCCGGATCTCGTCGATCTCGCCGGCGTCGAGGAACGCGCCCGCGAGCTTCGGACCGCCCTCGAGCAGGATGGAGGCGACACCGCGCTCGCCGAGCGCCGTCAGCGCGGACCGCACGCGCGCCGGGGCGTTCTCGCCCGCCGCCGTGATGACGTCGACCCCGGCGGTCTGGAGCGCTGCCGTCGCCGTCCGCGGAGCGGCCCGCGAGACCACGACCGTGAGCGGGACCTCCGGGACCCCCGCGACGAGCGCCGAGGTCAACGGCAGGCGCGCGGTCGAGTCGAACACCACGCGCTGCGGCTGCCGGACGGCGCGCTCGATCCGCGCCGTGAGCTGCGGGTCGTCGGCCAGCGCCGTGCCGATCCCCACCGCGACCGCGTCGACGCTCGCGCGCCACCAGTGGGCGAGCTCGCGGCTCTCGACGCTGCTGATCCACTTCGAGTCACCGGCGCGCGTCGCGACCTTCCCGTCGAGCGTCATCGCCGACTTGAAGAGGACCCACGGGCGTCCGGTGCGGGCGTGCTTGCGGAACGCCTGGTTCTGCAGGCGGGCCCTGGCGGCGAGCTCCCCACCCGCGACATCGACCTCGATGCCCTCGTCGCGCAGGATGCCCAGTCCCCGCCCCGAGGCCTTCTCGCTGGGATCGTCGGACGCCACCACGACGCGCTTGATGCCCGCCTCGACGATCGCGTCCGTGCAGGGCGGGGTCTTGCCGTGATGACAGCACGGCTCGAGCGACACGTACATCGTGGCGCCGCGGGTGTCCGCGTCGCCGCAGGCGGCCAGCGCGGCGCGCTCGGCGTGCGCTCCGCCGAACTCCGCGTGGTGGCCCTCACCGAGGACGACGTCGTCCTTCACGACGACCGCGCCGACGACCGGGTTGGGGTGCACGCGACCGGCCCCGAGCGCGGCGAGCTCGATCGCCCGGGCGAGGTGCTGGTGGTCGGTCTCGGTGCGCTGCATGCGGGTACCGGAGGATACGGACCGCGGGCCGCAGCCCACCTGCCGGGGTGCGTCGCCCGTCAGGGCCGATCGATCGCGCAGCGTCCGCCGGTGAGACGGTAGACGCGGATCAGCGGTCCGGGGCGGTGGTACGCCAGCGGGTAGTAGTCGAACGACCAGTCGAAGTTGAAGTCGACCGGGTCGGCGCCCTTGCGGTACGGCGAATCCTCACGGACCAGCTCGGATCGGCGCTCGAGCTCGCGGTAGTAGGCGATCGCGTTGGGAACGACCTCGGGCTCGGCCTCGGCGCGGCCGCGCTGCGTGGAGCCGCTGACGACGTAGCAGAACTGGTCGCGCTCGTAGCGGTCGATCAGCTCCGGCACGAGCGTGCGCTCGTAGTCCTCGATGTTCACGATCCGGCCGGGATCGGGAAGCACGCTGCCGTCGTTGGCGATGTTGGAGCGGCTCGTCGGGAACTTGATCCAGCGGTTGCCGTTCCCGGTCGCCCGCGACGGCCGCCCGATGTCCTGGGCCCACGCGTCCGGCACGACCGGCTCGACGACGATCTTCGACCGCTCCGGGATGTTCTCCACCGCCCAGGCCCGCGTGAGGTTGCGGGTGTCCTCGCGTGACAGGACCAGGCCGTTGTGCAGGCTGTACAGGAGTCCCTGCCCGCAGAGCAGCACGACGCCCAGGCTCATCAGGGCGGGCTTCCAGGTCGGCCCGGCCCGCCGTGCCGCATGGTCGACCAGCCACACGACGACGAACGCGGCCAGCAGGCACACGAGCGGGAAGATCGGCAGCAGCCAGCGACCGAAGAACCGCTCCTGCGAACCCATGAAGACGAGGAACAGCAGCGGCGCCGGCGCGAGGACCGCGGCCATCCGGCGGTCGGTGCTCAGCAGGACGCCGATGGCGATGCCGGCCGCGATGATCGGGACCCAGCCGAGCCCCCACGTGAAGGCCCACAGGTAGTACTCGACGCCGTTGTCGTGCGTGAGGCCGAGCTTGCCGAACGAGTCCCCGGACACGCTGGTCTGGTGCTCCAG
>NZ_JBFIGP010000100.1:0-11972 GCF_041602235.1 Paraconexibacter sp.
AGTCGGTCACGGTGGTGAAGTCGGGGTCGTTGGAGACCACCACGTAGTAGCCGCGCGCACCGGGAACGGGCGCCCAGGTGAACAGCGGCAGGCGACCGTGCGCGGACCCTCGGGCGGGGGACCGGTAGGACGCCTCGGGGACGACGAACGGCGCGGTCGGCGTCCCCGGGTCGGGCTCGACGAAGCGGAACGCCGCGTCGGACCCGCCGCTGCGCACGTAGGTCCAGGTGCTGACGAAGCCGTTGTCCGAGCCACCGGGCCGGTCGGAGCGGGCCAGGACCCGGGCGCAGTAGGTCTCGCCCGGCGCAACGCCCTCCCCGAGCTTGGGCGCCCCCCAGGCCTTGGGCCCGGGGCTGCTGTTGATCGAGCCGGAGTTCATCGGCGCCCACGACGTGCCCGCCGTGAGGTCGCGGACGAAGCCCTCCCGCGGTTTCCTGCCCCAGTCGCACCCGAGGCTGATGAGCGGCGTCACCTGCACCTCGTAGCTCGATGCCCCCGGCACCGGATCCCACGTGACGATCGGTGAGGCCAGGTCGGGCACCCCGCCGCTGACGTCGACCTCGCCGGCCGCGTCCCGGACGCGCAGGTTGTTGATCGACGGCGCGACGTTGTCGAAGGTCTTCTCGAAGGCCGGGCCGACGTTCCACTGCCCGCTGACGCCGGCGTCGTCGACGGCGCGGACCCGCCAGTAGTAGCGGTTGTTCTCGAACGTGCGGGTCGGCGACAGCGACGTGCCGGTCACCGGGTCCCCGCAGCAGACCTTCGAGCCGCTGGCCCAGTCCTGCGCCGCGTTGACCTCGACCTCGTAGGTCGCGGCCCCCGGGACCGGGTCCCACGAGAACTGCGGGTCGTAGACCTCCACCGCCGGGTTCAGGTCGGTGACCCGGGTCGCGGTCGCCGACGGCCAGGACCACGTGAACGAGCCCACGCGCGACACGCGACCGGTGTTGCCGTTGATGTCGAACGGCCGGATCGCCCAGTAGTAGCGACCCGGGGGCAGGGTGTCGGGCAGCGCGAACGCGGTCCCGCGCGTGCGGACGGGCTTGGCCGTCCCCCCGAGCACGGGGGACGCGAGGTCCGGGTCCGTGGCGATCGTGACCGCGTAGTCGAACGCGTAGGGCACCGAGCTCCAGCGCAGGACCAGCGGGTTCGTCGGCCAGGTGACGCCGAAGTCCTCGCTGGGCGCGAGCAGGACGGGCGGCGTCGACCAGTCCTTCGTGAACCTCCGCGCCTTCGACCAGCGGCCCGCGCGCGCCCGCGCGTCGATCGTCCGCACGCGCCAGAAGTAGCGGCCGTCGGGAATGGCCTTGTTCAGCGCCGTGGCGGTCGCGACCGTCGTCCCGGCCCCGCCGCCGTCCCCGGTGCCGAGCACGGTCGATCCGAACCGGGAGCTCGCCGAGATCTGGTACTGGTAGCGCGCCGCGCCGCGGACGCTCTTCCACGCGAACACGTCGGCCTGCTCGACCGTGGCCCCCGAGGCGGGCTCCTGCAGCACCGGCGGCGCGAGCGTCCTGGGAGCCGGACGGCTCGCGGCCTGGGCCGCGCAGTCCGTCAGGGCCGCCAGCATCACGGCGAGCAGCAGGACGCGGGAGAAGCAGAGCACGAGTCCGGCAGCGTATGGACGGCTGCGCGTCCCGCCCCTACCCCACGGTCGAGGATCGTCCTAGACCTTCGGCGACCTTTCGGGGACATCCACGACTTCTCGTGCCGCTGCTGGGGCAGCGGACGAACCCCGCCGTGAACGATGCCCGTAGCGTCGTTCCACATGCGCGTCGCCTACCTGTTCTCGACGACCGGGCACACCGCCAGCTCGAAGGTCGGACGGATGATCCTCCCCCAGCTCGAGTCGGGCAAGCACGGGGTGGAGGTCGCCGGAATGATGTTCTTCGACGACAACACGTACCTGCTGCGTGCCGGTGACCCGCACGGCGAACGCCTGAGCCGCGTCGCGAAGGAGCAGGGGATCCTGCTCATGCTGTGCGATCAGTGCGCGCTGGAGCGCGGACTGGCGGAGGGGGAGCCGGGATCGTGCCGCCCGGTGGGTACCGTCGAGGGCGTGACCGTCGGATGCTTCCCCGACCTCTACGGCGCGCTCGCCGCGAGCCCGCCGGATCAGGTCATCACGCTGTGAGCACGCCGACCGCACCGTCCGGGCTTCGCACGCCCGCCGTGCCGGTCTTCCAGGTGCTGCTCGGTGCGCTCGGCACGCTCATGGCCCTCGCGAGCCGGGTCAGCCCGCGCTTCCGCCGCCAGGTGACGCGTGACGTGACGATCGAGGTCAGCAGCGACGACGGCGCCCGCCTGGCGTACGTCTTCGAGGCGCGCACGCGCACGATGTCGCTCGCCCGCAGCGCGAGCGGGACGCCGGACTGCGCGTTGCGGTTCGAGACCGCCGCCCTCGGGCTGCGCTCCCTGCTGTCGCGCCGCGCCATCGGCCGGGTGGTCGAGGGGATGAACGCGGGGACGACCCGCATCGACGGCAGGACCGTCCTGGCGGTGTGGTTCCACGGGCTCACTCGCGTGGTCTTCCCGATCGGTCGCTCGCGGCTTCCCCGCCGTCCGATCCCGATCCCCGATCGCTCACGCGAGCACCACGCGGACTGGGCGCAGCGCATCATCCGGGAGCCCGCGCTGGACGAACTGCCTGCCGAGCAGGCCGACGCGTGGCGCGCCCGCGCGAAGCTCCTCATGGTCCGTGCCCCCGGCGGCGAACCGCTCCCTCCCGGATGACCGCAACCGCCACATCCGACGTCACGGAGCTCAACGACCGCGCCCGCGGGTGGCTGCGCTTCATCTGGGACAAGGCCACGACGAAGGACGACTGGAGCCGCGCGGGCGAGCCGCTGCCCTGGTGGGACCGCGACTCCACCGCCCCCATGTGCTCGTTCCCCCGGTTCGACATCGGCGAGATGAGCTACACGCTGCCGCTGCTGTCCGACGTGACGCCGGCGTGGCGCGAGGTCTACACGGAGATCACCACCGCGCTGTGCGAGCGCCACACGACGTTCTGGGCGGCGATCGACTGGCTGTCGCTCATCGGACCCGACCCGAACGTCGACCGCTATCCGCCGGAGTGGCTGATCTACACGCCCGAGCGCCTGCGCGGGAAGTACGAGCCTCCCGGCTGGACCGGGAACGGCCGCGAGCCCTGGGGGCTGGCGCCCGACCCCATCGCCGCCGACGGCAACAACTTCTTCCGCGGCTGGTTCAACCTGCTGCTCTCCGCCCACGCCTACGTCTCGGGCGACACGCAGTTCCGCACGCCGTTCGAGATCGCCGGCTACGAGGATCGCCGCTTCACCTGGACCCATCAGGAGATCGCGGGGTTCATCAGCGACCAGCTCGCGGCACGCCCCGAGGGCGCGCACTGCGAGAACACGAAGATCTGGCCCGCGTGCGTGAGCGCGGCCGGGCTCGGCCTGAAGCTGCACGACGCCGTGTACGGCAGCCGGCTCAACCGCCCCTACGACGGCTGGGTGGACTTCGCCCAGCGGCACTACATGGCGCTGGACCGGAGCGGCGAGCTCGACTGGTTCGCGTTCTACTACGACCCGCTCGAGCGTGAGGTCTGCACCCCGCCGGACAACCTGTCGGCGTACGGGTCGCTGATCGTCCTGCCGTACGTGATGCCGCAGCGCCCGGAGTGGGGCCGGCAGCTGTACGAGCTGACGATGCGCCGTCTCGGGTGGAGCGACCCGAAGGCCAAGGTGCACGAGTTCGTGCCCGACCCGCGGTTCCTGGCGATCGCCCTGCAGTCCGCCCATGAGCTCGGCGACGACGTCACCGAGGGCCGGCTGCGCGAGGTCGTCGAACGCGACTACGAGCCGCGCTCCTTCGGCGAGGAGAACACGCGCTTCGGGTTCTTCTTCGGCTGGGGCGAGGAGTACCCGCGCGGGCAGCCCAACGCCCTGCTGCTGATGCCCGAGCTGGGTGGTCCGGGGGCGTGGCAGCGCGTGTTCAACGAACCGAACCTGAGCAAGTTCGACGAGCCGACGGTCGAGGGTGTCGGCTATCCGTCGCTGGGCCTGTCGATCGCCCGCAACGACCACGACGCCGGCGAGCTGCACGTCCGCACCTACGCGGCCACCCCGTCCCACGCCGGCCGCCCCACCCGGTGGCGGGTCGTCGGGCTCCCGGACCCCTCCGCCGTCCGCGTGACCTGCGACGGGCAGGAGTTCACGCGCTGGCACGCCACGGGCGAGGACGCCATCGAGATCGAGCTGGAGATCGGGGACCACGACGTCCGCGTCCGCACCGGCTACCGGCCTGGGGCCGTCCAGGCGACCGATCGCGCGCAGCGCGCACCTCGAAGCGGCGGGAAGCGGGTGGCGACCGCGTCGCGGACCGTCGCGCCCGTCACGCCCGCGGCTGTCGCAGCGGTGTCGATCTGCCGCTGCTGCTGACGCAGGGCCCTGGCGTCGCCGTCACCGTCGCGGGCCAGCGGGGGAGCCGGGATTCGAACCCGGATTCACGGTTTTGGAGACCGCGCGCATAGCCGTTAACTCACTCCCCCAGCGGGGGCGGATCATAGCCGTCACCGGTCTTCGGAGCCGCCCGGCGGGCCGAGCCCCGCCGCCGCGGCGACCAGGGGTCCCGTCCTGGCGGCGATCTGGGACGACAGGGAGATGTAGCTGGTCGAGCGCCGTACCGCCGGCGTCACCAGGATGCGGTTGATGACGTCCTGCAGGTGATCGGTGTCGCGGGCCACGATCCGGACCAGCAGGTCCCGGGGCCCGGACACGCCGTGCGCCTCCACGACCTCCGGGAGGTGCTCGAGCACGTCGACGGCCTCGGTGAGCCGTCCCTGGGAGATCTCCAGGAACACGAACGCGAGGATCGGGTACCCGAGCTTCGCCGGGTCGACCTCGGGTCCGAACCCGGTGAGGATCCCGCGCTCGCGCAGGCGTTCGAGCCGGGCCTGGACGGTGCCTCGGGCGACCGCGAGCCGGCGGGCGGCCTCGGCGATGCCGATGCGAGGCTCCTCGCGCAGCAGCGCGAGCAGGCGGCCGTCAAGGGGATCGATAGGACTGGTCACCTTGCTCACTATTGCACGCATCACGGCGGCAGTTCTGGGCAATCCGTACGGCGTTGCCATGCAGATTCGCCACCTGCATCGCAATATGGTGAGCTAGTGGCGCTCGATACGTCCCCCCACGGCCAGGAGACGCCGCGATGTTCGAGGAAGCCCAGCTCTACTCCCCCGTGACCACCGCCGCCGACGGCGCGGTCACCGTCCACCTCGCCGATGACCACCCTGGCGCGAGCGACCCGCAGTACCGCGAGCGCCGCAACGCGATCGCCGCCCTCGCGCTCGCCTGGACGCCGGGCGACGCGCTGCCGCGCGTCGACTACACGGCCGAGGAACAGGAGGTCTGGCGTCGCGTGTGCCGCGAGCTCGCCCCGAAGTGGGAGCGCTACGCCTGCGCCGCCTTCCGCGACGCACAGCAACGGCTGGCCCTTCCGACGGACCGCATCCCCCAGCTCGACGAGGTCACCGCCGCGCTCGCGCCGCTGACGGGCTTCTCCTACGTCCCGGCCGCCGGCGTGGTCCCGCTCCGTGAGTTCTACGCCTCGCTCGGCGACCGCGAGTTCCACTCCACCCAGTACATCCGCCACCACGACGCGCCCCTCTACACGCCCGAGCCCGATCTCGTGCACGAGGTGCTGGGCCACGGCAACTGCCTCGCCGACCCGCAGCTCGCCGAGCTGTGCCGCCAGGCGGGCCTGGCCGCCCAGCGGGTGCAGACCGAGGAGGCCCTGCAGTTCCTCGCCGACGTCTTCTGGTTCACGCTGGAGTTCGGCGTCCTGCACGAGGGCGGGGAACTGCGCGCCTACGGAGCGGGGATCCTCTCCTCCTTCGGGGAGATCGAGGAGTTCCAGCACATGGAGATCCGGCCGCTGGACTTCTGGCAGATGGGCACGCTGCAGTACGACATCACCCACTACCAGCCGATCCTGTTCGCGGCGGAGTCGATGACCCACCTGGTCGACACGGTCGGCGCGTTCTTCGCCGCGTTCGACGACGACACGCCCGCGCGCTTGGAGCGGGCGGCCGCCGTCAGCCGCGCGTGACCGAGGCCCATTCCGCGGCCGTAACCGTGGTGTGGAGGTCGACCGGTGCCTGGTCGGCGGCGTCATGTTGACGTTGCGCACGGGAGGCTCGTCAGTCGACGGTCCGGCCGCGTTCACCGGCCGCTACGCGACCTCTGTCGCCGTCGCTCCGTGCCCGCCCTGACCGGCCGCGCCGCGGGCCGGCGGCAGATCTTCGGCGGCGGTGCGCTGCGGCAGCTTCAGGCGCTTCAGCGCGACGGCATTGACCGCGACGATGATGCTGGACCCCGCCATCGAGATGGCCCCGACCTCGGGCCGGAGGACGAAGCCGAGGGGCTCGAACACACCGGCGGCGACGGGCAGCGCGAGGCTGTTGTAGCCGACCGCCCAGGCGAGGTTCTGGTGCATCTTGCGCTTGGTCCCGCGCGCGATGGTGATGGCAGTCGCGACGTCCAGCGGGTCGGAGCGCATCAGCACGACGTCGGCGGTCTCGACCGCAACGTCGGTACCGGCGCCGATGGCGATGCCGACGTCCGCTTGGGCGAGCGCGGGTGCGTCGTTGACGCCGTCGCCGACCATGGCGACCTTGCGGCCCTCGGCCTGCAGCCGCTTGACGACATCGGCCTTGTCCGCCGGCAAGACCTCGGCGATGACCTCGTCGACACCGAGCTCGGCGGCGACGCGCTCGGCGGTCGCGCGGCTGTCGCCCGAGAGCATGACCGGGCGGATGCCGAGCTCCTTCAGGGTGGCGATGGCCTCGGCGGCGGTCTCGCGTGGGGCGTCGGCGACGGCGATGACCGCCGCGGCACGCCCGTCGATGGCCACCTGGACGCTCGTGCGTCCCTGACCGGCGAGCTCGTCCGAGCGATCTGCCAGGCCGTCCCGCGAGATGCCCGCGCGCTCCAGCAGCCGGGCGTTGCCGACGGCGAGCCGGTGGCCGTCGACCGTGGCGAGCAGGCCGTGTCCGGGCACCGCCTCGAAGCTCTCCGCGCGCGAGACGTCCAGCCGGCGGGTCGCGGCGGCCTTGACGATGGCCGCGGCCAGGGGATGCTCGGAGTCTCCTTCGGCGGCCGCGACGAGCCGGAGGACTTCGTTCTCGTCGACGCCGTCAGCGGTCGCGACGGCGACGACCTCGGGCTCGCCGCGGGTCAGCGTGCCGGTCTTGTCGAGTACGACTGTGTCCAGCGACGCCGCTTGCTCCAGCCCCATCGCGTGCTTGAAGAGGATGCCGCGCTGGGCGCCGAGCCCCGAGCCGACCATGATGGCCGTCGGCGTCGCCAGGCCGAGAGCATCGGGGCAGGTGATGACGACGACGGTGATGGCGAACAGCAACGACTCCTGAACGTCGCGGCCGATGACGAAGTACCAGACGGCAAAGGTCAGAGCGCCGCCGATGAGCGCGACGAACACCAGCCAGAACGCTGCGCGGTCGGCGAGGCGCTGGCCGGGCGCCTTGGAGTTCTGGGCCTCCTGGACGAGCTTGACGATGTGTGCGAGCGCGGTGTCGGAGCCGACCTTGGTGGCGCGAGCGCGCAGCGTGCCGTTCTTGTTGATGGTCGCGCCGATGAGCTCGTCGCCGACGTTCTTCTTCACGGGAAGGCTCTCGCCGGTGACCGTGGACTCGTCAAGCTGGCTCTCGCCCTCCTCGACGGTGGCGTCCACCGGGACCTTCGAACCCGGCCGGATGAGCAGCAGGTCGCCGACGGTGACATCCGCGGTCGGGATCTCGACGGGCGCCCCGTCGCGGACGACGACGGCCTTGGGCGGGGCGAGGTCGAGCAGCGCGCGGATGGCTTCGTTGGCGCCGCCGCGGGCTCGCATCTCGAACCAATGGCCGAGCAGCACGAACGTCGCGAGCATGCCGGCGGCCTCGTAGAAGACCTCCCCCTCGATGAAGAACGTGGCCGCGACCGAGTACAGCCAGCCGACGCCGATGGCCACGGCGACCAGGACCATCATGTCCAGCGTCTTGCTCCGCAGGCCGGCGACCGCCCCGGTGAAGAAGATGGACGAGGCGTAGAGGACGACCGGCAGACTCAGCAGGAACTGCCAGAGGTCATGGTCGAGGCCGAACGGGGTCGCTAGCTCCGTGCCGAGCAGTTCCGTCCCGACCATCGACCACAGGACGATGGGGATGGTGAACAGCAGCGCGACCAGGAAGCGGTTGCGCATGTCGCGCTCCATCGACTCCATCGACATGCCGGCGTGGCCGCCGTGGCCGTGGTCGTGCGCGTGCGCGTCGTCGGCGCGCTGGGTGGCCGCGTGGCCATGCGCCATGGCCGCGTGCTCGATGGCCTGTGGCTCGGCCATGGGGTCGCAGACGTGGCCAGGCACGGACTGACCGGCGCAGTGGTAGCCGCACTCCTCGACCCACGCCTGCAGGTCGGCGACCGAGGTCCCGGCAGGGTCGAACGTGACGGTGGCGGTCTGCGCGACGGGATTGGCCTCGACGGCGATAACACCCGGTCGGGCGCCCAGGGCGCGCTCGACGCGCGCCTTCTCGCTGGCGTAGTTCAGCCCGCCAACGTGCAACACCATGGTCTCGTGCGTCGATGGAGCGGCGGTGCTCATGGCTCCATCTTAGTACCCCTGGGGGGTATGTCAAGCGACTGGCCCGTCGATCCCGACCGCCGGGTCGGCGCTGGCCGCGGCTCATGGCGTCGAGCGCGTGCGCCAGGACGCGCCCCCGTCGCTGGACATGAGCACGACTCCGCCCTGCACCGCCGCATAGAGCTCGCGCGCGCTTGTGGCGATGAAGGCCTGAGGCTGGCTGCCGACCTCGCCGACCTGTCGGAACGTCCGGCCGGCGTCCGCTGAGCGCATGACAGCCCCTTGTCCGTCGACGAGGTACAGCGCCTCCCCGCCCGGCCAGGCCAGGAGGCCCGCGAGGTCATCGCGCAGCCGCCGCCACGTCCGGCCGGTGTCGAGAGAGGAGAAGAGCCCGCGTTCGGTTGCGATGACGAGCCGTCTCGACGGGTCGTGGGCAACGGCGAGGTCGAACACCGGCGCGGGCGGCGTGCGCTGCTGCCAGGTTCGTCCGTTGTCCGCGCTGGTGAGGAACGTGCCCGTGCCGGAGTCGACCCCGTAGATGCGCCGTCCAGCAGCGCGCAGCACGTGCAGGTCTGCTTCGCCGAGCAGCGACACGGTCTCCCAGGACCGCCCGGCGTCGGTCGAGCGCTGAAGGCCCATTCGCGGCGGCAGGTCCTGCCGAGCGTCGGGATGACCGGACGCGAGGAAGTGGTCCGGACCGACGACCGTGAAGCCCATGAGGTCGTGCCGGATGTCGCCGACACGCTGGGCTTTGGTCTCGCCCGCGGGAGCGCGCCACAGGCCGGTGTGGGAGGCGATGTACAGATCGGTGGCGTCGACCCCCAGGCCGTGCACATGCTGCGGTCCCCCGCCGACGACGGCACGACCCTCGCCATGACGCTCCGCGGTCTCGCTGCCCTCACCGCATCCGGCAACGAGCGCGACGAGGGTGACGAGGAGGGCTACGAGCAGCCGGGACCCACGCACCGCCGGCGGCCGGGGCTCGACGGCCCCGGCTCTGACATCAGCGGCGAACTGGTCCGGCACGACGCTCGTCATGGGGAGTCCCTAGCCGCCCATGTCCATCGAGCCGTGGTCGGGCTCGTGGCTGCCCACGTCTCCGGAGCTCGATGCCGTCCCGTACCACGCCTTGCGCCACCTGCGCATCTGCGCGATCTCCTTCGTCTGGGCGCGGATGATGTCGTCGGCCATCTTGCGCAGGCCGGGCTGCTCTCCATTCTCGAGCAGCTCCTTGGCCATCGCGATGGCGCCTCGATGGTGCGGGACCATCGCGTCGATGAACGCCTTGTCGAACGGCTTGGCGTTCTCCAGTGCCGCCATATCCATGTCCATGCCCATCGCATGCTTGTCCATGTCCATGTGCGCGTCGTCGTGATCGCCCATGTCCCGCATGTCGTCGCGGATGGTCTTCATCACCGCGATCTCGCCCTCCTGGGCGCCCACGACGTCCTCGGCGAGCTGCCTGAGTTCCGGATGTTCGGCCCTGCTCTGGGCGAGCTTGGCCATGTCGATGGCGCCCTGGTGATGGGTGGTCATGTCGTTGATGAACGCGGCGTCGGTCTCATTGCCCGATCCGCTCGACTTCGAGCTCGCGTCGTCGTCGCTACCGCAGCCGAGGGCGACGACGGAGAGCGCGAGAACGGCCAGTGCCGCAAGCAGCGCGGACCACATCATCTTCGTCTTCATGAGAGCTTCGTATCCTTCCGATCGTGAGTTCGAGACGCGCGCCGGCGGGCGCGCCCAGGTCAGGGGGGAGCGTCTGACTGGACGCTCCGACTCACAATCGAAAGACCTGCAACAGCGGCGGCCCGGCGCGCGCGGGCACGCCGACCGACGCCCGGGGGAAGCGGGAGCGCGGCGCGCGCTGTGGCGCGAGCAGCCACAGCGCGCGGCGCATGAACACGCCGAGCGCGAGCGCGATGCCGACGACCACGACCGCTGTCTCAGCGACGGCCAGGCACATCACGACCGTCCCGCCGACATCGCCTACGTGGTCGTGGCCCATCGCGCTGTGGGCGACCACCACCGTCCCGGCCAGGCCGATCATGGCCACGACGACCGCGAGGTGGCGCCGCTGCCGGCGCATCAAGCTGTTGAGCTCGATGAACACGCCTACACAGTACGCTGCCGCTCGCGTGCCGCGGCTCTACTCAGGCGACGGAGGTGTCGGACGGACGTGGCACCCGCGCTCGTAGCGCCCGAACACAGCGGCGACCTCCGGCCGCCAGTCGGGAGCCCGGGGGATCATTGGGGGGGCACCGAGGCCTCTTCACAACGCCATCTTCGGCCGAGACATGGTCGATTTGCAGGGAAATGCGGGCGGAGGGACTCGAACCCCCACGGCTTGCGCCACCAGGACCTAAACCTGGCGTGTCTTCCAGTTCCACCACGCCCGCGAGACTCCGCGGAGTGTGACACCGGAAACTGCTGCACGTCGCCGCCACCGCAGGTATGGTCCGGTCTGCCATGGACTCGACTCAGCCAAGCGACGTCGTCATCGAACATCCCAACCGGGAGAAGGCCTCCAGCAAGGCCACGAAGGCGACGGTCATCCTCCTGCTCCTCGCCTCCGCCGCACTGGTGACCATCATCACCATCGGCGGATGGGACGCGCTGCAGGGCGCCAAGCCGGTCCAGATCGTGTACGTGGCCCTGTACCTCCTGATGGCCTACTACGTCGCCATCTGGAACCGCGGGGTCCTGCCCGTCGCCGCGGCACTGGCGATCATCCTGCTCATCTTCGCCGCGGTCGCCGCGCCCGAGTGGTTCGCCCGGGACAAGAGCGGCTACACGGATCCGGCGCTGTCGGCCGAGATCCTCGGGATGCTCACGGTCATCATCATCCCGGTCCAGGCACTGCTGATCGCCTTCGCGATGCGCGGGTTCTCGCAGGCCTGGAACGTCGAGGTCGAGCGGTACCCCAACGGCGCCGGCAGCACCTCCGCGGCCTGAGTCTCTAGGCTTGCGAGCGCGCCCGTTCCGGGCTGCGCCCGGGTGATGGAATGGTAGACATAATGGCCTCAAAAGCCATGGTCCTTCGGGACGTGCGGGTTCGAGTCCCGCCCCGGGTATCGATCGTCTGACCTCACACCCGCCCACGCGCGTACGAGGAACAGTGCACGGGTAGAACCCGGCGCGTACCCCACGACGACAGGAGACCCATGCCCGCGATCGAAGGTCGCTCCAAGGAACTGCTCGAGGCCCCGAACTTCGCGCACATCGGCGCCGTTCGCGAGGACGGCACCGCGCTCGTCGTCCCCGTCTGGGTCGACACCGACGGCGAGAGCGTGCTGCTCAACAGCGCCGAGGGGCGCGCCTGGCCGACGCTGCTGCGCCGCAACGGCCAGATCACCGTGACCGTGTCGAACGCC
>NZ_JBFIGP010000101.1:0-11636 GCF_041602235.1 Paraconexibacter sp.
ACCGCGTTGGCGCCCGCGACGTAGGACGCGCCGTCGTCGTCGCGCACGGCGTGATCGAGCAGCACCTCGACCTGCGCCCCGACCGGCCCGATGAAGCCGGCGGGCCCGATGCGCTGCGCGATCTCCTCCTCGGTGGCCGGCCGGAAGGGCTGGTGGAGGGTGTTCTGCAGCTTGGTCTCGTTGACGCGATGGTCGCCCCGCACGACGACCATGAGCAGCCGATCGTCCTGCTGCCCGACCACCGGGAACGCCTTGAGGAGTGCGCCGGCGGGCACGCCGAAGTGCCCCGCGACCTGCTCGACGGTCTTCAGCCCGGGCGTGTGCTCCGACGCGGGCGCGTCGAGCGGTGCCGGCAGCTCCACCGGTCGAGGGTCCGCGCTCGCCACCTCGACGTTCGCCGAGTAGCCCTCGGCGATCGCGACGTCGTCCTCCCCGGCCGCGCACGGCGCCATGTACTCGTGGGCCACGGTGCCGCCCATCATGCCCACGTCGGACTGGCACTCGAACCACTCCAGACCGCAGCGGTCGTAGATGCGGGCGTAGGCGCCGCGGTGCTTCTCGTAGGCCTCGTCGAGCCCGGCCTGGTCGCGGTCGAAGGAGTACGAGTCCTTCATGATGAACTCCCGCGTGCGCAGGATCCCGGCGCGCGGGCGCGGCTCGTCCCGCTCCTTGACCTGGAAGTGGTAGAGGATCTTCGGGAGCTGCCGGTAGGAGCGCACGACCTGGGCGACGTGGAAGGTCACGGCCTCCTCGTGCGTCATCGCCAGCACCATCTCCGCGCCCTTGCGGTCCTCGAGGGTGAAGAGCTCGCCGATCTGGTCGCGGCCGGTGCGCTTCCACAGCTCGCGCGGCAGCATCACCGGCATCAGCATCTCCTGGCCGCCGATGCCGTCGATCTCCTCGCGGACGATCTGGGTGATCTTCTCGTGCACCCGCCAGCCCGCCGGGAGCCAGGTCCACAGGCCCGAGCCGATCTGACGGACCAGCCCGGCGCGGACCATCAGCTGGTGCGACAGCGCCTCCGCGTCCGCGGGGGGCTGCCGCTCGGTGGGCAGGAGCAGGCTGGAGAGACGCGTCATCGGCGCGCCTAGCCTATCCGTGGCGGCGCCGGAAGCCCGCCACGCCTCGGTAGGGTTGGTGCGGCAGTCCCTGCTCCACCCGACAGACCCTCCGAGGAGACCTTTCATGGCGTTCACCGTTCCCCCGCTTCCGTACCCGTTCGACGCGCTCGAGCCGCACATCGACGCGCAGACGATGGAGATCCACCACGACAAGCACCACCAGGCCTACGTCGACAAGCTCAACGCCGCCGTCGACGGCACCGAGTGGGCCGACAAGTCGATCGAGGACATCATCGCCAACCTCGACAGCCTGCCCGACGACAAGAAGGGCCCGGTTCGCAACAACGGCGGTGGTCACTACAACCACACGCTCTTCTGGGAGTCGATGAGCGGCTCCGGCGGAGGCGCCCCCGACGGTGAGCTCGGCGCCGCGATCGACGCCGCCTTCGGCTCGTTCGACGCGTTCAAGGCGAAGTTCGAGGCCGCCGGCGTCGGCCAGTTCGGCTCCGGCTGGGCGTGGCTCGTGCTCGACGGCGGATCGCTGGCCATCACCGGCACCCCGAACCAGGACTCCCCCCTGACCCAGGGCAAGACGCCGCTGCTGGGCAACGACGTCTGGGAGCACGCCTACTACCTCAAGTACCAGAACAAGCGCCCCGACTACCTCAAGGCGTTCTGGAACGTCGTCGACTGGGGCAAGGTCGCGGAGCGGTACGCCGCCGCGAAGTAGGCGCGACGAGGGGTCCCGGGCGTCCCCACCCGCGCGCACCACGATCCGGTGGCGCGTTCCCGGAACTCCGCCGGTACCCTCGTGTTCAGATTCGCGGGGCGGTCATTCACCCGGCCGCCCCGTTTCTCTGTGCACGCCGATCACGAAGACCGGAGCCCGATGTCCCACCGCAGCACCAATCTCCGCCGAAGCGTCGTCCTCGGGCTCCTCGCCCTGGGTCTGCTCGCGCCCGCCGCCCAGGCCGCGCCGAACCAGATCACGATCATGCAGGACGACGACGCGCTGATCTACCGCGACGACGCGACCCGCGACGCCGCGATGCGCAAGATGAAGGGCCTCGGGGTCGACGCCATCCGCGTCACCATCCTGTGGGACCGCGTCGCGGAGAACGCACAGCGCACCAAGGCGCTGCGCAAGCGCTTCAGGAAGCTCGGCGCCGACGACCCCCGCGCGTACCCGCGTCTGAACTGGGACCGCTACGACCGCCTCGTGCGCGCCAGCAAGACGCTGAAGCTCCCGGTCTACTTCAACATCACCGGCCCCGGTCCGAAGTGGGGCCACGCGAAGGCCCCCAAGGGGATCCGCTCGTCGGTCGCCAAGGCATGGCGCCCCAAGGAGCGTGAGTTCTACAAGTTCGTCAAGGCCGTCGGGAAGCGCTACAGCGGGAAGTTCCGGGACGAGAACGACGGGCGTCATCTGATCCCGCGGGTCGGCATCTGGTCCCTGTGGAACGAGCCCAACCAAGCCGGCTGGCTGGCTCCGCAGTGGTCGAACAACAAGACCGCCTCGCCGCAGATCTACCGCAAGCTGTGGTTCTGGGGCCGCCGCGCACTGGTCTCGACCGGGCACGGCAGGGACACGATCTTCGTCGGCGAGACCGCCCCGATCGGCCAGGGCGGCCGCCGGACCTCGAAGTCGGCGATGCGCCCCAAGACGTTCCTGCGCGCGTTCTTCTGCCTCGACAGGCAGGACAAGGGCTGCACCGACTACGACAAGTACGGCCCGGTCCGGACCGCCGCGTTCGCGCACCACCCGTACACCAAGAAGAACAGCCCGTTCGAGCGCGAGCGTGACCCGGAGGCGCTGACCCTGGCGAACATCGGTGAGCTCGAGAGCCTGCTCGACGAGGCCGCCGTCCGCGGGCGGATCGCGCCGCAGACGCCCATCGTCTCGTCGGAGTTCGGGTACGAGACGAACCCGCCGGATCCGCACCAGGGCATCCCGCTCGCCGACCAGTCCAACAACCTGGTGCTCGGCGAGTTCCTCACCTTCAACAACCCGCGGATCATCGGGCACTCGCAGTTCCTGCTGAACGACACCTCGCCGGTCCGCAAGCACACGAAGAACAGCAAGGCGTACTGGTTCACCTACCAGTCGGGCCTCTTCAACCGGGCGGGGACCGCCAAGCCCGCGGCGGGGGCGTGGGCGTTCCCGTTCGTGTCCGCCACCACGGCCATCGATCCCACGACGGGCTCCCGCAACGTGCTCACCTGGGGATTCCTGCGGTTCCGGCCCAACGATCTCCCGCCGGGCTTCCAGGACGTCGTCCAGCTGCAGTTCCGGCCCGCGGACGGCAGCACCGACTGGGTGAACGTCGGAGCGCCGGTCCTGGTGACCAACGGCAAGGGCTACTTCCAGCACGCGGTCGAGACGCCGGGACCGGGCGCCTTGCGCGCGTACTGGTCGGGATCGCAGCTGCCGTTCCACGCCTTCAGCGCGACGGGGACCGTCGGCTAGTCACGCAGCACCCACAGTTCGCATACGGCTTCAGGGGGGCCTAGATGCAGCGGATTCTCACCAGCCTCGCGGCGGCGTGCACGATGTGCGCGCTGTCCGCGACGCTCTCGACAGCAGCGCACGCCGGAAAGGCGCAGGTCTCGGTGTTCCAGGACGACCGTCTGCTCGTCCTCTCCGGGGACAGCACGCGTGAACGCACGCTGGACGAGCTCGTCGACCTGGGCGTCGACACGGTGCACTCGGTCGTCTTCTGGCACAAGATCGCGCCGCGGCCGACGTCGCGCACCCGGCCGTCCGGGTTCGACGGCAGCGACCCGGCGAACTACCCGCCCGAGGTCTGGGACAAGTACGACCGGCTCGTGAAGGGCGCCGCCGCCCGCGGGCTGGACGTGATCCTCTCGCCGTCGGCGCCGATCCCGTCCTGGGCCTCGGGCTGCCCGACCCGGCGGCTCGCGCTGCGGCGCACCTGCCGCCCGAACCTCACGCAGTTCAAGCGGTTCGTCGTGGCGCTCGGCACGCGGTACTCCGGCAGGTACGAGGACGAGAACGACGGCGGCGGGACCCTTCCGCGCGTGCGGCACTGGTCGATCTGGAACGAGCCGAACCAGGGTGGCTGGCTGACCCCGCAGTACGTGAAGGTGAAGGGCCGGACGACGCCGGTCAGCCCGGTGCTCTATCGCGCGCTGGTCCGCGCCGCCCTCAAGGGCCTCGGCGAGACCGGGCACCGCTCCGACCAGATCCTGCTCGGCGAGACCGCCCCCATCGGCCGCAGGACCGGGGCGCTGTCGACGCGCCCGACCCCGCCCGCCGAGTTCCTGCGCAACGTGTTGTGCATCGACGCCAAGGGCCGCTCGCTCAAGGGCGCCAAGCGCAAGGCGCTGGACTGCGGCGGGTTCCGTCGCCTCAAGGTCACGGGCATCAGCCATCACCCGTACAGCCGGGGCGGCAGCCGGGCCCCCACCGCGAAGGCCTCGAGCACGGAGATCACCGTCTCGACGGCGCTGCGTCTGCGCACGATCATCCGCCGCGCCGGGGTCCGTCAGCGCATCCCCCGCAACCTGCCGATCTGGTACACGGAGTACGGGTTCCAGACCAATCCGCCCGACGACCTGTTCGGGGTGTCGCTGGATGAGCAGGCGACGTACATCAACCAGAGCGACTACATCGCCTACAAGGACAGGTCGGTCCGGTCGGTCGCCCAGTACGAGCTGCGCGACGAGCGCAACCTCGCGTCCTTCCAGACCGGCCTGCGGTTCTACGACGGTCTGATGAAGCCCGCCTACGCGGCCTACCGCATGCCGATCTGGGTGTCCACGTACCGCAAGGGGCGCCTGCGCGTGTGGGGCCAGGTCCGACCGGCCGAGGACGACGCCGTCGAGGACGTCGAGATCCAGAACGACCGCTGGCGCGACGGCAACTTCACGACCGTCCGGACCGTTCGCACCACCAACGCCAAGGGGTTCATCGACGTGCGCGTCGACTACCGGCCGGGTACGTGGCGGCTGCGCTGGACGCCGCGCGACGGCCGTCCGACGCTCACCTCACGCGTCGCGCGCGTCGGGACGCGCTGAGGGATGCGGCCCGGGGTGCTGCGACGGATCCTCGTGGCGGTCCTCGGCGCCGCGCTCCTCGTGCCGAGCGCCGCGCAGGCGGCCTCGAACCTCGAGGTCGGGATCGCCGACGACGCGGTCTTCCTGCACCGGCCGGGCAGCGCCCCCAAGATCGTGCGCCGGTGGAAGGAGCTCGGCATCGACGTCGCGCGCGTCCACGCGCGCTGGATCGTGATCGCCCCGCGGCCCCACGATCGCCGGCCGCCGAGGGGCTTCAACGCCACCAACCCCGCCGACCCGCGCTACAACTGGGCGACGCTGGACCTCGCGGTCGACCTGCTCGAGCGCAACGGCATCCGTCCGATGGTCTCGATCACCGGGTCGGGGCCGCTGTGGACGAGCCTCAACCCCGCGCGCGGCAACCACCGGTGGAAGCCGGATCCCGCGCAGTTCGGGGCGTTCGCCAGCGCGGTCGCCCGCCGGTACAACGGCCGCGTGCACCGCTACATCATCTGGAACGAGCCCAACCAGGCGGCGTGGCTGCAGCCCCAGTTCACCTGCAAGCGCCGACGCTGCACGCCCTTCTCGCCGCATCACTACCGGCGGCTGTACCGCGCCGCCCACGACGCGATCACCCGCGTCGACCCCAAGGCGCAGGTCCTCATCGGAGCGTTGGCGCCCAAGGGCTCCAACCCGCGTAGCCGCAACGCCGCCATGCGGCCGTTGACCTTCCTGCGGGCGCTCGGGTGCGTGAACCATCGCTACCGGCGGCTGACCACCGGTCTGTGCCGCGCGCAGCGCCGGCTGCCGACCGCTGGCGTCGCCTACCACCCGCACGGGGTCAAGCGTGGGCCGGGCGACCGCAACCCGCACCCCGACGAGGCCGCGATCGCCGACCTCCCCCGCCTGCAACGCGTGCTGGATCGCAGCACGAGACGCGGGATCCTGCGCGGCCCCAGGGGATCGCGCCGCCTCGACCTCTACCTCACCGAGTTCGCGTACCAGACCGACCCGCCGGACCGGGCCGTCGGGGTCTCCCCCGCGCGGCAGGCCCGATGGCTGGCCCACTCCTCCTATCTCGCGTGGCGCAACCCCCGGGTCAGGACGCTCGCGCACTACGAGTGGCGCGACGAGAAGATCTCCCGCAAGGCCGCGCGCGGCACCCGGGCGTACGCGTCGTGGCAGTCCGGCCTCTACTTCGTGGACGGTCGCGCCAAGCCCGCGCGCTGGGTGTTCCCCCACCCCATGTGGGCCCGCCCGAGGCGCGACGGCCGCGTGGCCCTCTGGGGCCAGGTCCGGCCCGGCACCGGTCCGTTCGACATCCGGGTGCTGGCGCGGAGGACCGGTTCGCGCGGATCGTGGACCCGCGTCGCACGGGTCCGGAGCACATCCCGGGGCGCGTGGACGGCGACCGTGCGCGCGCCGGCCTCCCGGCGGATCGACTACCGGTTCTCCTACGTCCTTCGCGCCGGCGAGGGCGGGTTCCGGCGCGCCACCCGTCGCTCCAGCCGCGTCCTGCGCGTCGTCGTCCCGAAGGTCCGCGCGCGGCGCTGAGCGCCGCTGCGGCTCAGGCCCGGGTGAAGCGCCGGCCCGCGGTCGGTGAGCTCGACTCGTCGACGGACCCGCCTGCCGCCTCGTCGGCCTCCTTGCGCGCCTGCTCGGCCTCCAGCGCGGCCAGGCGCTCGGGCGTCATCGCCTCGGCGTCCTCGTTCTCGGCCAGCCAGCGCGCGGCCTCGGCCGCGGCGCGCTCGTCGACGACGACCTTCTTGCCGGCCTCGTAGTAGCGGTCGATCTCCGCGAAGAGCTCCTCGACGAGGCGGTCCGTCGGGACCTTCTTGAGGGGTTCGCCCTTGGAGAAGATCATCGCGGCGTCCTTGGCGCCGGTGATCCCGAAGTCCGCGTGCCGGGCCTCGCCGATGCCGTTCACGGCGCAGCCCAGGATCGAGACCTCGATCGGGTCCTCGTAGGCCTCGAGACGGTGCTCGACCTCGGCGACGACGGAGTCCATGTCGAACTGCAGGCGACCGCACGTCGGGCAGGCGATCAGGACGGGGCCGCGCTCGCGCAGCTTCAGCGCCTTCAGGATCTCCCAGGCGACCTTCACCTCCTCCTCCGCGTGGAAGGTGGACAGCGAGATGCGGATCGTGTCCCCGATGCCGTCGGCCAGCAGCGTCCCCAGGCCCACGGCGCTCTTGAGCGACCCCGTGTACTTCGTGCCCGCCTCGGTGACCCCGAGGTGCAGCGGGTAGGGGATCTTCTCGGCCAGCCGGCGGTTGGAGGCGATCGTGTTCGGCACGCTCGTGGACTTCATCGAGACCTTGAAGTCGTCGAACTTCAGGCTCTCCATCAGCGCCACCATCTCCAGCGCGCTCGCGACGAGGGCCTCGACCGGATCGGTGTACTCCAGCTCGCGCAGGTGCTTGGGCAGCGAGCCCGAGTTCACGCCGACCCGGAGCGGGACCTTGGCCCGCCGCGCGGCCTCCACGACCTCCGCGACCTTGTCGGGCCCGCCGATGTTGCCGGGGTTGATCCGGATGCAGTGGGCGCCGGCGTCGATCGCCTTCAGCGCGAGCGTGTGGTTGAAGTGGATGTCCGCGATGACCGGGATCGGGGAGTCCGCGACGATCGTCTTGAGGGCCTGCACGTCCTCCTCGCGGGGCACCGCGACCCGCACGAGGTCGGCGCCCGCCTCCGCGACGCGGCGGATCTGCGCCATCGTCTCGCTGAGGTTGGCGGTCTCGGTCTTGGTCATCGTCTGGACGGCGACCGGCGCGCCGCCCCCGATGGGGACGCCGCCGACGTGGATCTGGCGCTGGGAAGCCATGCCCCCAGTGTACGAGCCGGAGGGTGCGATGGATGCCCGCCTCGGGGCCGCCACTCAGCGGCAGCACGCACCCACGACGGCCCGCGAGGCCCGCGGCACCGGGCGGAGGTTGCGAGTCCCGGCGGAACGGGCACCATGTCCATGGATGCTTCGCCGATATCGAGCCGCCGGAGCCGATCTGCCGTTCGGGAACCCGCTCGCGGCCCACGGGGTCGCGATGGAGGGGTACTTCTGGCGGCTCACCGACCGCCGCAGCGGGCGCGTGCTGGTCGCGCTGTGCGGCGTCCACCGCCACGCCGACGGCACCCGGTGGTCCAACGTGGCGCTCGCCGCCCATCCCGGGGACGTCATCCATGCCGCCGACCTGCCCCACGGGGTCGCAGATCCGCGAGCCCTCGGAGTCCGCGCCGGTGACGGTGCCTTCGTCGCGGACGCGCGCCGCGTGCGGCTGGACCTCGGCCCCCAGGCACGGCTCGACGTCGAGTTGCACGACGTCCGCGGCTGGACCCGCCGCGCGTTCGGCGGCCTCGGGGTCGCGCACGTGATCCCGGGCCTCAGCCAGCACTGGCACCCGTACGTCCTCGGGGCGCGCGCCCGCGGCGTGGCGTGCATCGACGGCGAAACCATCGATCTCGCGGGGTACGACGTGTACGCCGAGAAGAACTGGGGTGTCGGCGGGTTCCCCGACCGCTGGTGGTGGGGGCAGGCGCTGTCCTTCCCCGACGCGGACGCCTGCGTCGCGTTCGCCGGCGGGAACGTCGGCCTCGGCCCCCTGCGGACCACGGCGACCGCACTCGTCGTCCGCATTGAGAACACGCTGATCCGGCTCGGCGACCCTGTGCTCTCCCCCACCCGGACCGACCTCCACGACGGGCGCTGGAAGCTGCGGGCACGCGGACCGCGGTGGGAGGTCACCATCGATGCGCAGGCCGACCCGGCGGGTGCCCATCTGCTTCCCGTCCCCATCCCGCAGGAGCGCCGCAGCGAACTCGGCGCGGTGCAGCACTTCACCGGCGAACTGCGCGTGGAGGTCCGGCGGCGCGGCCGACCGGTCTTCGCTGGCACCTCGACGCTCGCCGGCCTGGAGCACGGCGGGCCGGCCGCGCTCACCCGCGCCCTCGCCGACCGAGCCGCGCCCCACGCCCCCTACGCCCCCCACACCCCCCACACCGACGGGGCCTGTGCCCCTGGTGCAGACATATCCGACACGAGCGGCACGGCCCCCCGCGACCGTCCCTGCCCGGCCGCGAGGTAGGGTCCGCGCGGATGCGCGCGATCAACCTCCACGACTACGAGCGCCTGGCCGCCGAGCGGATGCCGGCCGGCCCCCTCGCCTACTACGCGGGCGCCGCCGGGGACGAGCGCACGCTCCGGGCGAACTGCGACGCCTTCGCGCGCCACCAGTTGCTTCCGCGGGTCCTCGTCGACGTCAGCGACGTCCGGACCGCGACGACGGTGCTCGGGACCGAGATCTCGATGCCGGTGATCGTCGCGCCGACGGCGCTCCAGAAGCTCGCCCATCCCGACGGAGAGCAGGCGATGGCCCGGGCGGCGGCCCGCGCCGGGACGATCATGACCGTCTCGACGATCGCGACGACCCGCCCTGCCGACGTGGCGGCCGCGGCCCCGGACGCTCCTCGCTGGTTCCAGGTGTACGTGCTCAAGGACCGCGGCGTCACCCGTGCGCTCGTGGACGAGGCGATCGACAGCGGCTACGACGCGCTGGTGCTGACGGTGGACGCGCCGCGGGCGGGCCGCCGGGAGCGGGACCTGCGCGCCGGGTTCTCCGTGCCCCCCGGGATCGACATGCCCGCGGTGTCCGCCGCGCTCGGCTCGACCGCGGGCATCGACGCCGCCGGGTTCTTCTCCCTGATGGATCTCACGCTCACGTGGCGCGATCTCGAGGCGCTCGTCGAGCAGAGCCCGGTGCCCGTGCTCGTCAAGGGCGTGCACCACCCTGCAGACGCCGACCTGGCGGTCCGGCACGGGGCCGCCGGCGTCATCGTCAGCAACCACGGGGGCCGCCAGCTCGACGGCGTGCCCGCCAGCATCGACATGCTGCCGCGCGTGGTGGACGCGGTCGCGGGTCGCGCCGAGATCCTCGTCGACGGCGGCGTGCGGCGCGGTACCGACGTGGCGACCGCGCTCGCCCTGGGTGCCCGCGCGGTGCTCGTCGGCCGGCCGATGCTGTGGGGCCTCGTGTGCGACGGCGAGGACGGCGCCGCCCACGTCCTCGAACTGCTGCACGCGGAGCTCTCGCTCGCCATGACGCTGCTGGGCGCCGCCACGCCGGACGCCATCACCCGCGACCATCTCGCCGCGTGAGACCGAGGCGCTTCAACAACCCCCGCGCGCTGGCGATGATGCTCGTCGGCTTCGCGTGCGTGATCGCCTACGGCGCGCTGGGCGGCGACACGGTCCCGGCGCGCATGTTCCTGGGCGCCGGGATCGTGCTCGGGATCGCCGGCGCGCTTTTCGAGCGCCGCGACACGCCGCGGCGGTGAGCAGCCCCCTGTCCGGGGCCGCCCTCAGTCCTCGTACATGGCGTCGATGGCCTCGGCGTACTTCGCGTCGATCGGCTTGCGCTTGAGCTTCATCGTCGGCGTCAGCTCGTCGCCACCCGGCAGCCAGTCGCCGGAGACGATCGTGAACTTCTTGATCTGCTCGACGCGGGCGAGCTTCTCGTTGGCCTCGTCGACGCCCTTCTGGACCTCGGCCCGAACCGCCTCGTCGGAGGCGAGCGCCTCGAGCGACGTGTCCTCGATGCCGTGCTGCCCGGCCCACATGGGCGCGAAGTCGGCGTCGAGCACGATCAGCGCCGTGTTGTAGCGCCGCGCGTCGCCGATGCAGCAGGCCTGGCCGATCAGCGGAGAGGCCGACTTGAGCGTGGCCTCGATGTTCGCGGGCGACATGTTCTTGCCGGCCGCGTTGATGATGATCTCCTTCTTGCGGTCGACGATCTTGAGGTACCCGTCCTCGTCGATCTGCCCGATGTCGCCGGTGTGCAGCCAGCCGTCGTCGTCGATCGCCTCGGACGTCTTGTCCGGCAGGTTGCGGTAGCCGAGCATCACGACGTCGCCCTTGACGAGGACCTCGCCGTCCTCACCGAGCTTGAGCTGCACGCCGGGGGGCGGCGGGCCGACCGTGCCGATCTTGATCTTGTCCGGCGGGTTGCAGGTACCGGCCCCGCACGTCTCGCTCATGCCCCACAGCTCGGCGAGCGGGATGCCGATGGCGTGGAAGAACTCGAGCACCTCGACGGGGGTCGGCGCGGCACCGACGTTGACGGCCGTCACCTGGTCGAAGCCCAGCATGTGCCGGATCGGCGCGAACATCGCCTCGTCGGCCTTCGCCACGGCCTCCGCCAGCGCCTCCGGAACGGGCTCGCCGGCCTGCTCGAGCCGGACCTTCTGGATGGCCGCGCCGAGCGCCGCCTCGGCCTTCGCGCGGTCCTCGTCCGAGCGTGACGCGATCTGCGTCTCGAGTCCGGCCTTCAGCTTCTCCCAGATCCGGGGGACCGCGAAGAACCAGTTGGGACGCACGTCGGGCAGGTAGGACAGCACCTGCCGGGCGTCGGGGCAGGACGTGATCGTGAACCCGAAGACGATCGGCAGGTAGTGGTGGGCGGCGCGCTCGGCGATGTGCGCGGACGGCAGCCACGAGATGACGCGGGCGCCCTCGGGGAACTGCACGAGGGCCTCGATGTTCTCGACGGCCGAGAGCAGGTTGCGGTG
>NZ_JBFIGP010000102.1:0-11502 GCF_041602235.1 Paraconexibacter sp.
ACCTCCGCGATGCCACGGTCGCGCCCGAGCGCCTCCGCGAGCGCGCTGGTGGCGTTCAGCGAGTACAGCGGGTCTCCGGTGACCGCGAGGTCGCTGAGCGCCCACAGCAGGGGCGCGACGAGCACGCCGCCGAGCAGCCCCGCCAGACGCGCGCGGGTTCCGTCGCGTTGCGCCGGGGATGCGTCCACGGGCGGCTGCCGGCCGGGGCCGCGCAGCAGGGCGGTGTCGCGCGCGTCCCAGAGCCACAGGAGGCCGGCCAGGACCCAGGCCTCGGGGCGCAGCAGGCCGGCCAGCGCCAGCAGCGCCATGGCGCGCCCGCGACGCTCGCGGCCGTGCTCGGCCTCGACGACCGCGGCCCAGATCACGAGGGCCAGGAAGGGCACGTCGACGTACCCGCGCGCGGCGAACAGCAGGAACGCGAACGAGGACCCGACCAGGAGGCCCGCCACGAGTCCCACCGCGCGGCCGGCGATCACCGCCCCCAGTCGGAAGGTCCCCCAGACCAGCACCACGTGCGAGACCGCGGCGACCATGACCACGGCGCGGTCCGCGTCGTCGCCGAACACGGCCGCCAGCAGGGCGCCGACCACATTCCACAGCGGGTGCTGGGTCGGGGCGGCGTAGGCCTCGAAGCTCGGCGACGTCCCGTCGAGCAGCTCACGGCCCCAGACCAGCGCGTAGTAGGAGTCGTAGTTCGGGTAGGTCGGGACGAGCAGGCTCGCGAGCACCGCCGACGCGGCGAGCGCCGCGACGACGCTCAGCTCACGCGGTGGCCAGCGCATCGTGCTCCGGCCGGTTCCGCGACGCGCGTTCGTGCCGCCACAGCGCGGTGCCGACGGCCAGCAGCGCCCAGCTCAACGGGTCCTCGAGGAACGCGGCGTAGACCATCGTGTGCAGCAGGAGCGCCAGGAACGCCGCCGCGATCACCGACCGCGCCAGCGACAACGACGCGCCGCGCAGCAACCGCGACAGCGCGGCCGCGAGCAGCGCGAGATAGACCGCGAGCCCCACGAGCCCCTGCTCGGCGGCGACGGTGACCGGGATCGTGTGCGAGGCGCTCGTGGCGCGCTGCGCGGACACCTGCTCCCGCCGCCGGTACTCGCGTGAGAACGACCCGGACCCGTGCCCCAGCACCGGTCGCTCGCCGATGAGGCCGACGCCGCCGGCGATCAGGTCGTACCGGCCGCTCGTCGCTTCGTCGACGCTCTTGCCGCTGCTGAGGTCCAGGTTGACCAGACCGGGCGCCGCCAGCACGACCAACGCGGTCGCGACGGCCAGCGAGCCCGCCGTGAGCGCCGCCTTGCGCGGGTTCCACCGCAACCCCGCGAGCACGGCGAGCCCCAGGAGCAGCGCGGCGAAGGAGGACTGCGACAGGGTCAGCACCAGCCCCGTCCACAGCACGCCCAGCACCAGGCCGGTGCGGGCCACGTCCTGCGCGCGGCGGCCCCACAGCAGCACGCCCGCGTAGGCGATCATCACCACCGCCAGGAACCGTCCGTAGATGTTCGGATCGAAGAACAGCGAGTTGACCCGGAAGTAGTCCTCGAACTGGTTCGAGGCGATCACCTTCGGGTTCAGCAGCAGCGTCTTGGTGGCGTACTCGTAGAACCCGACCGCCACGAGCCCGAGCGCCAGCGCCCCGAGCACCAGCAGGCACCGGCGCAGGAGGTCGGCGCTCCAGCGCACACGCCCCAGGAGCAGGAACAGCGCCGCGAACGGCACGTAGAAGAACACGAGCTGCTCGAGCGCGTGATCGCGATCGGCGGTGGAGATCGTCTGCGCCGCGTAGAGGACGAGGGTGGCGCCCAGCAGCCACTCCAGCGCGCCCGGGCGGTCCTCCGCCTCCGCGCCGTCCTCGGCGACGGCATCGTCGCCCCGCAGTCGCGGCAGGGCGTACGCGATCGCCCCCGCCGCAACGACGAGGTAGAGGGGGAGCAGCAGGTTCGCGGTCGACCCCCCGGCGCTGATCGGGACGCGGAACGGAACGGTCGCCACGACCGCGATGGGGAAGAGCTGCGGCCGGCGGTCCAGGAGGCGGGCGAGGGCGACGAGGACCGCCAGGCCGAGGACGATGCCGATGGCCGCCACGGCGGGCCGGTCCCGCAGGGTGTCCAGCTGGGACGAGTCCCAGATGTGCGCGACGAGGATGATCGGGGCGAGCACCAGCGACCCGAGCAGGGCCCCGGCGCGAACGCGCGAGGACGGGCCGACGAGGGCTCCGGCGGCGAGCGCCGCGCAGGCGATCAGGGCCACGGACGTCATCGCGACAACGTCCAGATCCGGCGCACGAGCTGCTGGTACTGCTCGTCGCGCGAGAGGTTGGCCGGCAGGTCCGGGAGTCCGGTGCGGATCACGATGCCCTCGCCGAACCTCGCGGCCAGGATCACCGGCTTGCCGCCCGGGGTGACCGCGGCGGCGACCGGGTCGGACTGCGAACCGGTCGACGTGGTCTCCTCGTAGGCCTCGACGCCCGCGAACTGCCCCTCGGTGCCCTGGAACAGGTCCAGCTCGTCCTGGAACTCCGTGAGGACCGCGGACCGGCGCGTCAGCGGACCGAGACGCATGCCGAACAGGTCGCGGGTGGCCGGGGCCGTAGGCTCGATCCAGCGCTCCCGCGGGGTCTGCCGCACCTCGCGCAGCAGGGACCGCGTGCCGAACAGCGACACCCGGCCACCGCGGCGCACGAACCCGCGCAGCGCCTTGCCGACCGCGGGGGGCAGCCACCGCACGTCGCCGGGCAGGATCACGCCCCGGTAGCCGTCGGTGAGCTGCGGGCCCGTGCCCGCCGCGAGCGCCACGTCGGTGGTCACGTCGTAGCGGCGCTGGGTCCGGTCGAGGTGGGCGAGCAGCGGCGCCTCCTGCTGGGCGAAGCCCGTCGGCAGGCCCGTGCCGTCGCCGACCATGACGCGGCGCAGCCGGACGGGCAGCCCGCGGTCCAGCAGATCCGGGAGCCCGTCGCCGTCGTCGTCGACGGGGTTGCGTCCCTGCCACGTCCCGACGGGGAGCACCACGAGCACTCCGCTCGGGTCCTGTCGCGTGCCGATGCGGGGCGTCGACGGGCGCACCACCCACGGCACCCGCACGCTGCGGGTCCGTGTACGCACCTCGAGGAGGTAGACGCCTCCGGCGCCGTCGGGCGCGGAGATCGCGAGCTTGGCCCGGGTGCCGCTCCCGCGGCGGATCGGCTGGGGCGGCCCGCCGACCCGGCGGAGGTTCCAGGTGTACCGCTGCTGCCGGGCGTCGACGAAGAACTCGCCGCGCTCCCCCGCCCGCGTCGGCTGGATCGGGGGTTGGACGCCCAGGTACCGCACGGTGATCCCGCCGCGACCGGGCAGCGGGCTCCCGTACGTGGTCGCCGGCAGGCCTCGACGGTCGAGCGGGATCGAGGTGCCGATGTTGCCGGCCTGGTCGCGGACCTCGATCACCGCGAGGTACGTGCCCGGCGAGACCTTCCGACCCGCGACCTTCCCGTCCCACTCCCAGGAGGTCGCGTCGTCGGGCAGGGCGACGGGCGCCATGGCGGGACGCACCGGACCGGGGCCGGTCTTGAACAGCAGCACCCGCTTCTTGGTGCCGGTCGCGTCGAACGACACGCGCGCCGGGGCGCCGTCGGGGTTGGGCAGCAGCTCCGGCTGGGGACGCACGTCCTTGACCGGCCCGATCCCGACGATCCGCGGCTTGGGCGGCGTCGTGTCGAGACGGAAGGACTGGGGCACCAGGATCGAGCGGCCCTGACGGCGCAGCGTGAAGCGGTAGCGGTACACGCCGTCGGGGGCGACGCGACCGTTCTCGAGGCGGCCGGACCAGCGGACCTGCGTCGGGGTGTAGCGGGTGACGCGCCGATCGTAGATCTCGGCGACCGTGTCGCCCTTGTCGTCGACCACCTCGATGGTGACGTCGTCGGTCTCGCGCAGCTTGAAGCTGACACGGGCGCCGTCGAACCGCCCGTCGCCGTTGGGGGAGAAGAACGGGTAGCGCCGGAACTGCTGGAGGACCGACGGCCCGTTCTTCAGGTTCTGCGCCACGAAGAACGCGCCGATCGTCGCCGCCACGAGCGCCGCGAAGACCCCGACGGCCACCCGCTGGGTACCGCTCACAGAGCCACCAGCGAGCCGTTGGGCACCTCGATCTCCATGAACATGTCGAGACCGCGGATCTGCGTGTGGCACAGCGCCACCCGGATGACCCCGCGGTGGCAGACGACGAGCGCCGGCAGCTTCCCGGCCTGCGTGACGGAGACCAACCCGTCCACCACGCGCTCGAGCTGCTGCTCCAGGGTCTCCCCGCCCGGGAAGCCGAAGTCCGCGTCGGCGCGCTCGTAGTGCGCGAAGGCCTCGGGGTCCTTCGCCCGGACCTCGTCGTGGGTCAGGTCCGTCCAGTCCCCGGTGTCCGTCTCCTTGAAGCGCTCGTCGGGGATCGGCTCCAGGCCGATCCGCTCGCCGACGATCTCGGCCGTCTGCCGGGCCCGGGTCAGCGGCGAGCAGTACAGGGCCCCCCACTCGTGCTTGGCGGCCTCCGCGGCGAGCTCGTGGGCCTGCTCGATCCCGCGGGCGTTCAGCGGGACGGCGGTCTGACCCTGGAACCGCAGGGCGACGTTGTAGTCGGTCTGACCGTGCCGGGCGAGGGCGATGATCATGCCGGGGACTCCGGGAGCATCGTGTCGGAGCGCAGCCCCAGCCGGAGCGTCTCCAGCGACAGGACGTCGGAGGGAGCGATGTTGCCGAGGTTGACCTCGTGCCCGAAACGCTGCAGGAACCACACCTGCTGGTCCTTGCGCGGGGCCTCGAACAGCAGGCGCTCGACCGGGAGCGCGTGGGCCAGTTCGTCGATGAGCCCCATGCGCACCTCGCCGTCGGCCCGGTAGATCCCCGCGGTGCCGGACTCGCGGGCCTCGGCGATGACCTTCCAGGCCCCGGCCTCCAGCTCGCCCTGGATGAGCTCGACCCACCGGTACGGGGCCATGATCCGCGTGTCGTCCTTCGACCCGACCTCCGACAGGACGCGGAACCCCTCGTCGGCGAAGCGGGCGATGATCGCGCGCTTGCGCTCGGGTTCGAGCTCGATGGTGCCGTCGCTGACCTCGACGTGCGAGATGCCGAGCTCGCGCAGCCAGGCGATGTAGGGCTCGATGCGCGCGTCGCGGATCGCGAGCTCGGTGAGCGTCCCGCCGAACGTGACCGCGACGCCGTGGTCGCGGTAGCGGGCCAGCTTGGCGTCGAGGTTGCCGGTCACCAGCGCCGTTCCCCAGCCGAGCTTGACGAGGTCGACGCTCTCGCCCGCGACCTCCATCAGGGCATCCACCTCGGCGACGGAGAGCCCGCGGTCCAGCACGGAGGTCACGCCGCGGGAGCGGGGCTTCGGGCTGCGCGTCGGCAGGTCCAGGAACCGGGTCACGGTCGAAGCTCGGAGCCGCCCGGGGGCGGGCTACCGGTCCTGATCGGCGCCGACGGTCACGACCACGGCCGCATCCTCGCCGGCGACCACGGCGGTGCCCTGGTCCATGGCGGACACGGCGGACATGGACACGCCGATGATCTCCGCGACGTCCTCCGCCGCACGCCGACTGCCCTCGACGAACTGCACGGTCGTCGACTGGCGCGCCTGATCGGCGGCGTTGGTGATCTTGCCGATCTTGTATCCGGCGGTCTCGATCTTCGTCGCGGCGCCGCGCGCGAGTCCGGTCGTGAGCGTGCCGTTGAGGACCGCGACCGTGATGCCGCCGCGGGAGATCTCGGGGGTCGTCGTGGTGTTGGTGGTCTCGCGCGGCGTGTCCTGCGCGCCCCCGGCGACCGCGGTGGTGGAGATCCGGTTCGGCGGGGCCTCGGGGTCCCCCCCGCCCAGCAGCTGCGTGGCGACGAGCACACCGACGATCAGCACGGCGACGAGACCGCCGGCGATCGCGAGCGGGCCACCGCGACCGGAGCCGGGGTCCTTCGGTGCACCGCCACCGCCGCCGCCCGGCCCGCTCGCACCCGCGCGGACGGAGCCCGGAGCGAGGGTGGCCGACGCCGACACGCGGCGCAGGGGCACCGCGGTCTCGCCCGACTCCTGGGTTGCGGCCGACGGCGTCGCCGGCGGCGGAAGCTTGAACTCACCGGTGCCGCCCGCGGTGGGGGGTGGTGCTCCGGCGGTCGCGGGGACGCTGACCCCAGGGGCGGCGGTCGTCGGCTGGTCCGCCGCGGGCGCGGCGGGCGTGGCCGGCTTCCCGGGCGTGGCGGGGGCACCGGGCGTGGCGACGGTCCCGGGCGCCGCGGGCGCGCCGGGAGCACCGGGCTTCGCGGGCGCCGCGGGCGTGCCGGGCTTCGCAGGGATCGCGGGCGTACCGGGCGCGGCCGGTGCGCCCGGGGTGGCGGGGCGCCCCGCCGCGCTGCCCGCGGCGGTGGCCGGCGGGACGGTCAGGGCGCCGGGCGCTCCGGGGTTGACCGCCGGGACGGCCGGGACGGCGGGAGCCGCCGCCGGCACGCCCGGCTTCGCCGGGGCGGCGGGCTGCGCTGCGGGACGGGCCGGCTGGGCGACGACGCGCTTCTGACCCTCGGCCGCGGCGAGCGCCTCGGCCTGGACGCGCTCCTGCAGCTCGGCCGCGCGTTCCGGCGCACGGCCCGCCCACTCACGCAGGCGACGCAGCTCACGCGCCTGACCGAAGTACAGGAGGGAGAGGACGGCGAGGCCCAGGATGGACGCGAACCCTGCGTACGCGCCGAGCGTCTGGAGCTTGTCGGAGAGCTCGAGGGCCCCGGGAACCAGCAACATGAACGTCGAAGTTTAGTGCGGAGGGGCCGACGGAGCGGCGTCAGCGGCCGCCGGCCGTGCCGTCGGGGCCACGCGGACTACTCCGACCGTCCCGCCCCCGCCTCGGTGGAGGGTTGAAATCCGTTGGGCACGTGCACCGCGGAGAGCTCGGCGACCTTCGCGGCGAGCCCGGCCGCGTCGCCCTCGAGCACGAGCAGCTGGATCTCGTCGAACATCGCCTCGACGGTGTCCGGGTGCAGCGTCTCGCGCTCGGCGCGACGGATCTTCTCCGCCTCGGTCGGCACGATGCTCTCGAACGGGTTGAACAGGTCCTCGTCGAGCTTCTCGCCCGGCCGCCGACCGACGACCTCGATGGCGATGTCGCGCCCGGGCTCCAGGCCGCTGAGCTCGATCATGTCCTTGGCGAGCTGCAGGATCGACACCGGCTCCCCCATCTCGAGCACGAAGATCTCCCCGCCGGTCCCCAGGCTTCCGGAGCGGATGATCAGCTGCACGGCCTCGGGGATCGTCATGAAGTACCGGGTCATGCGCTCGTCGGTCACCGTCACCGGTCCGCCGAGCGCGATCTGCCGCCGGAAGATCGGCACGACCGAGCCGGAGCTGCCGAGCACGTTGCCGAACCGCACGCTCGCGTAGCGCGTCCCCGCCCAGCGCTTGCCGGCCGCCTCGACCGCGAACTCGGCGAGCGCCTTCGACGCCCCCATGACCGTGGCGGGCGACACGGCCTTGTCGGTCGACACGAGGACGAACCGCTTGACCTCCGCCTCGCCCGCGATCTGCGCCATCAGGCGGGTGGCGATCGCGTTGTTGCGCACCGCCTCGACGGGGTTGAGCTCCATCAGGCCGACGTGCTTGTAGGCGGCCGCGTGGAAGACGACGGTCGGCCGGTGCCGCGCGAAGACCTCGCGCATGCGCTCGCCCTCCTTGCAGTCCGCCAGCACGGTGGCCAGGACGGAAGGGTGGACGTGACGGTCGTCCTCGAGCTCACGCTGGATGCGGAACAGGTTGTCCTCGGCGTGATCGATGAGGATCAGCTTGCGGGGACCGACGCGGGCGATCTGGCGGCACAGCTCCGACCCGATCGACCCGCCCGCACCGGTCACCATCACGACCTCGCCGCCGAGGTACGCGCCGACCTGGTCGATGTTCATCACGACCGGCTCGCGCCCGAGCACGTCCTCGACCTGCACCTCGCGGACCTGCCGCACGACGTTGCCGCCGCCCCGCAGCAGCTCGAACACGGTCGGCAGCGTGCGCACGGGGATGCCGCGCTCGCGGCACAGGCGCACGACCCGCGCGCGCATGGTGCCGGGCGCCGAGGGGATCGCGATCGTCACCTCGTCGGGCTCGACCTCGTCGAGGATCCGCGGCAGGTCGTGCTGCGTGTCGCCGAGCACCTTCACGCCGTCGACCCTCGTGCCGTGGAGCCGCGAGTCGTCGTCGACGAAGCCCGCCGGGTCGAGACCCAGTTCCGGGTTGCGGATGATCTCGCGCAGGACGAGCCGTCCGCCGTCGCCCGCACCCACGATGAGCACGCGCCGCGCGTCCCGCTTGGCGCGGAAGCCGTGCAGCGGGCGCTCGTGGATCGTGCGGGCCAGGAAGCGCGCGCCCCCGACGAACAGGAGCGTCATCAGGAAGTGCAGGGCCAGGACGCCGTTGGGGATCGAGATGCCGATGATGCCCGCGCCGGAGCGGACCGTCACCGGGTCGAAGAGCGCGACGAGCGCGGCCAGCGCGAGGGTGGCGACGACGACCGCCTGCGCGATCGCCAGGTAGTCGCGCTGCCCGGTGTACCGCCACCAGCGCTGGTACATGCGGAACGTGCCGAACACGACGATGCCCGTGATGACGGCCCACCACCACGTCGCGTCGAACAGCTCCTGGTAGCGGACGGGGACACCGGCGTCGAACCGCAGCCGGTAGGCCAGGTAGTACGAGACCGCGACCAGGGTCCCGTCGGCCATCGCCTGCGGGATGGCGTGACGATGGAACGGGAAGGTCGCCGTGCCGAGCCGACGGCGCATCGCGCGATTGTCGCACGGCGGCAGGCGACCGCGCGCACCGCTGACCTCAAGCCCGGCGCCGGCCGTCCGACCACCTGGACAATGCTGCGCGCCGGAATCATCGGAGCTGGTGCGGCGGGCCGCGCCCACGCGCGCGCCCTGACCGCGGTCGACGACGTGCGTCTCGTGGGGGTGCACGACCCCGACGCCGATCAGGCGCTGCACCTCGCGGGGGCCGCGAGCGCCGAGGCCTTCGCCGACGTCAACGAGCTGCTCGCCGCCGTCGACGTGGTGGTCGTGTGCTCGCCGACCGACCTCCACGGCGAGCACGCGCTGCGGGCCGCCGTCGCCGGCGTGGACGTCCTGCTCGAGCGGCCCGTGGTCGCCCGTCCGCAGGAGCTCATGAAGCTGCACGCCGCGATCGCGCGGGCTCCGAAGCGGCCCGTGGTCCAGGCCGGTCACGCGGCGCTCTTCGACCCGCTGCTGCGACAGCTCCTGAGGACCCTCGCGCCGCACGAGCCGGCGCTGATCGACCTGTGCCACCTCGTCCCCAAGGGCCCGGGGCTCTCGCCGCCGCCGTCGGTGGAGGAGCTGCTCTACGACGTGCTCAGCGCCCTGCATCCGCTGAGCCGCAGCGCGCCGTCGTCCGTGCACGCCGCGAGCCGACGCCGGCGCAACGCCGGCGGCCTGGAGCACGTGAGCGCGCTCATCGAGTGCGACGACGGCACCATCGTGAACCTCCAGGTCGGCCACCTGGCCGCCGTGCCGACGCGCACCGCGCGGGTCACCACCCAGACGGCGGTGGTGGAGGCCGACGCCGCGACGATGACGGTCTCGCTGACACCTCGTGCCGGGCTGCCGCGCACGGTGGTCGCACCGGACCCCGTCACCGTGCACGCCGAGGGCGAGGACCCGCTGGTGGTCCAGGCGCGCGCCTTCCTGGGCGCGGTCCGGGAACGCGGCGTTCCCGGGGTCCCGCTCGCGGCGGCCCTCCCCGTCCTGGAGCTGACCGAGCAGGTGCTGCGGCGTGCCGAGATCGGCGAGCGGCTCGGCCACTCCGGCGGCCGCCGCGCCGCCTGAGAGCCGCGATCCGCGACTCAAGGCCGTCCCACTGCGGCCGACCACACGGGACAGGATGTCCCTCCCATCCGTCGCGATCTTCAACGATCCGCGCTACCACGCTCTCCACGCTCCTTCGGGCGCGCGCAGCCTCGTGCTCTCCCATCACGAGGGCGACCGACTCGTCGGCTCGCTGGCCGGGGTGGTGCACGAGAACCGGTTCACCTCCGGCTTCAGCGCCCCCTTCGGTGGTGTCGATCTCGAGCGGCCCGACGAGACGCCCGCACGGATCTGCGCCCTCGTCGACGACGTCGTCGGCCAGCTCCGCGACCAGGACGTCGACGAGGCCCTGGTGCGCTGCCGGCCGGGGTGCCACGGCGCGGGCGAGGACGCCGTGCGCTTCGCCCTGCTGAACGCGGGGTTCGCGGTCCGGGAGGCCGACCTGTCCTTCACGCTCGACCTCGCCGGGCTCTCCGACGCGTCGGACTGGCTCGCCCAGCGCAAGCGCGAGTTCCGCCGCGCGGTCCGGCAGGCCGACCCTTCGGCCTTCGCGTTCGGAGCCGCACGGGACTGGCCCCACGCGTTCGGCATCCTCGAGGCCAACCGCGCCGCGCGCGGTCGCTCGCTCTCCATCGACCTGGATCGCGTGCTGGCGGTGCGCGACGCCTTCGGGGACGCGGTGCGCCTGGCGGAGCTGCGACACGACGACGTCCCCGTTGCCGCGGCGCTCACCTACCGCGCGAGCCCCACCGCCGAGCTCGTCGTCGCCTGGGGCGACGCGGGCCACGACCTCCCGCGATCCCCGATGCCGGTCCTCGTGCTGCGCCTGGTGGAGCGCGCGATCGCCGAGGGCCTGCGCGCGCTGGACCTCGGTACCTCGACCCTGCCCGACCCGAGCGGGCGTCGGGTGCCCAACGACGGGCTGGTGCAGTTCAAGCGGATCCTCGGAGCCCGCGCCGAGCTGCGACCGGTCCTGGCCAGGAGCTTCGCGTGAGCGACTACACGGCGATCTACGACCCGGACCTCGACTTCGACGCCGTCTACACGCGCGCGACGGCGCAGCGGATCGTCTCGCTCGTCCGCCCGGGTGACAGGGTTCTCGAGGCGGGGGCCGCCACCGGGCTGATGACCGTCGACCTGGCCGCCGCCGGGGCGCGGGTGCTCGCGCTCGACAGGTCGGCGGCCTACCTCGACCGGCTCGTCGAGCGCAACCTCCCGCACGTCCGCACCGCGCAGTGCGACCTCGACGAGGACCCCCTCCCCGAAGGGCCGTACGACCACGTGGTCGCCACCAACCTGCTGCACGAGCTCGACGACCCGCAGGCCTTCCTGGCTCGCTGCGCCGGCGTCCTTGGCCCCGACGGACTCGTGCACGTGTCCGTGCCCAACCCTACGTCGCTGCACCGTCTGATCGCCCTCGAGATGGGGCTGCTCGACGACCTCGGAGAGCTGTCCGCGCGCGCGGAGGAGTTCTCCACGCGCCGCATGCTCGACCGCAGGACGCTGCGCGAGTACGCCCGGGAAGCCGGGCTGGAGATGTCCGCGGCGACGGGCGTCGTGTGCAAGCCACTGCCCAACGCGCTGATGGAGCAGCTCCCGCCCGACGTCCTCGACGGCCTGAACCGCGTCTCGCACCGCGTCCCGGACCTCTGCGCCATGACCCTGGTGACGATGCGCCATGCCTGAGCCC
>NZ_JBFIGP010000103.1:0-11362 GCF_041602235.1 Paraconexibacter sp.
GAACACGCCGGCCTTGGAGGCGTCACGCACGTCCTCGGTGACCCGGAGGTAGGCGAGCGAGAAGACGGCGTTGTGGGAGCAGGTCCCGACGACGTTGTCGAGCCGGCGCTGCATCTCCACGATGGTCCGCTCGATGCACGAGTCGGAGCCGTCCTTGCAGTCCGGTTCGAGGTTCGGCGTGAAGGGGACGGGGAACGCGGGGAGCAACGACGGCCAGTCGGCGTACGGGGCGCTCTGCGCCGGTGCCGGGGCGGGCCACGCGGCCGCGCATGCGCACCCGATCGCGGCAACCCTGCCTCCTCGTCGGACGGTCCTCCCGAGACGCCTCATCGGCAGCAGGGTACTGAGAGGTCCCTCCGAGTACCACCCTCAGCCGCGGTCCGCGAGCGCGCGACGCGTCGCGTGCGCCATGGCGGCCCCGGCCGCGTCGAGCGCGCTGGTGTCCCGCAGGGTCCGGGCGAGCACGAACGCGCCCTCGAGCGCGGAGAGCATCGTGAGGGAGAGGAGGCGCGCCCGGTCCTTCGGGATCCCGGCCTCCTCGAAGCGCCGCGTGGCGGCGTCGAGCCACGAGGTGAAGACCTCGGCGCAGGTCGACCGCAGCGTCTCGTTGGTGCTCGCGACCTCGAGTGCCACCGTGGCGATCGGGCAGGCGTCCTGGTAGTCCGTGACGCGCACCGTCTCGGCCGCACCGGCGAAGAAGGACTCGACCATCGCCACCACGTCGCCGTCCGCCTCGTCCGCGATGTGCTCGAACAGGGCGAGGAAGAACGACCCGCCGCCGCGCAGCACTTCCTCGGCGAGCTGCTCCTTGCCGCCCGGGAAGAAGTGGTACAGCGAGCCGAAGGGCGCGCCCGATGCCGTGACCACCTGCTTGAGCCCCGTCCCGGCGTAGCCGCCGCGGCGCATCAGCTCCGCGCTGGCGAACAGGATCCGGTCGCGCGTGCCTGTCGTGCTGGCCATGGGGTCGAGTCTACGGTAGGTTCTTGCTAGAGCGATCTATCTAGTCCCCAGGAGGGCGCATGACCGAGCAGATCGAGGTCCCGGCCGGGACGATCGAGTACACCGATACCGGCGGCAGCGGTCCCGTCGTCGTCCTGATCGGCGGCCTGGCGATCGGTCCCAGCCTGTGGGACGGCGTCGTCGCCGCCCTCCGCGGGGATCACCGCGTGATCGTGCCCACCCTGCCCTGGGGGGCGCACCGCATCCCGATGCGCCCCGACGCCGACCTCTCGCTGGCGGGGCACGCGCGGATCGTCGCCGACCTCCTCGATGCGCTCGACCTGCGCGACGTCACGCTGGTGGAGAACGACACGGGCATGGCGCAGCTCGTGGCCGCCGACCACCCCCAGCGCCTGGCGCGGCTGGTGATCACGTCCTGCGAGGCGTTCGAGAACTACCCGCCGGGGCTGGCGGGCAAGACCGTGGGCCTCGTCGGTCGGCTCCCCGGCGGCGTCCTCCTCGCCATGTCGCAGCTCCGCATCCGGCCCCTGCGGAAGCTGCCGATGACGTTCGGCTGGATGACCAAGCACGGGATCCCCGACGCGATGATGGACGACTGGCTCCGGCCCCTGCTCTCCGATCGCGCGATCCGTCGTGACCTCACGAAGTACATCCGGAGCGTCGACCGCCACGTCCTGACGCAGACGGCGGAGCGCCTGCGCGGCTTCGACCGCCCGGCCCTCGTGGCCTGGGCCGCCGAGGACCGCCTGATGCCGGCGGAGCACGGCCGACGCCTCGCGGCGCTCCTCCCGCAGGGGCGCTTCGTCGAGGTCCCGGACAGCCGCACGCTGATCCCGCTCGACCAGCCGGACCTCCTCGCGGACCTCATCGCCGAGCACGTCCGGGCCGAGGCACCCGCGGTCGCCTGACCGCACGGGTGCGCGGGCACCCCGGCCGGGCAACCCGCACCGCACCGGTAGCCTGGTAGCCGCATGGCCACCTTCCATTCCTCTCAGCCGGCGCGCCGGGTCCGCATCCTGTCCGCCGGCGGCACCATCGGCATGACCGGCGGCGGTGGAGCGACACCGGAGCTGGACGCCGACCAGCTGGTGGACGCCGTCCCGGGGCTCGCGGGCCGCAACGATCTCTCCGCCGAGACCGTGGCCAACAAGCCCTCGGCACACCTCACGCTCGACGATCAGCTGCGGATCTGCCGGACCGCGCGCGACGCCGCGCGTCGAGGGATCGGCGTCGTCGTCACCCACGGCACCGACGTGCTGGAGGAGACGGCGATGCTCGCCGACGTCATCCATGGCGGGGAGGCGCCGATCGTCTTCACCGGAGCGATACGGCCCGCGAGCGCCCCCGGGGCCGACGGCCCGGCGAACCTCGTGGACGCCGTCTCCGTCGCCGCCAGCCAGGAGGCCGCCGGACTCGGCGTGCTCGTCGTCTTCGGCGGAGAGATCCACCACGCGCGCTGCGCGCGGAAGACCGACACGACCTCGCTGGTGGCGTTCTCCAGTCCGCAGACGGGGCCGCTGGGCCGCGTGACGGAGGGGCATCCCACGATCTGGTCGCAGCTACCGCGCAACCCGCCGCTGGATCCGCCCGACCTCGACCGGCGCGTGCTGATCGTGCCGGCGATGTCCGGGGACGACGGGGCCCTGGCGAGGGCCGCGCTGGAGACCGATCCGCACGGCGTCGTCATCGGCACGCTCGGGGCCGGGCACCTCGCCCCCGAGCTCCTCGCCCTGTGGGCCGACGCGGCCAAGCGGTTCCCGGTGGTCGCCTACTGCCGGCCGGAGCGCGGCGTGGTCCTCAACTCGACCTACGGGTACGCAGGGTCGGAGATCGACCTGCGCGGCACCGACATCATCCCCGCCGGCTTCCTGTCGCCGCAGGCGGCCCGCATGAAGCTGCTCGCCTGCCTGTCGTCGGGCCTCTCCATCGAGGAGATCCGCTGGGCGTTCCGTCAGGACGACGGGTAGCCGCCCACGTTCGGGTCAGCGCTCGGAGGGGCTGGCCGGGATGATCTGCAGCACGCCGCCCGGCGCGACCGGCGGCTCGTCCGGCAGGCCGCGCAGCCGTCGGTGGAAGGCGCGGGCGACCCGTTGGGCGTGCGCCTTGGCCTCCTCCGCCCGGGGACCGGCGAACAGCTCGTCGACGGACTGCGTCCAGAGCGCGATCCAGCGCTCGAAGTGACCGCCGCGCAGCGGGGACTTGGCGTTGAGCTGCGCGTGCACGGCGTAGGCACCGCCTCGGTAGCTCCCCGTCCCGAGCAGGATGGTCTCCCAGAAGTCGGTGATCACCGGCACGTGGGCGTCGAGATCGAGGTGCGCGATGTCCGTGAACAGGTAGCCGATCATCGTGTCGCCGAGCGCGCGACCGTAGAACGTGCGCACCAGACGCTCGATGTCGGCGCGGTCGTCGATGTCGGATCCCGGAGCCATCGGTGGCTCACATGGTGGCAGGGAGGGCGGTGCCGAGCACATCCCGGGTTGAGTCTCGGACGCAGACGGTCGATAGTCCTCGAAGGATGCGTCGCCCGTCGCCCATCCCGCCACTGGTCGTCGTCGGTCTCGTGCTCGTGCTGCCGTCGTCCGCGCTGTCCGCGCCGTCGCGGTCGGGTCCCGCGCGGGTGACCGTCGCTCTGACGAGCACCACCACCCTCGGGGTGCGGGTCACGATGGCGGTCAAGGAGCGCCGCGGGAGGCCCCGCAGCGTCACGGTCCGGGGTCACGGAGCGCGGCTCAGGCTCGTGCGTCGCACGATCCGGCGCGACCGCACCCGCACCCGGGTCGTCACGCAGTGGCGGGTGTCCGGCGCAAGGGCGTCCGGCCGCGGGCAGCTCACCGCGCTGGCGGCGAAGCGGGTGACCGTCGAGGTCCGGTGGACCAGGCGCAAGGCGCGAAGCCGCTGGCGGCGGACGGTCGCGCCGGTGAAGGTCAGGACGCCGACGCCGACGCCGACGCATGCCGACCGCGTGGTGGAGGCGTTCGGCGGCCCCGCCGGGCAGTCGGCGGTGACACCCCTGGCGCCCGCCCCACCGGCGCCCGCGCCCACGGAGTCCGAGGCACCGCCCAAGAGCGCCCCGGTGCCGCAGCAGAGCCCGCCGCCGTCACAGGGCGCCGCGCCGCCGCCCGCGCAGAGTCCGCCGCCGTCCCAGGGCGCCGCGCCGCCGCCCGCGCAGAGCCCGCCGCCGTCACAGGCCCCCGCGCCGCCACCCGCGCAGGAACAGCCGCCGAGCGACCCGCCGCCGCAGAGCGCCCCGCCGGCCACCGAGCCCGACCCCGAGCCGGGCCCGGGACACCGCGAGCTCGTGATCGCCACCCCCGCAGGGGACCGGATCGGCGACGCGGATCTGACCGCGGCGCTGGGCGGGAGTGTGCTGCGCGGACGGATCGCCGCGAGCACGATCACGCTCGCCCCGGGGGCGCGGTACCGGCTGGCGACCTGCCTGCGACTCGAGTCCCCCGCCACCGACGGGCACCGCGAGTGCCGCCGTCGCGAGGTCGATCTCCGTGGGGCCACGCAGCCGCGCGCCGAGACCCCGTCGGCGCTCGACGGGGTCGTCCCGGGCGCCGTCACGCAGGTGGCCGACAGCTTTGCTCACGGACTCGTGCTGGTGGAGGTGCGCCGCTCCGGCACGTGGGAGGTGCTCGCCAGCAGCCCGACGTCGGGACTCGACGTCGCCGCCGTGCGCCCCGCCGGATCCGGCTCGCCGGAGAAGCCCCTCCCGGCGACCCTGGTGTCGCGTTTCGCGACGGCCCCGGACCTCGTCGGCGGCGTGGACACCGGCGCTCCGGAGTCCTTCTGCCACGGCACGGATTCGGGGCCCGCGTCGCCTCCGCCGGCCGGGGTCACCGCGTACGGCATCGACCCCGGGGCCGCGTTCTACCACGAGGTCGGCGAGCCCTCGGGAAGCTTTGCCGGAAAGCCCGCGAAGGGCGTCATGGTCCTGGTCCACGGCAGCGGCTGGCTGCTGCACGGCGCGGCGATGGCCGCGACCCTGCGCGCTGACGCCGACCGCTGGCGGGAGCGGGGCTGGCGGACCGTGGCGACGACCCATCGTCCGTGCGCGGCCTCGCTCACGGACGTCATGACCCTCGTCGATCGGGTCCTCGCGGGGCGGCCGGGCGGGGCACCCGTGTGCCTGACCGGGTTCTCCGCCGGAGGTCAGCTCGCGCTGATGGCCGCCGCCATGCGCCCCGCGATCGACTGCGTGGTGGCGGGCGGGACGCCGACGGACCTGACGACGATCGCCGACCAGCGCGTGGACAGCTGGAGGACGTTCCCCGACGGGCCGCTGATGGTCCGCAACGTCGCGATGGCGGCGTTCGGGTCCGAGCGCCTCGCCGAGCTGAGTCCGGCGAAGCATCCGATCCGTGCCCGGCTGCTGGTCGCGACGGGAGCGGACGACTGGGCGATCCCGTGGGCGCAGGCCGAGCAGATCCGGTCTGCGCAGCGGGCCCGCGATCCCGCCGCGGTGGTCCGTCTCCTGAAGCTCGAGGGCGGTTCGGTTCCGTGGGCCCACGCCCCGGTCTCCGAGTCGGCGCTGCGTGAGCTGTACCGCCTGGAGGAGGAGCTCGTCGCTCCCCTGACGGCGCGCTGAGCCGACTCCTCCTCTGCTGAACACGTACGTTCATTCGTGCTCTACCCTGTCGGGCATGGAAGCCAGCACGATCGCTCCCGCCGAAACGCCTGCCGCTGCGGCAGAGGCGGAGCAGCCCACCTTCACCCTCGAGCTCACGCAGGACCAGAAGGACATCCGCGAATGGGTCCACGGGTTCGCCGCCGACGTCATGCGACCCGCCGCGCACGAGTGGGACGAGCGCGAGGAGACGCCGTGGCCGATCATCCAGGAGGCCGCCAAGATCGGGCTCTACGGATTCGAGGGGCTGGCGCAGTTCTTCGCCGACCCGTCCGGTCTGACCATGCCGATCGTCAACGAGGAGCTCTTCTGGGGCGACGCCGGCATCGGCATGGCGATCATGGGGACCGGCCTGGCCGTCGCCTCGATCGCCGCGACCGGCACCGGTGAGCAGATCGGCGAGTTCATCCCGCGCTGCTTCGGCACCGAGAGCGACGTGAAGGTCGCCGCGTTCTGCTCCTCGGAGCCCAACGCCGGATCGGACGTCTCGAACATCCGCACGCGCGCGAAGTTCGACGAGAAGACGAACGAGTGGGTCATCAACGGCCAGAAGGCGTGGGCGACCAACGGCGGGATCAGCGACATCCACGTCGTCACGGCCACGATCGATCCCGAGCTGAAGACCCGGGGGCAGGCCGCGTTCGTCATCCCGATGAGCGAGGTCAAGGGCATGGAGATGGGGGCCAAGGTCAAGAAGCACGGCCTGCGCGCCTCGCACACCGCCGACCTGCACCTCGACGACGTCCGGATCCCGGCCGAGTACGTGCTCGGCGGCAAGGAGAAGCTCGACGCGCGGCTGGCCCGCGCTCGCGAGGGCGTCTCGAACAAGGCCAACGCGTCGATGGCGACCTTCGAGGCCTCGCGTCCCACGGTGGGGGCGCAGGCGCTGGGCATCGCCCGCGCGGCCTACGAGTACGCGCTGGAGTACGCCAAGGAGCGCGAGCAGTTCGGCAAGGCGATCATCGAGAACCAGTCGATCGCGTTCGCGCTGGCCGACATGAAGATGGAGATCGACGCCGCCCGCCTCCTGGTGTGGCGGGCCTCGTGGATGGGGCGCAACCAGATCCCGTTCACGGCGGCCGAGGGCTCGATGAGCAAGCTGAAGGCCGGCGAGGTCGCCCACTGGGCCACGGAGCGGGCGATGCACATCCTCGGCGGCAACGGCTACACCCGCGAGTACCCGGTCGAGCGCTGGCACCGCGACGCGAAGATCTACTCGATCTTCGAGGGCACGAGCGAGATCCAGCGCATGGTCATCGCGCGGGCGATCTCGGGCGTGCACATCCGCTGAGGCACGGGCGAGGGGTGGACCAGCCGGTGCTCAGGGGGTGAGCGCTCGCTGGTTCACCCGCGGCCGAGCGCGGCCTCGTTGAGGGCGATCCAGGCCTCGATCGCTGCGGTCGTGCCCTCGCGGTCCCCCGTGGCCAGGAGGTCCAGCAGGAGCCCGCGGGTCACGGCGATGCCGAGACGCCCCATCGCGCGGGCGGTCTCCGGGTCCATGCCCTGCGCGACGTTGATCTCGGTGATGGGGCCGAGCCACTCCTCGACGATGCCGTCGAGGAGCGCCGTCGTCCCCGGGCGTCCTTGCAGCGCCTGGCCGTAGATCTCGAAGAACAGGCGCTCGTTGGGCCACAGGGACGGGTCGGAGATGTGGGCCCACCACGCGCGCATCGCCGCGGACGGATCCACGGTCGGGTCGGGCACGAGCGCGGGGAGCGCCGCCCGCTGCTGCCCCTCGACGGCACGGATCACCTCGACCCACAGCCCCTCCTTGGACCCGAAGTGATGGATGAGCATCCGGTGGCTCGTGCCGATCGCGGCAGCGAGCTCACGTAGCGAGAGATCGGTGAGGCCGCGCTGCGAGATGAACTGGACCGCGCGTTCCAGCAGGCGGTCGCGGGCGTCTTGACGGGCCACGGAGGAAGTGTACCATCTGGTACATCATGCCCAAGCCCGTCACAGTCACCGTCGACGTCGACCAGCCGCGTCCCGAGGTGTTCGCGTTCCTCGACGTCCTGTCCAATCACGAGCCGTTCACCGATCACGTCCTGGTCGACTGGACCTACTCCGGGCCAGATCGCGGCGTCGGGTCGCGGGCCAGCGTCGTCTCGACGGCCGGCGGTCGGAAGGAAGCCGTCGAGATCGAGGTCATCGATGCCGTGACGCCCGCGCAGATCGTCGAGCGCAACGTGAGCGCCAAGGGCAAGCGCGTGGGGCACGGCACCTACGACCTCGCCGAGCTCCCCGGCGGCGGGACCCGCATCTCCTTCACGTACTCGTGGGAGCAGGCGCCGCTGGCGGATCGAGCCCTCGCACCGCTCGTGCGCATGGTGCTGCGCCGCAGCAACCAGCGCGCCATGCAGCGGCTCGCGGAGCAGTTGCCGCAGGCCGTGCGCTGACCGTCCGGCCGAGCGCAGGGCTGTCCGGGACGGCCGTTAAGGTGCCCGCGCTCGTGTCGCCCGCCCTGCTCAACGGCCATCCGACGTCACCGGTCCTGCTCGACCTCCCGGGTCCCTCCCGCCGCGTGCGGGTGGAGCCCGTCGAGCTGCCGATCCCGGCCCGTCCGCCGGAACCCGCCCCGGCGCCCGAGCCCGCCCCCGAGCCGGCCCGCGCGCCCGCGCCGACGCCCGAGCGCGATCCGGTCCCGGCGTGAGCGCGCGCTCGCCGGACTTCGTCGAGCCCGTCGTCGGCTTCCGCGCCTGGCGGCTGGCGGACGACGGGGAGCTCGTGCCGTGGACCGTCACCAGCGCAGGAGGCTGGGTGCCGGGCGTCAACACGGCGGCCTGCCACATCGCGCGGTTCGCCCTGGCGATGGGTGACGGGCCGCGCCGGACCCCGCGACACCGCCCTCCGGCCGCCACCTGCATGTGCGGCCTGTACGCGCTGCACGATGTCGACGACCCGCGGATCGCGCCCGGGGACGGCAGCGCCCTCGGCGCGATCGTGGCCTGGGGCGACCTCGAGGTGCACGCCACCGGATTCCGCGCCGAGCACGCGTGCGTCGTCGCGCTCGCCCTCCCCGAACGGGCCGGCCCCGGCGAGCGCGACCGGCTGGAGCGGGCGGCGAGGCGCTACGGCGTGCCCCTGGTGCCCCGGCTCCACCTGGAGGCGGCTGCGCGTGAGCACGGCGCCCCGCTACCGGCGTTCGACCGGCTCCCGGTCGGCGGCCGCGGGCGCGGCGTGGGGCTCGGTGAGCGACCGCCGTGGGCCTTCCCGGCACCGGACCTCAGCCCGGGCGGGGAGGTCGGGTACGACTTCCAGGCCCACGTCTGGCTCGAGACCGCGACCGACCACGTCGTCCTCGGCGTCACGCGGCAGCTCGCGGCCCTCTTCGGGCCCGACCCCGAGGAGGTGAGCGTCACCGTCGAGCCCCCGGGCACCGAGGTCGCAGCCGGGGACGTCGCCGCCCGCGTCACCGCGCGGGGCCGCACCTACCTCGTGTGCGCCCCCGTCGCAGGGACGATCCTGGAGGCGGCGACGCAGCCGCGACGCCTGCTGGCCTCCCCCGAAGGCGCGGGCTGGCTGGTGACCCTGCGGCCGTCCTCCTGGACGGAGGACCGTGATGCGCTGCGGTGGGGGCCCGAGGCACGGGACGCCTACCACCGGGACGCAGGCCGCCGGCAGGTCGGCGTCGACCCGTTCGCCGACGTGCGTGCCGAGCGCGTCACCGCCCTTCCACGCGTCGGCTCCTGGGGCGACGTGCTCGCACAGCTCCGTGCGGCCCGCGAGCGCCCGCTTCCGCGGTTCGCCGACGCCGCCGAGCTCTACGACCGCCTTGGCGTCGATCTGGGCTGCGCCCTGCACGACGATCCGCAGGTCGCGGCACGGCTGGGGCGGATGGGGACGACCGTGGCGCTCGAGCTCAGCGAGCCGGCGGCTCGCGTCACGCTGGAGCTGCACGGGGGGACGCCCCGCCTGCGGCTCGGGACGACCGAGGCCACGGCCGACATCACGCTCTCGTGCAGCGCCGAGGGCGCCCACCGTCTGCTCCGCGGGGACCTCGACGCCGCGAAGGCCCTGCGTTGCGGGGACCTGCGGTCGACGCAGGGCACGGCCCGGACGCTCGCGGTGCTCAGCGTCCTCAAGGGAGTGCAGCAGGCCTACGCCCGGCGCGCGGCGCCCGACCCGGGCCCGACCGAGCTCGCGGCGCGCCGGCTCGGCATCGCCGCGGGCTGAACGCCGGGGCGTCCGCGCGGTTCAGTCGTCGTCGACGCCGCCGTGCTCCTCGAGCATCGTGCGGAAGGGCTTGCCGCCCAGTTCGTCGACGAGCTCGTCGTCCAGCACCTCGGCGGACGTCGCCACCACGGACAGGGCGTTCATGAGCTCTCCGGCCTGCAGCCGGTCGGCGAGGATGTCGTACTCCACGATCAGGGCGCCCTCGTCGAACACGAACTTCGTGAAGAACGAGTTGTTGTTCAGGCGGTTCACGCGGTTGAGCGCTGCCGCCGCGCCCGGGCTCTCGGGATCGATGTCCTGGAGGATCGGACTGCTGAGGGTGATCACCGTGCCGTCACGCCACGGGGAGAAGCCGATGAACACGGCCGCGGAGTCGAACATGAGGCGGTAACCGCGCCCGTCCTGGGCGGTCTCGAACGCCACGCCTTCCCGCACGAGGATGCCCGCGACCTGCTCGATGCTCGCATCGATGTCCATGTGCGCCTGAGCCTATCCGCCGTGCGTCGGCGTGGGTCAGAAGAAAATCTCCTGCTTCGGGTGTTGCGGTTCCGCGGCCTGGGTACAGGGTCAGGACCGGCGCGCCACGGTGTGCGTCGGCGGGAGGTTCACCGCGCAACCACCCACCGGTCCCCCGGGTGAACGCGGTACGGCCTCTCCAGACGTATCCGGTCCCACACAGCCTCCGGTCTGGCACTCCCCGCCCGCCGGACCGGAGGTGGGCCGGATGCGTCGTTCCCTTGGACGGGCTGCCGCGGAGCTCAGCGCAGGCGCACGCGAGCCGACCTGCTCACGCGCTCCGGCTCCGTGATCGTGACGCGGACCCGCAGGGTCATCGCGCGTGAGGCCCGCGCGATGCGACGGCGCGCGGCGGCCCGCAGGCGAACCCGTAGCCGGTGGGTCGACGCGGCGATCCGGACGCGACGGCTGCCCACCGTGCGGCCCCGGCCGTCGCGCACGTCGATGCGAGCCGCGCACGGGCAGTCCAGACCGCTGCGCAGACGCACGAGGATGCCGTTGCCGACGGCGCTGCGGCGCGTGGTCGCGGACGCCGAGAGCCGCAAGGCGACACGGTCGCCGGTCGCCGGCCCCGAGGGGTCGGAGGTGCCGGGCGTCGGAGCGGGATCGACCGGCGGGACGGGATCGTCGGCCGACGCCGTCGGGTCCGGCACGGCAGGCGGCGTCGGGGCCCCCGGTGAGGAGGGTGGCTCCGCGGCCGGGGCCGGCGACGCGGGGTCGGGCACCGGGGCCGCCGGGGCCGGGGCCGGGGGCGGTGACGGTGGCGCCGGGTCGGTCACGGGGTCCTCACCGACCCACAGGCGCACCTGCGCGCCCTGCTCGCCGACCGCGAGGGTCTCGATCGTGATCTTGCGGGTCGCGTCGGTCACCTGGCGGCCGGACCCCAGCGCCGCATCGGCGAAGGTGGCGGTCTGCGGCGTCGTGTCCAGCAGCTGGGGTAGGGCGCTCCCCTGCACGGAGGTGGGGACGAGCCGGACGCTCACGCCGCCGACCACCCAGTCGACGAGCGAGAACGCGTCGAAGATCCCGGTCGGCCGGCGCAGCTCGAGGTGGTAGCTGCTCCCGTCACCGCGCGGGATC
>NZ_JBFIGP010000104.1:0-11279 GCF_041602235.1 Paraconexibacter sp.
GACCAAGGCGGCCGCAGGCCTCACCGCCGCCGCCATCGTGGCCGCCGGTGCGGTCGAGGTGGACCACGCCAGGAGCGTCAAGGTGGAGCGGGCGCCGTCCGCTCCGGCGATCGCCGCGGCGACACCGCCCGCCATGGCGGCTCCGGTCGTCGTCGCCAACGCACCCCAGGAGCGCCCGCCCGAACAGCGCCGTGCGGCGACTCCTCGCAGCGTCCGTGCCGCGACGGCGCCGCGTCCGCCCGCCCCTGCACCGGTCGAACCCGCCGCCGAGAAGGCGCCCTCGACCCCCGTGGCCGAGGCGTCCGCCGCCGAACCGGTCGCCGAGGCCGTGCTGATCAGCGGAGCCGCGTCGGAGTCCTCGGGTGGCGCCCCCGCGGCCGCCGGGTCCCGTGCCCAGACGGTCGCGACGCCGAAGTCGAGTCCCGCCGCCGAGCCCACGCCCGCGTTCCAGCCCGCGCCGGCCCCCGCACCCGCCCCGGCACCCGAGGCCGCGCCTGCCCCGGCACCCGAGCCCGCGCCTGCCCCGGCACCGGCGCCCGAGCCCTCGACCGGCCCCGAGCCGGCACCCGCTCCGGCGGCGACCCCCGAGCCGGCCCCCGCCGAGGAGCCCGCCGCCGACGAGGCTCCGGCCCCCGCGCCCGAGCCGACGCCCGAGGCGACGGGTGGCACCCCTGCCGAGCCGCGGACGACGTCGACCGACGCCGCCGAGCCGCAGCCGGCTCCGGCGCCCTGAACGACCGTCAGCCGACGCGGTCGCCCGGCGCCGCGCCGGGCTCCGGGTTCAGCAGCAGCACCGTGCCGTCCGCGGTGTAGGTGCCCATCACCAGGCACTCGGACCGGACGGGCCCGATCTGCTTGGGCGGGAAGTTCACCACGCCGATCACCAGGCGCCCCTCGAGCGATGCCGCCTCGTAGTTCTTGATCTGCGCGCTGGAGCGACGCTCCCCGATCTCCGGACCGAAGTCCACGCGCAGCTTCCACGCGGGTCGCCTGGCCTCGGGGAAGTCCTCCACCGCGACGATGCGGCCGACCCGCATGTCGACGCGGGCGAACTCCTCCCAGGCGAGGTCGCGGACGTCGTCGCCGGCGCTCACGGCCGCTCGTCCCCGAAGCGGAACGAGCGGTAGGGCGCCTTGAGGGCCCCGTTGCCGCCCACGGCGTTGGCGTTGGGCACGGCCTTGGAGCGCCCGTTGATGAGGGTGATGTCCGCGACCACGGTGGGCCGGTTGAGCGTGGACTCGTCGTCGTCGAGGTCGTCGTAGAGCAGCAGGCGCCGGCCGTACGCGGTGGCGCCGTCGATCTTGGTCTGGAAGACCAGCATGTAGCCCGGGTTGTCGTTGATCCGGGCGCGGGCCTCTCCGCGCAGGACGAACGCCGGGTCCTCGCGGGCCATGTCGTCGGCGATGCCGCTCGCGTACAGCGGCAGGAAGCCCGTCACGTCGCCGCGGTAGGCGGGCAACGTGCGCGCCCGGACGACGAAGCGCTGCGGGACCTCTGCCGACGGCGGACTGGTGAGCCGCAGACGCTCGCCGGGCAGGGGAGCGACCCGGTCCAGACGGTCGCCGTCGTAGCCGAGGTTGAACGCGAACGGGGCGTCGGTCATGACGACGCTGTCGAGCTTGGCGGCTTCCCGCTGGGCGAAGCGGACGCCCAGCCCGAGCACGACCAGCAGCGCCACGGCCGCGAAGATGGTGAGGCGGACCCGGCGGACGGGCCGACCGGTCCGGTCGGCGATGAGCTCGGGGAGCGTCGGGCCGAACTCGTCACGAACGAGGGAGGGCACCCCCGGAGTGTAGGTGGGCCGCCCCGACGGGGACTGCTCAGGGGCCGGGCTCACCGCCGACGACGAGCGCACCGTCGGTCGCCTGGCCGTCCAGCGCGATGAGGTACTCGCCGTCCGGAAGCCCCTCGACGTCCTTCGCCCCGGACCCTCCGGCCGGAACCGCGAGGGTGATCGGGCCCTTCGGCCCGGCGATCCGCAACGTGTGGGCGCGTCCGTCCTTGGACGTGGCCTTCAACGCGATCGTCAGGAAGGCCGGCACCTGGATCCGGGACGGCGTCACGCCGTTCCTGGAGATCTCGAACTCGGCCGGCACCCGGATCGCCTCACCGTCGGCGGGCCCGATCTCGGTGGTCGTCGACCCGTCCGGACCCGTGACCGTCGCGGGTGGCGTGGTGGTGGTCGGCTCGGAGGTGACCGTCTGGCGTGGGGCCGACGTGGTGGGCGGAGCGTCCGTCGTCCGGGTCGCGTCGGTGGCCGTCGTCAGCGCCGTGATCGCACTGGTGCGTTCGTCGTCGCCGCAGGATGCAAGCGCACTCGACGAAAGGACGATCACGGCACAAAAAGCACAAGCGCGCAGACGCCGACGTCCGATACCCGGGGTGTCGCTGGACTCCTTCCACTTCACGTCACGCATATGTCTACCTCTCTCCATGGTCAACACCTCATCCACTATGACGCCGAGCGCCGACGTCTGTGGCTCGCGGGGCAGCGCTGCCACCACGGCGCGACCGGCGCCCTGCTGACGGGCATGGCGACGGTCGGGATGCTCGCCGCCCGCCTGCGGCCGACGGGGCTCCTGGCCCTGGCCATGACGGGCAGCGCGCTCATGGCCCACGACTGGCACGACCGCCGGATCTGGTTCGAGCGCGGCTGGCAGAACCAGCCGTAGCCCGGCGCCCGTCCGCGCGTCCCCGGCGCCTCAGCCGCCGATCGAGAACATCGCCTCGAGGTCGTGGCGGGAGAACGCCTCGAAGGCGACCATCGTCTGCGTGCGGCTGACGCCCGGGAGCTGCAGGAGCTCGCCGGTGATGGTCGACGCGAGCTGCTCGTGACGCGCGACGCGCACGATCACCACGAAGTCCCACTCGCCGGTGACGGTGTAGGCCTCGGCGACGCCGTCGATGTCCGCCAGCGCCGAGCCGAGGTTCGGCATCGCGTCCCGCTCGGCCTGGATCAGCACGATCGCGTGGGTCACGCCGACCACCTCTCCCCCGGAGCGAAAGCCGAACGGCCGAGCCGGCGTAGCTGCATCAGGGTTCCTCCTACGGGTTCTCGGGGGCGGGGGGCGCGTCGGCGGCTTCGCCGGCGTGGAGCTCGCGGGCCAGCTGGAAGCCGACCGCAGCGCCGACGAGCATGCCGATCCGCGTCTCCTCGGCGAGGAGCACCCGGAGCGCCGTCACCCGCTGCTCGAGGTCTTCCCCGGAGGCGACGCGCTGAACCTCCTGCTCGTGGGCCCCACCGAACCAGCCGCCCTCCTGGAGCGCCTGCCCGAGGATCTGCTGCAGGGCGGGCGCCGCGTGCGTGATCACGTCCTGGGCGTGATCGAGGCGTCCCGGCTCGGTCAGCGCCGCGACGGCGGCATCGACCTCCTCGGCGGTGAACGTGCGGTCGGACGACATCGGGCCGACTCTACGCGGTCCTCGAGGTCCGGCCGCGCCGCCGTCCCGCGCGCCCCGGCGCGCCGTCAGCCACGGGAGCGCCGATCCGCGTCCGTCCCCTGCGCGGCGCTCCCCGAGGGCTCGGGTTCGCGGGCGTTGAGCTCCCGCGCCACCTCCACGACCGCCCCGTCGTCGAAGAAGTCGGTGGCGATCAGGTTGACGGTGCGGCCCCTGACCTCCTCGCAGTGGGCCACCCGGTCCAGCAGGGCGCGGCGCGTCGACGCGCGCGCGTTCTCCGAGCGCGGCGGCGGGAAGCGGTCGATCCAGTGGTTCATCATGAACAGCGGCCGCGACGAGTCGCCGCGGTTGGGCGCGCAGGAGAACTCGCCGGCCTTGCGGGCTCCGAGCGGCGTGTCCTGCACGATGTCGTAGGCAGGGTGGTACCAGTCGTAGGCACCGCCGTTGCGTTCGGTCAGCACGATCACCCGGTCGCCCTGCCGCAGGAGCTCTCCCAGCGTCGGCATCGGCTCCTGCGGGTCGAGGACCGCGAGCGTGTCCAGCAGGTTCGCCCGGCGGAACGCCGCTGCGACGAGCCCCGGCGACACGCTCGGCTCCAGATGGACCACCACGATCTCCCCCGGGCGCCGGTTGAGGAAGTCGTGGAGCACGTCGAGCTGCGCGACGAACGACTCCGAGCCCAGCTCGCAGAGGGAGTGACAGAGGTACACCCCGCGCCGCCCGCTCAGCGAACCCAGGCCGACCCGTCCGCCCAGCCGCTCGGCCGCGCGCAACGCGTCCCGGCTCAGCTCCGCGGCCACCCTGTTGCGCGAGGTGCCGTCGGCCTCCAGGTCCGTCCTCACCCGGCCCTCCCCGTCGTCGACGCCGTGGTGCGGGTCGAGCATCAGCAGACGGATCCCGGCCTCCAGCTGGTCCTCGATCCCCACCCGCTGGTTGGCGAAGAGCCAGCCGGGTTCCAGCGCGGCCGAGAAGGAGTTGTGGGTCCCCGGGAAGACGACCTGGTCCAGGCGCCTGTCGCACAACGCCCGTGAGCCGTTGCAGCCGACCGCCGTCGCCTGCTCGGGGCTCGCGGGCTCCAGCGATGCGCGCTCGCCGGACGGCACGGACGCCCCGACGATCGCCCCCGCCCCGGCGATCCCCACCAGCAGCACCATGGCCGCCGTGATCCACGGCGTCCAGCCCCGGGAGCGACGCGCGGCGACCGGCCCCCTGCCCGTCCCGGCGGGCATCGCCGCCCTGATCCGTTCGGGGATCAGCGCCAGCAGCTCGCCGGTCCCGAGGTACACCAGGATGCCGCCGAGCAGGAGCGCGGCGAGAGGTACCAGTCCGAACGGCTGCCACAGCAGGAGCCCGCCCAGGACGAGGAAGACCATCCCCCGCGCCGTCCTGTGCACCGGGCCGCTCAGCGGGCGCGCGATCCGTCGGGCGAGCGCGGCGAAGCGCTCGCTGGCGCTGGTGGCCGTGACGCGACCGGCCGCCAGGCCCGCCACCAGCAGTCCGGCGACACCCACCGCCAGGAGCCAGTCCCGCAACGGGTTGAAGAAGATCCCCCACGCCGCGCTGACGGCGGCCCGGACGTCGGCGTCGGCGAGCTGCCCGGGCGCCACGGCCCCCGAGGCGAGGCTCGACCGCCAGAACGCCAGACCGGCGATCAGCAGGCCGCAGACGACTGCGAGCGCCAGCCCGCTGCGCACGAGCGCCGCCCGGGGATCACGCGCCAGCGCGATCCCGGACAGGATCAGGAGGAGCCCGACCGGCGGGAGGACGAGCGCCAGGGTCTTCACCCGGTCGCCGGCCCGCACGAGCCCCGCGAGCAGCGTGCCGTCGCGGATCGCCACCACGTCGACGTCCAGGACCGCGGGCAGCCGGTTCCCGAGCCCTGGGGAGGCGGATCGCAGGGCCGCGACGGCGAGCGTCCCGGCATCCGCGACCGCGAACGACACGTCGTCGTCACGGGTGAAGAGCAGCCGGTGCGTGTCGCGGGCGGCGACCTCGAACAGGTCGCGGAAGGTCTCGCTCGTGACGAGCGCCTCCACGATGGGGCGCACCAGCGGCCGGGCCGTGATGAGGTCCGTGCCGCCTTCGTCCACGAGTTGCGTGATGACCTGCTCGGCGACGAGGTCGCCGACCTCGGGGGTCTGCAGCGCCCGGGTCGCGTGGGTGACGAACGCCTCCTGCTCGACGACCTCCTCCCGGAGGTACGTCGCGACGATGCCCGACACCACCACGAGCACGCCGACGATCGCCAGCGCGCGCCCGAGCAGGCCCCTGCCGGAGAACCGGAGCCGACGCGGCGGCCCCGCGGGATCAGTCGTCGCGGGGGGCGACACGGTCGAGCATCAGCCCGGTGATCCCGCCGAGCACCAGACCGGCGGCAGCGGCGACGGCGTTCGCGTCCGGCGTCGCGATCGGCATCAGCGCGAGGACGGCGCCGATCACGAACGTCCCCAGGAGGTCGACGTCGTCATCGTCGTCCCCGCTGCGCCGACGCGCCCGCAGGACCGGGACCGCGTACGCCGCGAGAAGACCGAGGCCGGCGCCGATCCCGCCCAGCGCGATGGGGAACGACTCGGCCACCGCGGCGATCGCCGTGCCGCCGACACCGCACGCCACGAACAGCGCGACGACCAGGGCGGGCCCGTGACGGGCCTCGAGACGCCACCCGAACAGGCCGATCGCGAGCACGGCGGCGAACTGGTACCAGCCGTTCCCGTAGAGGAAGACGGTGGACGCGACCCGCCACCACTCGCCGTCGGGCGGGCCGATCAGCGCGGTGTCGGTGCGTCCCAGGACCGCCAGCACGATGGCGCCGATGGCCGACAGCGCCACGAGGGTGATCGTGACCGTGGGTCGGCGGAACTCGTCCCCGCGGAAGGCGTCGCTGCTGCGTCGGGTCCGCCGCGGCGCCCTGCGGGGCTTCGGGATCTTCGGCGGCTCGGGCGGAAGGCGCCGGCGTGCCGACCGCGGCGCCTTCGGCTCCTTCGCGTCGCCGATCTCGTCCCGTTCGATCTTCGGGGCGCGCTTGCGCAACCGCTGCCCGCAGTAGGGGCACTCCGTGATGTACGGGCTGACCTCGGAACCGCAGCTCTTGCAGACGACGAAGAGTTCTGGACTGCCGGACGACACGGATCTGAGTCTAGGGACCGGCGGGCCGGGGCCCGCGCGCAACGTGGGGTGGTCGCGGAAACACGCTGCTCATCGGGCGGGAACGGTCGCCTCCACGATCTCCGACATGACCTCGCGGAGGTCGTGGTTGGCCTCGTAGACCACGACTTGGCGCGCAGCTCCGTTGCCACCCCGCAGCAGATCGTCGATCCCGTCGAGGTCGCCCTCGGACCCCAGGTCCTGCGCGTGCTCCCGCAGTCGGTCCACCAGGCGCCGCGCGAGCTGCTTGGTCGCGACCCTGTCGCTGCTCGGGAGATCGACCAGGTCCCCGTCGAGACCGTGGCGCGCCGCGAGCCACTTGTTCTCGTCGAGCATCTGCCACGGGTAGTCGGTGAGCTGCTCCCCCGCCTCGTGGTGCTCGCAGAGCTCCTTGACCATCGCCTGGATCAGCGCCGCCAGCGCGAGCGTGTGCTCGACCCGCGTCTGGGAGTCGCAGACCCGGATCTCGACGGTCCCGAACCGCGGATGGGGGCGGACGTCGTACCAGAGGTACGTGTAGTCCTCCATCGCCCCGCTGCGGACCATGAAGTCGATCTCCCGGCAGTAGTGGTCCCAGTCGTCGTAGGCCGGCGGGATGCCCACGCGCGGGAACGCCCGGAAGATCGGCGTGCGGGTCGACATCAGCCCGGACCGGTCCGCCCGCCAGAACGGCGAGTTGGCCGAGAGGGCCAGCAGCACGGGAAGGTGGACGCGCATGCCGTTGGCGACGTGGATCGCCTTGTCCGGATCGTCGATGCCGACGTGCACGTGCAGGCCGAAGATCAGCTCCTGACGGGCCACGAACCGCAGTGCGCTGATGAGGTCGCGGTAGCGCGGGCGCGCGACGATGCGCTGGTCCTCCCACATCGCGAACGGATGGGTGCCGGCCGACCCGATGAGCAGGTCCTTGCCGGCCGCCGTGGCCGCCACCTGCCGCCGCAGCGAGCGCAACTGGACGCCGGCCTCCGCGGTGTTGGCGCACGGCTTCGTGGCGATCTCCAGCACCGACTCCATGAGCTCGGGTTTGATCTCGCCGTCCGGGGCGTCCTCGAGCAGGGATTCGATCGCGTTGACCAGGTCGTAGTTCTGGCCGTCGACGATCATGAGCTCTTCCTCCAGCCCGATCGTGTACTTCGGCCCGCCGAAGGCGTGATCCATGCGTGGACCCTACCCAGACGGCACCAAAGGACTTCACCGCGCCGTCGGGCGGGCGCGCGGTATCGTCACAAGACCCATTGAGAACTTGGAGGGACGCTCGAATGTCCACTGTGGAACTGTCCACCAGCCGCATCGAAGAGCTGCTCGGCGACCAGGCGCGATCGCTGCTCGACCACCAGTCGACGACGATCGACAAGTCGCAGCTCCATCTGCCCGGCCCCGACTTCATCGACCGCGTGTGGCTCGACAGCGACCGCACGCCGCAGGTCCTTCAGAACCTGTCGTGGCTGCAGGCTTCCGGGCGCCTGGCGCACACCGGCTACGTCTCGATCCTTCCGGTCGACCAGGGCATCGAGCACTCCGGCGGCGCGAGCTTCGCGCCCAACCCGGCCTACTTCGATCCCGAGAACATCGTGAAGCTCGCGATCGAGGGCGGCTGCAACGCGGTGGCGTCGACGGTCGGCGTCCTCGGGGCGATGTCGCGCAAGTACGCGCACAAGATCCCCTTCATCGTGAAGCTCAACCACAACGAGTTCCTCGGCTACCCCAACGCGTACGACCAGATCATGTTCGCGTCGGTGCGCAAGGCCCACGAGCTCGGCGCCGCCGGCGTCGGCGCGACCATCTACTTCGGCTCCGACGAGAGCCGCCGTCAGATCGTGGAGGTCGCCGCGGCCTTCGAGGAGGCCCACCGCCTCGGCATGTTCACCGTCCTGTGGTGCTACCTGCGCAACAGCGCCTTCAAGACGGACAAGGACTACCACGTGTCCGCCGACCTCACGGGCCAGGCCAACCACCTCGGCACCACGATCGAGGCCGACATCATCAAGCAGAAGCTGCCCGAGAACAACGGCGGCTACCCGGCGATGAACCTCAACGGCAGCTACGGCAAGACCCACGACAAGGTCTACTCCGAGCTCACGACCGACAACCCGATCGACCTCACCCGCTACCAGCTGGCCAACTGCTACATGGGCCGAGCGGGCCTCATCAACTCGGGCGGCGCCTCCTCGGGCGCGACCGACCTCGCCGAGGCCGTGCGCACCGCGGTCATCAACAAGCGGGCCGGCGGCACCGGGCTGATCTCCGGCCGCAAGGCCTTCCAGCGCCCCATGGCCGAGGGCATCGAGCTGCTCAACGCGATCCAGGACGTCTACCTCTCGCCCGAGGTCACGATCGCCTGACGCCCTCCGGGCAGCGTGCTTCGCCGACGGGGCGGTCCAGCGGGCCGCCCCGTCGTCGTCGCGACACCGGTCCGCGGTCGAGCGTCACGCGTCTGCAACGGTTCTGGCACGACGGCCGGGCCGCGCCCTACCGTGCCTGGACGATGTCCCGCCGCCGTCTCCTCCTGCTCCTGCTGACCATCGCCGTCGGCGCCGGCTGTGCCGGCAGCGACCCCTTGGGGCTCGACGGTCCCGACCAGGCCGAGCCGCGCGAGGGAACGACCCTCACCGCGCGGGTCATCCGGATCGTCGACGGGGACACGATCAAGATCCGGCGCGACGGATCCCGTGACACGGTGCGGCTCATCGGGATCGACACGCCGGAGTCCGTGAAGCCCGGCACGCCGGTCGAGTGCTTCGCCAAGGAGGCGTCCCGGGAGGCCACGCGCCTCCTGGACGGGGAGCGCGTCAACCTCGTCCTGGACCGCGAGCCACGTGACCGCTACGACCGCCTGCTGGCCTACGTCTACCGGGACCGTGACGGGCTGTTCGTCAACGAGCGCCTGGTGCGCCGCGGCTTCGCGCGAACGCTGCGGATCGCTCCCAACACGCGATTCGCGGAGCGGTTCACCCGGGCCCAGGAAGAGGCGCGCGACGAGCGCCTCGGTCTCTGGGGCAGGTGCGAATAACGGGTTCCGGGTACCCTGAACGCGGCTCATGCGTATGCGTCAGACCATCGCGGACCTCGAACGGCAGTTCTTCGAGGAGACCGAAGCGGACCGCCTTCGTCGCGAGGCGCTCGTCCGTCATGCCGAGAAGCGCGCACGCCGTCGCGAACTCGACCGGGTCCACCGGCACGGGAAGCTGCGGTTCGCCGGGCTCTGCCTCGTCCTCTTCGCGACAGCCGCGCTCGTGACCGTCGCGATGTTCGAGACGCTCTACGTCGTGATGGGCTGACGTCCAGCGCCTGCCGTGACGGCAGGTGGTGGCGGCTACTCCGTCAGCTTGGAGAGCGCGGTGTCGACTTCCTCGCGGAAGCTCTGCCCGGCGCCTGCCTCGATGGCCCGCTCCTCCTGGATCTCCAGGTAGACCTCCTTGCGGAACACCGGGATGTCGCGCGGCGCCTGGATTCCGATCCGAACCTTCTCGCCCATGATCGACAGCACCGATACCTCGATGTCATCCCCGATCATGATGCTCTGGTTGGACTTGCGTGTCAGAACGAGCATGCTGCTTCCTGCCTTCGTGGTACCCCTGCCGATGCCTGGCACTCTTGCAGGGTTCCCCCACCCCCGCAACACGCCACCGGCAACGCACTATAGAACGGTGTGTCAACGTCCGCGCTTGCGGCGCTGCAGTGGGTGCTTCCGATAGGTTGCACGTCCTATGGCACGCCGATCCCTTCGCCCGCAGCTCAACCAGATCCGCACCTGGGTGCAGCAGGGCCGAACCGACGCCTGGATCGCTCACCAGCTCGAGGTGACCGTCCAGCAGATCGCCGCTTTCAAGCGCGACAACGACCTCGCTCCCGGGGAGCCCACCGACAACGACGTCGACACCGACCTGCTGGAGGACGAGTTCAGCCTTCGCGCCCAGGACGACGCCCGGATCGCCGAGGAGCTCGAGGCGGCCGAGGAGGAGCGTCGCAAGAAGGAGGCCGAGGAGGCGGAGCGCAAGGCCGAGGAGGCCAAGCGCAAGGCCGAGGCCGGTGAGGACGAGGACTCCGAGGACGACGACGAGGACCGCCCGGCCCGTCGACGCGGCCGTCGCGGCGGTCGCGGCCGCCGGCGCGGCAAGTCGACCGGCCCCTACGAGGGCACGTTCGAGCACGGCGAGGAGGGCTACGGCCTGTGGCTGGACCCCGCGGTCCAGGACAACGCGGTGTACGCCGAGCACTGGGCCGGTCACCGCGCGATCGCGGTCGCGATCGAGGAGGACCAGATCGTGATCCGCCGGGTCGGCGACAGCTCCGACGACGAGGACTGACCCGCTCCCGGTGGAGGTCGAGCGCGCGCTGGCCTTCCTGCGCGCGCTGACGCTCGCCGGCGCCGCGGAGCACCAGGACGTTCCCGCGGGAACGCTGCTGCGCAGCCCCGCCGAGCCGCAGGCCTACGTGGCCAACCAGCTGCTGGTGGACGACGGCGGGGCCCTCGACGCGCGGACCTGCATCGACCTGCTGGACGACCTGCAGCGCGGGCTCGGGCACCGGCGGGCGTACGTCCAGGACGACGCCACCGGCGAGCGGCTGTGCAGCGCACTGCGCCCCTACGGCTGGGGCGGCGGCGCCGAGGTCGTGATGGCGCTTCCCCCGGGCGCGGTCGTGGAGCGGTCGGACGCGGTGGCCGCCGACACCGATCGCCTGCAGGCGATCGTCGCACGGACCGACACGGAGGCGGGGCTCCCGGTGTCGGTCGC
>NZ_JBFIGP010000105.1:0-11160 GCF_041602235.1 Paraconexibacter sp.
CCTGCTCCGAGGACGCCAGCCCGGTGGCCGCGGCGCGGGCCTTGCGCAGCGCGTTCTCCCGGGCGACCGCGTGCGGCTCGCCGGCCTCGAGCTCGTCGACGTGGGTCGGGCGCGCATCGAACGCCACCCCCAGGCGCGCCAGGATGGCACGCCGCTGGGGGGACGCCGAGGCCAGGATGAGCGGGGACGGCCCGGACCGTCCCATCCGCTCGGCTACAGCTCCGGGAACCAGATGCCGATCTCGCGCTCGGCGGACTCCGGCGAGTCCGAGCCGTGGACCATGTTCTCCCCCACGAGCGTGGCGAAGTCACCGCGGATCGAGCCGGTCGCCGCCTCGAGCGGGTTGGTGGCGCCGATCAGCTGACGCGCCGCCTTGATGGCGTCGTTCCCGGACAGGATCGCGGCGACGAGCGGCCCCGACGTGATGAACTCGACGAGCTCACCGAAGAACGGGCGCTCCGCGTGCTCGGCGTAGTGGGTCTCGGCGGTCTCCCGCGGGGTGTGGACGAGCTTCAGTGCCTCGATCTTGAGGCCCTTGCGCTCGAACCGGGCGAGGATCTCGCCGGTCAGGTTGCGACCGAATGCGTCCGGCTTGACGAGGATCAGGGTCTTCTCGGCCATGGGCGGAGAGCTCCTTCAGGTTCAGGGGGATCGGGTACCGCGCGGCGGCGCGGCGCACCCTACCTCCTAGGCGCCGGCGGCGGGCTGCTGCTCGGTGTCGCTCTGCTCGCGCCGTCGCCGGCGCCGCGGGGGCGTCTTCCCGGCGATCTCGGTCTCGCAGAACGGGCAGATCTTCCAGTCGGGGTCCAGCGGCTTGTTGCAGGCGACGCACGCGTCCTTGAGCTTGCGCAGGCAGGACGGGCAGCGCAGGAACTCCTTCTCCACCTCGTAGTCGCAGTGCGGGCAGAGGAAGTAGTTGAGCTGGTGCAGCCGCGCCTCGGCAGCCTGCATCTCGAGCTCGCGCTCGCGGATGTCGTCCAGGTACTCCGGCGGCCGCACGATCATGTACACGACCGTGCCCACGAACGGGAAGAGCGAGGCCGCCGTCGCGCAGCCGATGATCATCGGGTCGGCGATCCGCCGGCGGGCGTCCGAGTACGTGTAGTACACGAGAGCCAGCCACGTGACGACGAGGAAGAGGATCAGCAGCTTGACGGCCGTGTTGAGGCCGTCGCTGTTGATGCCGAAGATCGCGAGCTGCAAGTGCATGACCGGGGAAGCCTACCCAGGAGTTCGGCGCAACAGGCCTTGCCCCTCCCCACCGACTCAGAGGAACTGCCTGCCGAAGAGGTAGCCGATCCCGAAGAAGATCAGGATCACGAGCGCGACCAGGACCGCGACAGCGGCGATCATCGCCAGGACTGAGGGGCCTTCGCGGTTCATCGGCAACCGGAGCGTAGCCGCAACCGCCATCGCAGCACCGTCGCGGCACCGGTTCGGGGTGTGCTGGATCACCCGCGGTTCCGGAGCCTGGCTCCCCGGTCTGCGCTCAGAACCGGGACCGAGCCGACGCGCTGCCGGGCGTCCGCAGCTCTCGCACCAGGCTCGTCGTGCCGGTGACGAGCACGGCGCCCTCGACGCCCGTCATCCTCCGCGCGAGGTCCACCGCAGCGCGGACGTCCTCCGCCGTGTGGGCCTCCAGGCCGACCGCCTCGGCGGCCGCGGCGACCTGGCCGGCGCTCAGCGATCGCGGGTTCGCGGTGGTCGTCGCGACGACCGCGCGACACCGCTGCGCGAGCACCTCGAGAACGCCGGCCGGGTCCTTGTCGTCGAGCAGCGCCACGACCGCCACTGTCGGCCGGTCCCCCGCCAGACCGTCGTACGCGGTGAGCAGCGCGCGAGCGGCCTGCACGTTGTGCGCCGCGTCGACGACGACGAGTGGGTCGTGCCCGATCGGCTCCAGGCGACCGCGGAGCGGCAGCCGGGCTTCCGCGGCAGCGAGCAACTGCGCATCGTCCGGGGGCTCGCCGTCGCCCGGCCCACCAGCCGTGCCGCCATCGAGACCCGGCGCACCGTCACTCGCACGGGCCTCGAGCAGCGCCTTCGCGGCCGCGAGGGCGACCCCCAGGTTCTCGCGCTGGAACCCGCCCGCGGCGAGCGGATCGCGCAACTGCGACGGCGCGACAGCGGCGGCCTCGACGACGCGCGCGCCCCGGTCCCCCGCGACCGTCCTCGCCAGCGCCCGCAGCGGGGGCTCCAGGCCGGGCGCGAGGACCAGGGTGCCCCCCTCCTCGACGACGGCGAGCTTCTCGAGGGCGATCTCCTCGACCGTGTCTCCGAGCCAGGCCTGATGGTCCAGACCGACGCTGGTGAGGACCTGCACGTCGCTGCGAACGGCGTTCGTGGCGTCCAGGCGGCCGCCGAGGCCGGCCTCCAGCACCTGCACGTCCAACTCCTCGAAGGCCAGCAACGCCACGGCGGTGAGCGCCTCGAACTGCCCCGGCACGTCGGCCAGCGCCTCCGCCCGCGCCCGGACGCGGGCCACCAACCCGGCGAACCGCTCGTCGGACAGCGGCGCGCCGGCGACGTGGATGCGATCGGCGAACCGCTCCACATGGGGACTGACGTAGGCACCCGCGCGCAGCCCTGCACGCTCCAGCATCGCGGCGCACAGCAACGTCGTCGACGTCTTGCCGTTGGTGCCGACCAGGTGCACCGTCGGCCGGCGGCGGACGCCGAGCGCCTCGATCAGCGCCCGCATCCGGTCCAGGCCGGGCCGGATGCCGAAGTTCTCCAGCTCCAGCAGCCAGCGTTCGGCGTCCGCCGCGGAGGCGGACGCGGTCATGTGGCCTCGAGATCCTCGAGTTCCGCGCGCAGGCGGCCGAGCTTCTCGCGTTCGGACGCGACGACCGCCTCGGGGGCCTTGGCGACGAAGCCCTCGTTGGCGAGCTTGCCCTCCGCGCGAGCGATCTCCTTGCGCAACTCGGTGGCCCGCGCCTCGCGCTTGGCGGCCTCGGCCGCCGGGTCCACGACGTCCGAGGCGAGCACCTCGACGACCCCGCCGGGCACGTGCACGGTCGCGGCAGCCTCGCCATCGGCGGTCCACTCCAGGCGGGCCAGGCGGGCGACGAGCGCCGCCGCGCCCTCCGCCAGGGACGCCGGCGGCCGGGCCGGGAGGAACGCACCGGGCTTCACGCCCGCGCCGTCCCGCCAGCCGCGCACCGCTTGCACGGTCGAGATCACGTCACCGATGGTCGACTCGGCCTCGGCATCACGCAGTGCCGCGTCGGGGGCGGCGGCCTGCGATGCGGCCAGCAGCCCCTCGCTGCCGGGCAGGTGCGCCCACAGCTCCTCGGTGACGAACGGGATGAACGGGTGGGCGGTCATCAGCGTGCTTCGCAGCACGTGCACGAGGGTGGCGCTCAGATCGCTGTCGAACTCGCGGCCCTTGATCAGCTCGAGGTACCAGTCGCACAGCTCGCCGTAGACGAAGTCGTACAGGCCCAGCGCGGCCTTCGAGAAGTCGAAGTCGGCGAGGTGCTCCGCGGTCTGCTCCTGGAAGGCGGTGAGGCGCGACAGGATCCACCGGTCCTCGACGCTCGTCGGGGCGGGGCCGCGACCTGCCGCCTCGGCGTCGATGTCGCCGATGTTCGTCAGGACGAACCGCGACGCGTTGAAGAGCTTGTTGGCGAGCTGCTGCCCCTGCTGGACGCGCTCCTCGCTGAACCGCACGTCCTGCGTGGAGGACATGGCGAGCAGCCCGAAGCGCACGCCGTCGGCGCCGAAGCGGTCGATGAGATCCAGCGGGTCGATCCCGGTGCCCAGCGACTTGCTCATCCTCCGGCCGTCGGGCGCCTGGATCACCGAGTGCACGTAGACGTCCGTGAACGGCACGTCGCCGGTGAACCGCAGTCCCATCATGACCATGCGGGCGACCCACAGGAACAGGATGTCGCGGGCGGTCGACAGCACGTCGGTCGGGTAGAAGGCCTGCAACTCAGGGGTTTCCGCAGGCCACCCGAGCGTCGCGAACGGCCACAGCGCCGAGCTGAACCACGTGTCCAGCACGTCGGGGTCGCGCTCCCAGCCTTCCCCCTCCGGCGCGGCGAGTCCGACGTAGGTCTCCTCGCCCCGGTACCAGACCGGGATCTGGTGCCCCCACCAGAGCTGCCGGCTGATGCACCACGGCCGGATGTTCTGGAGCCACTCGACGTACCGCCGGGACTGGGTCTCGGGGTGGATCCGGATGCGCCCGTCCGTCACGGCCGCGATCGCGGGCGCCGCGAGCTCGTCCATCCGCATGAACCACTGCAGGGAGATCAGCGGCTCGATGCGCTCCCCGGAGCGGTGACTGAACGGGACGGCGTGCGTGTAGGGCTCACGGTCGCGCAGCAGCCCCTGGGACTCGAGGTCGGCGACGATCCGCTCGCGCGCCTCGAGGACCGGCAGACCGGCGTAGGCACCGCCGTTCTCCGCGTTCATCCGTCCGTCCTCACCGATGACGGTGAGCTCCCCGAGCCGATGACGACGACCGATCTCGAAGTCGTTGGGGTCGTGCCCGGGCGTGATCTTCAGGCAACCGGTGCCGAAGTCGGTCTTCACGTACTCGTCGCCGATGATCGGCAGCTCGCGGCCCGCCAGCGGCAGGGTGACGGTCCTCCCGATGAGATGGGCGAAGCGCTCGTCCGCGGGATGCACGGCGACGGCGGTGTCCGCGAGCATCGTCTCCGGGCGCACGGTGGCGACGACGACCTCGCCGGTGCCGTCGGTCAGGGGGTACGCGATCTCGTACAGCGTGTCGGTGACCTCGCGGTCCTCCACCTCGAGATCGCTGATGGCCGAGCGGCTGCCCGGGTCCCAGTTGACCAGGTAGTAGTCGCGGTAGATCAGACCCTGGTCGTAGAGGTCGACGAAGACCTTCAGGACGGCCTCGACGTAGCCGTCGTCGAGGGTGAAGCGCTCCTCGTCGTAGTCGCAGGTCGCCCCGAGCCGCTTGAACTGCTCGATGATCGTGCCGCCGTACTTGGCGCGCCATTCCCACACCCGCTCGGTGAACGCCTCGCGCCCGATCTCCTCCCGGCTGGAGCCCTCGCTCTTCAGGAGCTTCTCGACCTGGGTCTGGGTCGCGATGCCGGCGTGATCGGTCCCCAGGATCCACTTCGCGTGGCGGCCGTGCATCCGGTTCCAGCGGATCAGCGTGTCCTGGATCGAGCCGTTCAGCGCGTGCCCCATGTGCAGCGCGCCCGTGACGTTGGGCGGGGGGATCGCGATCGCGTAGTTCTCCTGCGCCGTGCCCTCGGGCACGGGGTGGTGCAGTCCGGAGTCGAGCCAGGCGCGCGTGATGCGGGGCTCGACCTCCGACGGCTCGAAGCGCTTGCGGTCCTGGAGGTCGCTCATCGAGGGCCGCAGTCTACGGACGGCACGGCCACGGAAGCCGTCAGGGCGCGCGCCCTCAGGATCGCCGGGCGCGGCCCGGTCGCCGGCCCTTCAGGGCGAAGGGCACGAGGTCGCGCGCGAGCGTCGAGAGCTCGAGACGCCCGAGCAGGAGCCGGACCTCGTCGCGCTCGCGGCTGCTGAGCGCCGCCGGTCGTCCCTTGGACTTCTTGAGCAGGTGCAGGAGCCGCTCGCGGTCACCGCTCGCGAGGTTCTTCCAGTGGGCGTTGGCGACCAGCGCCGCCTGGGCCACGACGATCCACGGCACGCGGCGCACACGCGAGAGCTTCCCGGCCATCGATCTCGACGTACGGCGGGTCAGGCGGACTCGGCGGCCGGCGAGTCGTCGGCGTCCGGGGCGGCCTCGGTGACGAGCGTCGGCGCGCGGCCGGCGTCGATGGTCTCCTTCGTCACGACGCACTTCTTCACGTCGCGCCGCGAAGGCAGCTCGAACTGCACGTCGAGCAGCGTCTCCTCGATGATCGACCGCAGCCCGCGGGCCCCCGTCTCGCGCTCCAGCGCCTTCTCGGCGACCGCCGTCAGCGCGTCCTCGGAGAACACGAGCTCGATGCCGTCGAACGAGAAGAACCGCTGGAACTGCTTGACGAGCGCGTTGCGCGGCTCGGTGAGGATCGTGATGAGGTCGTCGCGCGTCAGCTGGTGCACCGCGCTCACGACCGGCAGGCGGCCGATGAACTCCGGGATCAGCCCGTAGTTCACGAGGTCCTCGGGCAGGCAGCGGGCGAACACGTCGCCGGCGTCCTTCTTCTCCTGCTTGGTCTCCATCGAGGCGCCGAAGCCGATGCCCTTGTTGCCGATGCGCCGCTCGATCACCTGGTCGAGGTTGGCGAACGCCCCGCCGCAGATGAACAGCACGTTCGTCGTGTCGATCGAGAGGAACTCCTGGTGCGGGTGCTTGCGTCCACCCTGCGGCGGCACCGACGCGGTGGTGCCCTCGAGGATCTTCAGCAGCGCCTGCTGGACGCCCTCACCGGACACGTCGCGCGTGATCGACGGGTTGTCCGCCTTGCGGGCGATCTTGTCGACCTCGTCGATGTAGATGATGCCCGTCTCGGCCTTCTTGACGTCGTAGTCGGCGGCCTGGATGAGCTTCAGGAGGATGTTCTCGACGTCCTCACCGACGTACCCGGCCTCCGTCAGCGCGGTGGCGTCCGCGATCGCGAACGGGACGTTGAGGATGCGGGCGAGCGTCTGGGCCAGCAGCGTCTTGCCGCACCCGGTGGGGCCCAGGAGCAGGATGTTCGACTTCTGGAGCTCGATGTCCGAGTCCGTCGACTGCATCATCTGGACGCGCTTGTAGTGGTTGTACACCGCCACCGAGAGGGCGCGCTTGGCCTCCTCCTGCCCGACGACGTACTCGTCGAGCACGCCGTAGATCTCCATCGGCTTGGGCAGGTTGTCGAGATCGAACGACGGCGGGGCGGTGAGCTCCTCGTCGATGATCTCGTTGCAGAGATCGATGCACTCGTCGCAGATGTAGACGCCAGGACCGGCGATCAGCTTCTTCACCTGGCGCTGCGACTTGCCGCAGAAGCTGCAGAGCAGCTGTTCGTTCGAGTCGGTAGGTCGAGCCATCTGTCTCCCTCGCGTTCCGCGGCGGACGTTCTCGAAGCTAGTGCTCCGAGATCACCCGGTCAATGATGCCGTACTCCGCCGCCTCGGCGGAAGACATGAAGTAGTCGCGTTCGGTGTCGTTCTTGACCTTGTCGAGGCTCTGCCCCGTGTGCAGCGCGATGATCTCGTCGAGCTTCGCCCGGAGGTCGATGACCTCCTTGGCGTGGATCTCGATGTCGGTCGCCTGGCCCTGGAAGCCGGAGCTGACCTGGTGGATCATCACCTTGGAGTTCGGGAGGGCCATCCGCTTGCCCTTCGCGCCGCCGGACAGGAGCAGCGCTCCCATCGACATGGCGATGCCGACGCAGATGGTCGACACGTCCGGCTTGATGAACTGCATCGTGTCGTAGATCGCCAGGCCCGAGTACACCGAGCCGCCGGGCGAGTTGATGTACAGCGAGATGTCCTTGTCCGGGTCCTCGCTCTCCAGATGCAGCAGCTGGGCGACGATCAGGTTCGCGATCTGGTCGTCCACCGGCGTGCCGAGGAAGATGATGCGCTCGCTGAGCAGTCGGCTGTAGATGTCGAAGGCGCGCTCGCCTCGCGACGTCTGCTCCACGACCATGGGGACAAGGGGACTCATGTTCCTCGCTTCTGTTTCGCTCGTACCGCCGGATTCCTCCCGCCGACGGAAGACGTGTCACCGGCGAGTCGGGCAAGCCTAGCAACGGGCGTCCGCGGCCCAGCGGCCCTGTCATCGGAAGACGCGTCCGGTTCCTGTAGCCCGGGTGGACGCGTCGCGGGTTCCGCCGCCCGGTGTGCGGGGCGGCGTCGACGTGACGGTGGCTACTCGGCGGAGTCGTCGCCGGCCGGCTCGGCGGCCGGTGCGGGCACCGGCGTGGCGTGCTCGACCAGCAGGTCCAGGGCCTGCCGCTGGCGCAGATCGTCCTTGATCTCACCCAGGCGCCCCTGCTGCTCCAGCTTGTCGCGGAGCTTCTCGACCGCCATGTTCTCGCGCGCCGCGCTCGCCTGCAGGATGTCGAGGACGTCGCCGTCGGACGGCTCGATGCCCTCGGCCTCGACGACCGCGGCGATCACGGCGTCGCGCCGCAGCGCGACCTCGGCGTCGGGCTTGGCCTGCTCGAGCACCGCCTCCTCGTCCTGCCCGGAGATCTGCATGTACATCTCGCGGGAGATGCCCTGGTGCGACAAGGAGTGCAGCATGCGCTCCCACATCTCCTTGGCCCGCGCCTCGACGAGATGGTCGGGGACCTCGACGGTGGCCTGCGCGACCACGGCGTCGAGGACGGCCTCGCGGTAGTCGTTCTCGGCGCGCTGCTCGGCCCCCTCGCGGAGCTTGCTCGCCAGGTCCTCGCGCAGCTCGGCCATGGTGTCGAAGCCCGCGGCATCGGAGGCGAAGTCGTCGTCGAGCTCCGGAAGCTCCTTGGCCTTGATCTCCTTGACGGTGACCGCGAAGGTCGCGGCCTTCCCGGCGAGGTGCTCGGCCTGGTAGTCCTCGGGGAACGTCAGCTCGACGGTCACGGCGTCGCCTGCCGAGGCGCCCTTGAGCTGGTCCTCGAAGCCGGGGATGAGCTGGCCCGAGCCGATCTCGACCATCTGGTCGCGGCCGGCGCCGCCCTCGAAGAGCTCGCCGTCGATCGACCCCTCGTAGTCCATGACGACGAAGTCGCCGGTGTCGGCGGCGCGCTCGACGGTCTCCAGGCGGGCCATCCGCTGGCGCAGCTGCTCGACCTCCGCGTCGATCTGCTCGTCGGTCGGCGCCGGGTCGGCCTTCGGCGCCTCGACGCCCTTGTAGGTGCCGAGCGTCGCGACGGGACGCACGCCGATCTCGACCGTGAAGCTGAGCGCCTCCCCGTCGGCCGGGAGATCGCCGAGGTCCAGGGCGGGGTCGCCGACCGGGACCACGCCGGAGGCCTCCAGGGCCTGGACGTACCAGCGTCCGATCTCCGACCGGATGGCCTCGTCGAGCACCGCCTCGCGGCCGACCTGCTTGATCACGAGCGCCGGGGGCACCTTGCCCTTGCGGAACCCGGGGAGCTTGAAGTCGCGGCCGAGCTTGCGGGCGTACTGGTCGATCCGACGGGAGATCTCGTCGGAGGCGACCTGCGCCTCGATCTTCACCCGGGACTCGGGCAGCTCGGTGACGGTGGCGGTGACGGTGCTGGTGGTTGCGGCCATGGACCTGACAAGGTACTCAGGAATGGCCTCTCAGCACCCTCTGACCCCGCCTGAGCGCCTCGCGGCGCGTGCGTTGACCGGCTCCGCGGGCCATCTCGTCGCGGGCGTCGTGGACTGGCTCGTGCTGGTCGGCCGCTACGCGTGGGCACGGGCACGGGGACGCACCCTGAGCTGATCCGTCGCCGCGCCCGCTCACTCGCGGATGAGCGAGAAGATCGGCCACGAGCCGGGAACGCCCTTGAGCTCGCGGGTGCCCTGGTGGTCCCAGAAGATCCCGGCCCCGACGACCGTGCCGTAGGTCGTGCCGGACGCGAGGACCTCGTCGGGGCTCGCGAGCGCGGCGACGCGCGCCGCGATGTGGACGGCCATCCCGCCGACGTCCCCGCCGATGCGCTCGCACTCCCCGGTGTGCAGGCCGACCCGGATCTGCAGTCCCAGCGGGTGGACGACGTCGACGAGGGCCGACGCACACCTCACGGCGTGTGAGGGCGGGCCATCGAAGACCGCGAGGAAGCCGTCGCCGATCGTCTTGACCTCCCGCCCGCCGTAGCGCTCGAGCTCGCGGCGGATCGCCCTGTCGTGGTCGGCGAGCAGGTCCCGCCAGCGTGCGTCCCCGAGCCGTGAGGCCGTGCCGGTGGCATCGACGACGTCGGTGAACAGCACCGTCAGGAGATCGCGATGGACGGCGGAGCCGGTGCGCCCGCCGGTCAGGAACTCCTCGATCTCCCCCACGAGCGCCTCGGCGTCGCCCGCCGCCGGCATCGAATCCGTGCCGGGCAGCTCCACGAGCTTGGCGCCGTACACCTTCTCGGCCGCGTAGTGCGAGTGGCGGATGTCGATCATCTGATCGCCGGTCCGGTGCATCACCAGGGTCGGGACGCGGATGTGCTCGAGGAGATGCCGCACGTCGGCGGTGGCGAAGCGGGCCTGCGCGTCGCGGAAGCGACCGGGGCTGGCGGCGGCCCGCTCGAGGCGGCCGAGCCAGTCGACGAGGCGCGGATCGTCGGCCATGGACGGGGCCAGCCGCTCGATGTTGACGCCGGTCCCCCAGTTGGCGAGCAGGTCCGACATGCGCTCCAGGCGCTGCTCGTTGGTCTGCGCCCACTCGTAGTCGTCGTCGGCGACCGCGCGGAACATGCTCGCGTAGAGCACGAGGCCGGCGATGCGTTCCGGGTGGGCGACCGCGGTCTGCACGCACAGCGGCCCCCCGGCGGTGTACCCCATGAGGACCGCCCGCTCGGCGCCGGCGGCGTCGAGCACCGCCAGGACGTCGCCGATCTCGACCTCGAGCGGGACGTCGACCGGGGCCGGGTCCGAGAGCCCGAGTCCGCGGCGATCCATGAGGATCACGCGCGAGAACTCGGCCATGCGCCCCAGGAACCGCTGGATGAGCGGGGACTCGAGGATCACCTCGACGTGCGAGATGAGCCCGGGCAGGAAGACGACGTCGACCGGCCCGTCGCCGATCACGCGATAGGCGAGCGTGATGTCGCCGTTGCGGGCGTAGCGGGTCCCCGTGTCCTGCACGCCCGCAAGCGTACTGGCGCGCGGAAGCGCCTACGGGACGAAGACGACCTTCCCGAACAGCTCGCCGCGCTCCATCATCTCGAACCCGCGCCGGGCGTCGCCGAGCGGGATCGTCTCCTGGATCACGGGGCGGATGTCCTTGTCGGAGCACAGCTGCACGAGCCGGGCGAGCTCCTCGCGTGAACCCATGGTCGAACCGAGCACCCGGAGCTGCAGGAAGAAGACGCGCGTGAGCTCGGCGGGTGGGGCCTCGCCGCTGGTGGCTCCGGACACGACGAGCGTGCCTCCGGGCTTCAGCGCCCGCAGCGAGTGGGCCCAGGTCGCCTGGCCCACCGTCTCGATCACGGCGTCCACGCGCTCGGGCAGGCGCGCGCCCGTCTCGAACGCCTGCTCGGCTCCGAGCTCGACCGCGCGCGCACGCTTGGCCTCGGACCGGCTCGTCGCCCACACCCGTACGCCGGCGGCGGCGCCCAGGACGATCGCGGC
>NZ_JBFIGP010000106.1:0-11128 GCF_041602235.1 Paraconexibacter sp.
CTGGCCCTCATCGCCGAGGGGTGGTCCAACGCGGCCATCGGCCGGGCGCTCTGCGTGACCGGGAAGACGGTGGAGTCCCATGTCCGCAGCGTCTACGCCAAGCTCGATCTCGCCGATTCGGACGCCAGCCACCGGCGCGTCCAGGCCGTGCTGGCGTTCCTCGACGCGCACGAGGAGTCCGGGCCGCAGCGCCTGCCGCTGGCGTCGTGAGCGCCCTACAGCGCCGTGACGTCGGCGACCGGCGCGCTGGACTCGAGCAGCACCCCGGCCAGGAGGGCCGGGTCGTCGCTGAACGGCGCGTGTCCGCATCCCGGCAGCGTCACGTGCCGCGCGCGAGGCATCACGTGCCGGGCGCGCGCCGCCTGGCGGTAGAGCAGCAGGAGGTCCCTGTCGCCCCAGGCCACCGTGACCGGGACGTCGTCGAGCTGGTGGGCGTCGTGGAACGTGTAGTCGTCGAATGCCTCGCAGCAGGCGTCGAACGCGGGTGCGCCGACGAGGAGCTCGAGATGCTCGATCGCGGCCTCTCCGTCCATGCGCCACGGACGGGCGACCAACTGCCCGAGCAGCGCCGTCCGGCCGACGGGTGAACGCAGCAGGCTCGGCAGCACCGGGCCCAGCAGCGGCAGCAGCCGACGGGACACCTGCAGCGAGGTCTGGGCGAAGGTGCGCTCGCGCGGCGTCCAGAACCCGACCGGTGACACCGCGGTGGCGCTGGCCACGGCGCCCATGCGAGCGAGCTCGAGCGCGATGCCTCCGCCCATCGAGTTGCCGGCGACGTGGGGCCGCTCGAGTCCCAGCTCGCCGAAGAAGGCGCGGACCCGCTCGGCCTGGTCGGGTACCGAGGGACCGGTGCCGTCGTGGGGGCTGCGCCCGAATCCCGGCAGATCGATGGCGATCACGTCCCGTTCCTGGGCGAGCCGGTCCATGACGGGCTCCCAGATGCGCCATTGGCTGCCGATGCCATGGACGAGGACGAGCGGCTCTCCGGAGCCCCGGCGGACGTGGTGAAGGGCGGGCATGGGCCGCAGCGTAGTCCCGACCGACGCCGCGTGTGCCGACATGGACAGCAGGGGTCGCGGTTACCGTGCAGGGCGAGTAGCGTTGTCCACATCGATGGCGATCGCGACGGATCGTCCAAAGGAACCCATGGCTACGACGGAGTCCACGACCAGCGCCGATCTCCAGCAGCTCGCCCAACGCCACCTCTGGATGCACTTCAGCCGGATGGGCAGCTACGGCGCGGGGGCCGAGATCCCGATCATCGCCAGGGGCGAGGGGTGCTACGTGTGGGACGTGCACGGCAACCGCTACTTCGACGGGTTGAGCGCGCTGTTCTGCGTGAACATCGGTCACGGGCGCCACGACGTCGCCCAGGCGGGTGCCGACCAGGCGCGTGAGCTCGGCTTCTTCACGACGTGGTCCTACGCGCATCCGCCCGCGATCGAGCTCGCGGCCCGCCTCGCGCACCTCGCTCCGGGCGACATCAACCGGGTGTTCTTCACCAGCGGCGGTGGTGAGTCGGTGGAGTCGGCGATCAAGCTCGTCCGTCAGTACCACAAGCTCACCGGCAACCCGAACAAGACCAAGATCATCGCGCGCGAGACCGCCTACCACGGGACGACGCTCGGCGCCCTCGCCGCCACCGGCATCACGAACCTCCGGCAGCCCTTCGAGCCGTTCACCCCCGGTGGGTGCCACGTGGTCAACACCAACCAGTACCGCATGGCGCCCGGGTACGGGGTGGAGAACCTCGCCGACGCCATCGCGCACCGCATCGACTTCGAAGGTCCCGACACGGTCGCGGCCGTGATCCTCGAGCCGGTCCAGAACGCTGGGGGCTGCTTCACCCCTCCCGACGGCTACTTCCAGCGGGTCCGGGAGATCTGCGACGAGCGCGACGTGCTCCTCATCAGCGACGAGGTCATCTGCGCGTTCGGCCGCCTGGGGGAGTGGTTCGGAGCGGACCGCTACGGCTACCAGCCCGACATCATCACCACGGCCAAGGGCCTGACCAGCTCCTACGCGCCGATGGGCGCCGTCCTGGCCTCGGACCGGCTCATCGAGCCGTTCCTGGAGGGGAACGCCAGCTTCGCCCACGGCTTCACCTGGGGCGGACATCCCATGTGCGCCGCGGTCGCGATGGCCAACCTCGACGTCTTCGAGGAGGAGGGGATCCTCGAGAACGTCCGTGAGCACGAGCCCGCGTTCCGCGCGATGCTCGACTCCCTGCGCGACATCCCCATCGTCGGCGACGTCCGCGGGGCCGGCTACTTCCAGGCGATCGAACTGGTCAAGGACCGCGAGTCCAAGCCCCACTTCACGCGGGCCGAGGCGGAGGATCTCCTCCGCGGCTACATGTCCGCCGAGTTCTACCGCCGCGGGCTGATCTGCCGCGCCGACGACCGCGGCGACCCCGTCATCCAGCTCTCGCCTCCGCTCATCTCGGGACCGGAGCACTTCGCGGAGATCGAGGCGGTGCTGCGGCCCGTGCTCGAGGAGGCCTCCCGCCGGGTCGGTGCGCGTGCCTGAGCCGCGGCCAGGGGGAGACGGTCCGGCGTGCTGACCGTCGGCGAGCTCCTGACGGACCTCGACGTCCGCCTCCTCGCCGGCGAGGCGTCGGTCGACCAGCCCGTCCGCTGGGTCCACATCACCGAGCTTCCCGATCCGACGCCGTTCCTCAGCGGCGGGGAGCTGCTGCTCACCACCGGGATGGCGCTGACCGAGCCGAAGACCCAGAAGACCTTCGTCACGCGGCTCGCCGAGCACGGGCTGGCCGGTCTCGGGGTGGGCACCGGATTCCTCCACGACGCGGTTCCCCCGGCGATGGTCAAGACGGCCGCCGAGCTCGGGTTCCCGCTCTTCGAGGTCCCGTACGACCTGCCGTTCATCGCCCTGACCGAGCGGGCCTTCACCCGGCTGGTGAACGAGCAGTACGCGCTGCTGCAGCGATCGATCGTCGCCCAGGAGCGGCTGCAGCGCATCGTCCTGTCCGAGCGCGGGCTCGACGCGATCGCCGGTCAGCTCTCGACGCTCATCGGCGGGGCGGCGATGGTGTTCGACGGCCGCGGCGAGCGGCGCACCGTGCGCACGTTCCGGCGCGACCTCCCGGACGAGCTGGTCGACGAGGTCGGGAACGAGCTGCGGGAGCGCGCGCGCCGGGGCGAGGGGCGTGAGTTCCTCCCGACCGCCGCGGAGCTCGGAGGCCGAGCCCTGGCGCTACCGGTCTCGAGCCCGGGCGCCGAGCCCGGAGCGGTCCCGCAGGCCTGGCTGGTCGCCGCCAAGGATCAGGGTGGGCTCGCCGAGATCGACCGCTTGATCCTGCACCAGGCCGTCACGGTCGTCGCGCTGGAGCTGCTCCGCGTCCGGGTCGCCGACGCGACCGAGCGCCGCCTGGCGGGGGACGTCCTCAGCGAGATCGTGGCCGGGGAGGTCGAGGGGGCCGAGCTCCAGCGGCGACTCGAGCCCTTCGGGCTGGGTGGACGCACGACCGCGCTCGCGCTGGCGACGTCCGCCGGTCCGCCGGAGGCGGGCGTCGAGGCGGTCGTCGCCGATGCGCTCCGGGCCGAGGCCGTCAGCGGCCTCGTGGCAACGACCGGCAGGTTCGTGGGCGTGCTCCTGCCAGGACTGCTGGACGAGGAGCTCTTCGACACGTGCGAGCGGCTCGTGGCCCGGATCACCGCTGCGCTCGGGACCGCGCCCCTCGCCGGAGCGGGACGCGCCGTGCCCGCCGGCCGTGCGCGCGAGACCTGGCACGAGGCCCGGTGCGCGCTCGAGGCCCGCGAGCTGGGCGCGGATCCGGCACCCGCGTCCTCCAACGGTGATCGGCCGGCGAAGCCCGGGCGGGTCGCGACCTATCGCGACCTCGGGTCCTTCCAGCTCCTCCTCGCGCTCCAGGACAGCGACGCGCTGCGCGTGTACTGCGACTCGCTCCTGGCGCCGATCGAGGAGGGCGACGGCCACTACGGGGGTGAGCTCATGCGCTCCCTGGAGGCGTTCATCGAGTGCAACGGCCAGTGGGAGGCGGCGGCGCGACGGCTGTACTGCCACCGCCACACCCTGCGTTATCGCATCCGCAAGATCGAGGAGCTGACCGGCCGCGATCTCGCGCGTGCCCGCGATCGCATCGAGTTCTGGCTCGCGCTCCGCGGCCGCGAGATGGCGCCGAGCACACCGCGGGAGAGCACCGCGCAATGACGTCCGAAGCCGACCTCCCCGTATCCCCGCGCGACCCAGCGTCCGCGACCACCGTCCCCGACGTCCCCGAGGTGTCCCAGCCATGAAGGTCGGCGTTCCCACCGAGATCAAGACCGACGAGTACCGCGTCGCGCTCACCCCGTCCGGCGTGCGCGAGCTCGTCGACCGCGGCCACGAGGTCGTCGTGGAGCGCGGCGCCGGGGAGGGCTCGGCGATCGCCGACGAGGACTTCGTGGCGCAGGGGGCGGAGATCCTGCCCGACGCGGACGCGGTCTTCGAGACGGCGGAGATGATCGTGAAGGTCAAGGAGCCGCAGCCCGTGGAGGTCGCGCGCCTGCGGCCGGACCACGTGCTCTTCACGTACCTGCACCTGGCGCCCGACCCCCAGCTGACCGCCGGGCTGGTCGCCAGCGGCGCCACCTGCATCGCCTACGAGACGGTCGAGGACGCGCGCGGCCGCCTGCCGCTCCTGGCCCCGATGTCGGAGATCGCCGGGAAGATCGCCACGCAGGCCGGAGCGTTCATGCTCGAGAAGCCATTGGGCGGGCGCGGCCTGCTCCTCGGCGGGGTGCCGGGCGTCGCGGCCGGGAAGGTCATGGTGATCGGCGGCGGCGTCGTGGGGCAGAACGCGGCCGAGATCGCGATCGGCATGGGCGCGGAGACCTACGTCTACGACCGCAGCATCGACCGCCTGCGGGACCTCGAGACCATCCTCAACATGCGGTGCTCCACCTGCTTCGCCTCGACGCTGGAGATCGAGCAGCGGCTCCCGGAGATGGATCTCGTCATCGGCGCGGTGCTCGTGCACGGCGCCAAGGCGCCGCACGTGATCACGCGCGAGCAGCTCGCGCTGATGAAGCGCAACTCGGTGCTCGTCGACGTCTCGATCGATCAGGGCGGCTGCTTCGAGACCTCGCGGCCGACGACGCACTCGGACCCCACCTACGAGGTCGACGGCGTCATCCACTACTGCGTCGCGAACATGCCGGGAGCGGTGCCGATCACCTCGACGTGGGCGCTGACCAACGCGACCATGCCGTACGTCGTGAAGCTCGCGACCGAGGGCGTGGACGCCGCGCTGCGGGCGGACGCCGGGTTCCTGGCCGGGCTCAACGTTGCGGCGGGCGCGGTGACCTACGAGCCGGTCGCGCGCGACCAGGGGCTGACGTACCTTCCGCCGCTCGAGGCGCTCGCCAGCGTGGCCGCGGCGCGGGCCGCCTGAGCGCCCGCGTCAGGACGCGGGCAGCGCCGCCTCGATCGCCCCGAGGAGGTCGGGGTCGTCGGGCGTGACCTTGGTCGCCCAGCGCCTCACGAGTCGACCCTCGCCGTCGACGAGGTACTTCGTGAAGTTCCAGACCGGGGGCTTGGAGCCCGGCTGGCGCGCGATGTCCCTCCACAGCGGGGAGGGGTCCGCGCGGACCGACATCGTCTCGGTCATGGGGAACGCGACGCCGTAGTTCCTGTGGCACACCTCGCTGGTGGCCTCGGCGTCGTCGTGCTCCTGGCCGAGGAAGTCGGCCGACGGGGTGCCGACGATCTGCAGGCCGCGAGGGCCGAAGCGGTCGTACAGCGCCTGGAGCCCCTCGAACTGGGGCGTGTAGCCGCACTTGCTGGCGGTGTTCACGAACAGCGTCGGCCGTCCGCGGAGCGTACGGAGGTCGAGCGCGCCCCCGCCGAGCAGCGGCACGCTGTGGGTGTACAGGTCGGAGGGCTCGTCGAGCGCCTTCGTGCGCTGGAGATACATCCGCAGGGTGGAGAGCAACGCCATGTCGAGAAGTCTCTACGAACAGCCGCGCCGCGTGGTTCAGTCAGGCATCAGGTCGCGTCGTTGGCGACGTCGGCGGGGTCCGGGCGCTCCGGTGCGGCTGGGGTCTCGTCACGGCCTCGCGCGCCGCCGCGCCGGCCGACGAAGGGCAGGCGGTTGAGGTCGGTCCGCAGGCCGTGCATCTCCTGCAGCAGGTCCTCGAGCGTCGGGTCCAGGTTCGCCAGCGACGGCGCGAGCGGTTCGAGCTGGCCGGCCAGCGGCTGGACCCGGTCACCGATCACGACGACGTCGGCGTGCATGCCCTCGACCTCGTTGGCCATGCGCTCCACCACGAGCGTGAGCTCACGGATCAGCTCGGGCAGCTGGCCGATGTCCGAACGCAGGCCCTTGACCTCGCGCCGCATCAGGGACAGCTGGCGCCCGACCGACGGGAGCACCGCCAGGGAGCTCGCGAGCGCTTCGAGTTGCGCGCCGACGTGGCGCAGGGGATCGGCGAGGGCCATCCCGGTGGTCTACCACGCATCGGGCGCCGGAGGAGGTGCCGCGCCGGGGCGCTCGCCGGAGCGCGTGAGGCGCGGGTCGTCCCCGAACGATCGTTGCTACTCTCCCCCGTCGCATGCCTACGACCAGCCAGCTGATCCGCAAGGGTCGCACGCCGAAGTCCAAGAAGCTGTCCACTCCGGGCCTCAAGTCCGGCAAGGGCCGCAAGAAGAAGACCGCCGCGCCCCAGCGCCGCGGGGTCTGCACTCGCGTGTACACGACCACCCCCAAGAAGCCGAACTCCGCGCTTCGCAAGGTCGCTCGTGTCCGCATCTCCGGTGGCATCGAGGTCACGGCGTACATCCCGGGCGAGGGTCACAACCTCCAGGAGCACTCCGTCGTGCTCGTGCGTGGTGGCCGCGTCAAGGACCTGCCGGGCGTGCGGTACAAGGTCGTCCGTGGGACCCTCGACGCCGCCGGCGTCAGCGATCGCAAGAAGGCGCGGTCGCAGTACGGGGTCAAGAAGGCAAAGAAGTAGGTACCTGAGAGATGCCCCGTCGCGCAGCCGCGCAGCTCCGGACGATCGAGCCGGACGCCGTTCACCGCTCCCGTCTCGTCCAGCAGCTGATCAACAAGATCATGCTGGACGGCAAGAAGTCCACCGCCGAGCGGATCGTCTACGACGCCCTCGCCATCCTGTCCGAGAAGACCGGCAAGGACCCGGTCGAGGCCCTCGAGCTCTCGATCAAGGCCCTGACCCCGAACCTCGAGGTCCGCTCCCGCCGCGTCGGCGGCGCCACCTACCAGGTGCCCGTCGAGGTCCCGGCACGCCGTGCTCGCACGCTGGCGATCCGCTGGCTCGCCGAGTTCGCGCGCCAGCGCCGCGAGAAGACGATGGCCCAGCGCCTCGCCAACGAGCTGATGGACGCCCAGAACAACCAGGGCGGCGCCTACAAGCGCAAGGACGACATCTACCGCATGGCGCAGGCCAACAAGGCCTTCGCGCACTACCGCTGGTAGTCAGCTTCGACGCATCCGCGTCCGCGGGAGCCCGGTGACCGGTTCGGTCGCCGGGCTCTCGTCGTTCTGGACGGATGATGTCCACGTGCGTGGTGTGCTGCCGTAGCGTGGTCGCGGGGGCACCCGTCGGCGACAGCGCTCGGCTGTCGCCATGAGTTGGAGGGCCGACCCATGGCTGACCCGTATCTCGACTGGACCACCGTCGGAGATCCTGCTGACGCTCGGCAGCGCCGCGGTCGTGACGGCACGGACCGGGGACACCCTGCGGGAGGGCGTCCGCAACGGGACGGCCACCGCGGAGACGCGGGTGATCTCCGGCGTGACCGGTGAGCAGTACGGGACCCGGCAGTCGAACATCTCGACCGGGACCTCGGCCGGCGGATCAGCGATCTACGGCTGTCGTCGACCCACCAAGGAGTGCACACGGCACGTGAACCTCGACAACGGGCCCGCGGCCGCCTTCGCGACGAAGGGCACGATCCCGTTCACGTTGAGCGACACGGCCACGGGCCTGATCCCGCGGCTGAACGCCGACCGGGTCGACAACCTCAACGCCAGCGAGATCGTGGCGCTGGCGCTGACGGGCAAGTCGGCGGCGGCAGGCAAGGCGGACACGGCGACGAAGGCCGACTCGGCCACGACCGCGGACACCGCCACGGCGGTCACCGGCAGGACACCGCTGAGCAAGATGACGTTCGTGAGCTCGTCGGCGTCCAACGCGGACGAGGCGACCGCGCGCGCCGCGGCGACCGAGGTGTCGCTGCTGAAGTTCGGCCCGTTCGAGATCTACGGCAAGTGCTTCACGGACACGGACGCCGGCACGGGGGCGACCCCGTCGGTGCTCGCCGAGCTGTTCATCCGCACGACGGAGAGCGGGGCGACCCTCGACGGCGGCGGCAGTGGGTACCTCGATGGCGACACGGCCTACCTCGACACCGGGACGGCCGAGACGACGCGGAGGATCGAGGACATCTCGAGCGGCGACAACCCCGTGAACATCGACTTCGACGAGGAGTCCGGTGTCGTCATGCGCCCGGACGCAACGTTGCACGAGTTCCGGCACGTGATCGCCGTCAAGGAGACGACGCCCGCCGGCGGTGACGGCCCGTACGGTGCCGGGCAGCGCTGCGGGTTCGCGGCGTCGCTGAACACCTGACCGCGAGAGGGTTCGGCCCGATCCCCGCACGCAACGCGGGGATCGCCGCCGTTCCCGACCCCTGCGGCGCCGTCGGCGCCGCAGGTCCGCGGTCAGTCGAAGCGCCGCATCGCCCGCTCCCGGGCGCGGCGCAGACGCGCCTCGAACGAGAGCGACTTCTCCTCCGCCTCCGGCTCCGCGGCCGGGTCGGGTCGGGAGGGTCGCGCCGGCGCGTCCGCGGCACCCGGGCGCGTCGTCGGCGTACGCGGTGCCGACGCCCCGGCCGGCGGCTCCGGCGCCGTACGGGGCCGCTCCGCGGCCGCTTCGCCTGGTTCGGGCGTCGGTCGGGAGGGTGGCTGCGCGGGTGCGGCAGCGGCCTCCGAGGTCCGCTGCGCGGGACCCGTGCCGGCCTCCCGGCGTCCTCCGAGCGCCGCGGCGCCACCGGCGAGCACGAGCAGGCCTCCGCCCGCCATGAGCAGCAGGGCGCCCGCGAGCGTCTCGAGGTAGAAGCCCGTTCCGGCCTTGGCGCTCGCGTCCTCGTACAGCTCGCCGATCGGACCGGTGTCGTCGAGGTCCGGCGCGTCGCCCAGGACCGCGATCAGCAGCACGGTGACGCCGCAGGCGGCCACCGCGAGCATCGCCGGCCGCGCACCACGCAGGGCGCCGAGCAGCATCGCCAGTGCCGCGGCGCCGATGAGCAGGAGCGCCACGCTGTGGCGGTCGTATCCGGACAGCTCGCGATCGACGTCGGCGGTGATGGATCCGCTGCCGCCGACGGTGATCTCGATGATGGTGGCGAAGGTCGCGACGACGAGCAGGACGACCCCGAGCAGACCGGCCGTCGCGAGCGCGCCGCGGGCCCCTCGGACCACGCTCGGAGCGGCCCGGTTCGCCAGCTGCGATCTGCTATGGTTCCGCGCCGCTTCCGGGGTTCCCGTGCTCACCTGTGCTCACCCCGGTTCAGCAGGTTGCATTCCGATGGAGACCTCTGCCACATAGCGCGACGAACGGGACATCCTCCTGAGGTTCGCGCGGGCCCAAGGGGCCCGTTCTTTTTGCCACAACGATCGAGAAGCTGAGTCATGCCACGTAAGTTCCCACTCGAGAAGACCCGGAATATCGGGATCATGGCGCACATCGACGCCGGCAAGACGACGACCACGGAGCGCATCCTCTATTACACCGGTCGTACGTACAAGATCGGTGAGGTCCACGAGGGCGCGGCCACCATGGACTGGATGGAGCAGGAGCAGGAGCGCGGCATCACGATCACGTCCGCCGCGACCACCTGCGAGTGGGAGGGCCATCGGATCAACATCATCGACACGCCCGGGCACGTCGACTTCACCGTCGAGGTCGAGCGTTCGCTGCGCGTCCTCGACGGCGCGATCGCCTGCTTCGACTCCGTCGCCGGCGTCGAGCCGCAGTCCGAGACCGTCTGGCGCCAGGCCGACAAGTACTCGGTGCCGCGCATCGCCTACGTCAACAAGATGGACCGCATGGGCGCGTCGTTCGAGAACAGCGTCCAGACGATGATCGACCGGCTCGGGGCCAACCCCGTCCCGATCCAGCTCCCGATCGGCGCCGAGGCCGAGTTCCAGGGCATCGTCGATCTCGTCGCCATGAAGGCGATCATCTACAAGGACGACCTGGGCAAGGAGGTCGAGATCACGGACATCCCCGAGGATCTCGCCGACGCCGCCGCCGACGCGCGTGAGCACCTGCTCGAGGAGGTCTCGCACTTCGACGACGAGATCGTCGAGATGATCCTGGAGGAGGCCGACATCCCCGTCGAGCGTCTCCAGCAGGCGATCCGCAAGGCGACGCTCGAGATCGGCATGACCCCGGTCATGTGCGGCTCCTCGTTCAAGAACAAGGGCGTCCAGCCCCTGCTCGACGCCGTCCTCGCCTACCTGCCCAGCCCGCTCGACGTCCCGGACATGGAGGGCGTCGTCCCCAACCGCGACGGCACCGACGGCGAGCCGGCCACCCGCAAGCCGGACGACGACGAGCCGTTCTCCGCGCTCGCGTTCAAGATCATGGGCGATCCGTTCTTCGGCAAGCTCACCTACTTCCGCGTCTACTCCGGCAAGCTCGAGGCCGGCGGCAAGGTCCTCAACGTCGGCTCGGGCAAGACCGAGCGCATGGGCCGGCTGCTGATGATGCACGCCAACGACCGCGAGGACGTCACCGAGGTCTACGCGGGCGACATCGCCGCAGGCGTCGGCATCAAGCAGGTCGTCACCGGCGACACGCTGTGCTCGCCCGACCAGCCGATCAAGCTCGAGTCGATGACCTTCCCCGAGCCGGTCATCAAGGTCGCCGTCGAGCCCAAGACGAAGTCCGATCAGGAGAAGATGGGCGTCGCCCTGGGCCGCCTGGCCGAGGAGGACCCCACCTTCGTCGTGCAGACCAACGAGGAGACCGGTCAGACCGAGATCTCCGGCATGGGCGAGCTGCACCTCGAGATCCTCGTCGACCGCATGAAGCGGGAGTTCAACGTCGAGGCGAACGTCGGCAAGCCGCAGGTCTCC
>NZ_JBFIGP010000107.1:0-11093 GCF_041602235.1 Paraconexibacter sp.
GATGATGCGCTTCGCGGCCGAGGCCGCGCGCCACATGCCCCGCGCCGAGATCATCGAGCTGCACCACGACAGGAAGCTCGACGCGCCGTCCGGTACCGCGGCCCGGACCGCCGACCTGATGGCGCAGGCGACCGGCGGGGAGCCGCCGACGATCCACTCGGTGCGGCTGCCGGGCCTCGTCGCGCATCAGGAGGTCGTCCTCGGCGGCGTCGGCGAGACGCTGACGATCCGTCACGACTCGCTGGACCGGTCGTCGTTCATGCCCGGTGTGGTGCTCGCGGTCCGGAAGGTCTCGGGCCTCACCGAGAGTCCGGTCGTCGGGCTCGAGCACGTGCTGTGAGCGGGCCGGTCGTCCGGCCCGCCGGCGTGGGGGATGCCGCCGCGTGCGCGCGGATCCAGGTCCGTGCGTGGCACACGGCGTTCGCGGACCTCGTGCTCCCGGAGCTGACCCCGACCGTCGCAGAGCAGGCGGAGCAGTGGACCGCGGCACTGGCCGACCCGCAGGTGCGCGCCATCGTGGCCGAGGTGGGCGGGACCGTGCACGGGTTCGTGGCGTTCGGCCCCGCGCGTGACGCCGACGCCGACGAGGCGGGGGAGATCTACGCCCTGTTCGTCGACCCGGTCGCGCAGGGTGCGGGCCTCGGCGGCCTGCTGCTGCGGGAGGCGGAGGGGGCGCTGCGGTTCGACGGGCACGCCGTCGCCGTGCTCTGGACCCCGGAGGGGAGCCTGGTGCGCGAGATGTACGAGCGCCGTGGCTACGTGGTGGACCGCGGCGCGACCCCCGACCACGGGGTGCTCGAGCTCCCCGAGGTGCGCTACCGGGGCCCGTTGCCCGACTGACACCGCCCCTTGTGCGGAATGTTGCGATCCGGCGGGGTCGGGAGTACCTTCAGGTGCATGAGTCCGATCACGCATCTGCTGGTCGTTGCCAACAGGACGGCCGACTCCGACGAGCTCCTCGAGGACCTGGAGCAGCGCGCCGCCGGCGCCCCGATCACCGTGACGCTGATCACCCCGCAGGACACCAGCGGCGGCTCCGGGCCGCGGCTGCGAGCGGCGCTCGAGCGCCTGCAGGACGCGGGCATCGACGCGGTCGGCATGCTGGGCGACACCGACCCGGTCACCGCGGTCCTCGACGAGTGGGATCCCCGCCGCTACGACGAGATCGTCGTGAGCACCCTGCCCGTGGGCCTCTCTCGGTGGCTCGGCATCGATCTGCCGCACCGGATCGCGCGGGCGACCGATGCGGTGGTCCACCACGTCGAGGCCCGGGAGCGTCACGCCTTCGAGCCGCTGCGCACCGGCTGACGGCACGACGGGGTCGCTACTCTCGCCGGGTGCCCGCACCGCCCGCACCCGGCTCTGCCGCTCCCCTCGTGGCGGTCACCGACCACGCCGCGGAGCGCTTCCGCCAGCGCGTCGGGACACGCGTGGGGGCCACCGACGTCCGGCCGGAGATCATCGAGCGCGTCGCGCGGGCCTGGGCCGCCGGACGGGTGGAGGACCACGCCCCCGACGGTGCGACCGGAGCCCGCGGGTCGTGGTACGTCCGCGACGCCGTCGACCGGGCGGTCGTGTTCGTCTGTCGTCCCGCCGGCGCGGAGCTCGTCGTGGTCACGCTCTGGGAGCAGGAGGACGCGGTCGGCGGACCACGCGTCCCGCGCCGGTACACCGATGCGCTGAGGTCCGATGACCAGGCCGTCTCGGACCGGCGGCGTGATGAGCGTTGAGCTGGGTGAGACCGTCGAGGTCCGTCTCGGCGGCCTCGGCCCCGATTCCCTGGCCCCGTCCGTCCTGGCGCTGCTGCGCGCCGGGGTCCAGCGGAACCCGGCGCTGGCCCGTGGCACCTCCGGCATCGTCGTGCTGCGGTTCGTCGAGGGGTTCCCGCCCGTGCGGATCGCGTTCTCGGGCACGGTGATCGAGGTGTCGGACTCCCGCGGTGACCATCCCGTCGACCTCGAGGTCACCGGGCGGCTGCCCGACGTCCTGCTCCTGGTCTCCGTACCGCAGGCCTCCGGGTTGCCGCTGCCCACCAGCCCGCGAGGACGGGCGGCGCTCGCGCGGCTCGCCGACGGCCGGGTCGAGATGGACGGGCCCATCCGCCTGGGCCGTCGTGTCCTCACGCTCATGCGGATCGAGGCCTAGTCGTGGCCGCGTTGCAGTCCGCCATCCTGATCCGCCGCGCGCACGCCCACCTGCGCACGGCGCAGGAGCTCCGCGCTCGTTGGGACGCCCTGGACCCGCAGACGCAGGCCGCGGCCCGCGACGACCGCGACCGCGTGGTCGATGCCGCCGCGGCGGTGCGCACCCGCCTCACCTACGGCGTCCGAGGCTTCGCCCGCGAGCTCTCGGCCGCCCGGCGCGGGGAGGAGGCGGTGCCCGAGGAGGCCCGCCCGCTGGGTGCGGTCGTCGCGGAGCTCGCCGCGGCGCTGCTGGCCCTGAAGGCCACCCTCGATGCGGCGCCGGTCGCCCCGCCCGAGGACTGATCGGTAGCGTGGCGGACATGCCGCTCAGCGAGAAGCCCACCGTCGAGGTTCCCGTCGGGACCGACCCGTCCTATCAGCTCGAGCTCGACGATCTCGTCGTCGGCGAGGGCGAGGAGGCCACCCCCGGACGCACGGTGGAGGTTCACTACGTCGGGGTCTCGTGGTCCAACGGCAAGCAGTTCGACGCCTCCTGGGACCGCGGCGACACGTTCAAGTTCGGGCTCGGCAAGGGTCAGGTCATCGCCGGCTGGGACCAGGGCGTGGCCGGCATGAAGGTCGGCGGACGCCGTCGCATCACGATCCCGCCGATGCTCGGCTACGGGAAGCGCGGGGCGGGCGGCGTCATCGGCCCCGACGAGACCCTGGTCTTCGTCGTGGACCTCATCGGCGTGCGCTGACACGCGGACCGCACCCGCGCGCCCCGCCCCGAGCCGCGCCCGGGACAGTCAGCCGTCGCGCGAGACGAGCTCGGCGAGCCGCGTGTGCCGCGTGGTCGCGTCACGGCGCCGCGCGGCGATCTGCAGCGCGGAGGGGTCCCCGACGAGCACGCAGACGCGCTCGGCGCGCGTGATCGCGGTGTACAGCAGGTTGCGGGTGAGCATGATCGCGTGACCGCGGAACAGCGGTACGACCACCGCCTTGGCCTGCGAGCCCTGTGCCTTGTGCACCGAGGTCGCGTAGGCGAGGCGCAGCGTCTGCGTCGCGCTCATCGGTAGGGAGACCCTGCGGCCGTCGTCCCCCGCGAAGATCACGTGACCGCGCTCGGCGTCGTGGTGCACGAGCACGCCGAGCTCGCCGTTCATCAGCTCGCGCTCGTGGTCGTTCTTCGTCTGGAGGACCCGGTCGTTGAGGCGCAGCCCCGTGCCCGGGATGGCCGTGCCGTCCGGATTGAGCCGCGCGCGGAGCGCCTCGTTGAAGGCGTCGATCCCGAGCGGACCCTTGTGCATCGGTGCGAGCACCTGCACGTCGCCGACCGGCGCGAGCCCGTAGTGGGCCGCCAGACGCGTCGCCGCCAGGTCGCAGATCTCCTCGAACGTGGACCGCGGGTCGTCCCGCGCGATCAGGAAGAAGTCGCGGAGGTCGTCGGGCCCCGGGGTGGTGGGGAGCGGCTCGCCGTGGTTCATCGCGTGGGCGGCGCGCACGATGAGCGAGCGGGCCGCCTGGCGGAAGATCGCCGTCAACCGCGTGGTCGGGACCACCTCGGAGGCGATGAGGTCCTCCAGGACCCGCCCGGGCCCCACCGGCGCCAGCTGGTCGACGTCCCCGACCAGGAGGACGTGGGTCTTCGGGCCGACCGCGGCGAACAGGGCGGCGGCGAGACGGACGTCGAGCATCGAGGCCTCGTCGACGATCAGGACGTCGGCGCCTGGGATCGGGTCGTGCTCGTCGCGGGTAAAGCCCTCGCCGGGGACGTACTCCAGCAGCCGGTGGATGGTGGTCGCCTCGACGCCCGCCACCTCGGCCAGGCGACGCGCCGCCTTCCCGGTCGGAGCGCACAGCCGCACGCTCGCCCGTGCCTCCCGCAGGACGTCGACGAGCGCCCGCATCGCCGAGGACTTCCCGGTGCCCGGCCCGCCGGTGAGGATCGAGAGGCGGTGCTCGAGCACGCGCTCCACCGCGCCCCACTGCTCGTCGGTCGGGACGAGCGCGCCGGCCGTCGGGCGCTGCGGGTCGGCGACCTGCAGCGCCGGCTCGTCGCGCGCGAGCTCCCGGGCACGGCGGGCCAGACCACGCTCGATGGCGGCCAGGCGCGCCTCCGCGACACGATCGTGCTCGTCGATCTCGATCGTTCCCCGGGCAGCGAGCTCGTCGAGACGATCGCTCGCGTCCCGGTCCAGGAGCTCCGCCGCGCGCGCCACGAGCGCGGGGCGGGGCAGGAAGCAGTGCCCGTCGACCTCGGCGAGGTCCAGCGCGTGCACCACGCCCGCGTCGAGCCGGCCGGTCGCGTCGAGCGGTGTCCCGAGCGCCCGGGCGAGCGCGTCGGCGGTCTTGAAGCCGATCCCCTCGACCTGGGTGAGGGCGTACGGGTCGGTCCGCAGCGTGTCGATCGCGCCCGCCCCGAACGCGCGGTAGATCCGCGCAGCCACGGGCGCCGGGACGCCGTGCGTCTCGAGGAAGAGCCGCACCGCACGCAGGGCGCCCGTCTCCTCCCACGACTCCACGGCCTCGCCGATCTTCGCCTTCCCGATCCCGGGTACCTCGTGGAGGCGGCCCTTCGGGTCGGCATCGATGCGCGCCAGGACCTCGACCCCGTGGCGGTCGTAGAGCCACTGGGCTCCCTTGGGACCGACGTGCTTGATCGCCGAGAGGTACGCGAGGATCGCCTGGTCGCTGGCGGGCTCGTGCACCATGACCCGCCGCGCGAGGAACTGGCGCCCGTGCCGGGGGTGCTCGCGCCACTCGCCGCCGACGTCGGCGGTCTCGCCCTCGGCGACGTGTCCGAGGGGGCCCGTCAGGGTGATCTCGTCGCCCGCCTCCGTGACGCCGACGAGCACGGCGAACTCCCCGTCCTCGGCCCGCCACCGCACGGCCACGATCTCCACGGTGAGCTCCGTGGAGGGAGGATCGGCGGACCAGGTCACCGGCCGAGGGTACGCTGCGCGGCGAACGGATCCGCGGGGCGTGCCCGGCCCTCCGGCCGTCGGAGGACCCTCGAGGTGCAGCGCCGGTGCCGGGCCTGGGATACTCGGTGCCATGCCCGGTCTGGGAGCCATCATCACCGCGATCATCACGCCGTTCGATGACGCGGGCGGTATCGATGAGGAGGCCTTCGTCTCCCTCCTGCACCACCTCGCCGCGAACGGCTCCGACGGTGTCGTCGTCGCCGGAACGACGGGGGAGGCAGCCACCCTGGACGACGAGGAGCATCTCGCCCTCATCGGCCTCGCCGTGCGAGAGCGTCCGCAGGGGTTGACCGTCATCGGCGGCGTCGGCTCCAACGACACCCGCCACGCGATCCACCTGACCGAACGGGCCTGCGAGCTCGGGGTCGACGCGCTCCTGAGCGTCAACCCGTACTACAACCGGCCCAACCGGCGCGGGATCCTCGCCCACTACCGCGAGGTCAGCCGTGCCGCCGACCGCCCGATCATCCTCTACAACATCCCGCAGCGCACCGGATCGGACATGCCCAACGACCTGCTGGCGGAACTCGCGCAGCTGGACCACATCGAGGGCGTCAAACAGGCCAACAACGACAACCTGGCAGTGGTCGACGGTCTCGCCCTCTACGCGGGCAACGACGACGTGCTCGCCCTGACGCTGGACCTGGGCGGCGCCGGCGGCATCCTCGTGGCCAGCCACATCGTCGGCCCCGAGATGCGCAGGATGGTCGACGAGCCCGGCGAGCGGGCGGCGATCCATGCGTCCCTCGTCGAGGTCTTCGACGCCCTGAGCGTCGCCCCCGCCGCCGTCTGCACCAAGGCGGCCCTGAACCTTCTCGGCCATCCCGTCGGCCGACCCCGCCTGCCCTATGTGGAGGCGGACGCCGAAGAGACGGCAACCATTCGCGCGATGCTCGAGCGTCGCGGACTCCTGGAGACAACACACACGTGAGCACCACACCCTTGCGCGTCCTGCCGCTCGGCGGCCTCGGCGAGATCGGCAAGAACATGACGGTCGTCGAGTACGACGACCACATCGTCGTCGTCGACGTCGGCCTGCGCTTCCCGACCGCGGAGATGGTCGGCATCGACCTCGTCCTCCCGGACTTCAACTACCTGCGCGACCGCGTCGACGACATCGAGGCGATCGTCATCACGCACGGGCACGAGGACCACCTCGGCGCCCTGCCGTGGATGCTGCGGGAGCTCGGCGCCGACAACGCCCCGCCCGTGTACGGCGGCCCGCTGACCATGGCGATGGCTCGCTCCAAGCTCGACGAGCACAAGCTCGGCAAGCTGGTGGAGTGCCACGACGTCCAGCCGGGCGAGATCCTGGAGGTCGGTCCGTTCGACCTGGAGCTCGTGCACCTCACGCACTCGATCCCCGACATGCGGGCGGTCGCGCTGACCACCGATCTGGGCACCGTGCTCATCACGGGGGACTACAAGTTCGATCAGACCCCGGTGGACGGCAAGCCGGCGGACGTGCAGCGTCTGGCGGAGCTCGGCAAGCGCGGCGTGCTGCTGCTGTGCGGCGACTCCACCAACGCCGACCGGCCCGGGTTCTCCCCGTCGGAGTCCGTCGCCGGGCCGCACCTCACCGAGGTGTTCGGCCGCTGCGAGGGCCGCATCGTCGTGACCTGCTTCGCCTCGAACATCCACCGCGTGCAGCAGGTGGTCGACGCTGCGTCGGCCAACGGCCGCAAGGTCTGCCTGATCGGGCGTTCGATGAAGAAGAACGTGAACATCGGTCGTTCGCTGGGGCACATCGACGTCCCCGAGGGCATGCTGGTGCAGCCCCGGGAGCTCGACAACTTCCCCGACGAGAAGATCGTCGTGATCTCGACCGGGTCCCAGGGGGAGCCCCTGAGCGCCCTGCGGCGGATGGCCCACAAGGACCACCATCAGGTCGAGCTGCACGACGGGGACACCGTCGTCTTCAGCGCCACGCCGATCCCCGGCAACGAGCGGGCCGTCAACGACACGGTCGACCGGCTCTACCAGATCGGCTGCACGGTGATCACGACCGCCGACGCCCCGATCCACGCCTCCGGCCACGGCTATCAGGAGGAGATCAAGCTGATGCTCAACCTGACCAAGCCGAAGTACGTGATGCCGTTCCACGGCGACCACAAGCGCATCAAGCTCCACGGCGAGCTCGCCGAGAAGGTGGGGGTTCCCGCCGAGAACATCTTCCGGGGCGAGAACGGCCTGCCGCTGGAGATCGACGAGAACGGCGCCGCGTTCGGCGAGAAGGAGCGCAGCGGCGTGATCTTCGTCGACGGCGTGGATCTCGGCGAGCCGGCCGACGCCGCGCTGCGCGATCGCCGGATGCTCAGCGCCGACGGCATCTTCGTGGTCGTCGCCACGATCAGCGAGCAGGACGGCAGCTCGGTCGCCGACCCGGAGGTCATCTTCCGGGGCGTCCCGTTCAAGGACGAGGCCGACCGGCTGCTCGATGAGCTTCGCGAGGTCGTCGAGGCATCGCTCGAGGGCGCTGCCAAGGACGACATCAAGGAGATCGACCTGCTCCAGCAGCAGCTCCACGACGATCTCGCCGCGTTCGTCTTCAAGCGCCTCAAGCGCCGGCCGATGGTGCTGCCGGTGGTCGTCGAGATCTAGGAGCGCGCGGACGCCGCGGGCGCGGACGCCGGGTCGACCTGCCCGGAGGCGGGCAGGGTGACGACGAACCGCGCGCCGTGCGGCGTGCAGTCCTCGAGGTGGACGGAGCCGCCGTGCGACTCCGCCACCGCGCGGACGATCGCCAGGCCCAGGCCGGTCGAGCCACCGCGGTCGCCGTCACCCCGGACGAAGCGCTCGAACAGCCGGTCGCGCACCTCCGGCGGGACGCCCGGACCGTCGTCCTCCACGACGAGGCGGACGTGCCCGTTCTCGCGCTCGATCGCCGCGTCGATGCGCGTCCCCGGGGGCGTGTGGTTGACCGCGTTCTCCATCAGGTTGAGCGCCAGCCGGTGCAGTTCGTCCCCGGCTCCGGAGACCACGGCCGCTCCGGAGGGGTGGACCGACAGCTCGTGATCGGCGAGCACCGGTCCGAGCTCCGCCGCGGCGTCGACGACGATCTGCGACACGTCGGTGGGTACGTGCCGGACCTGCCGCCCCGCGTCCGCACGGGCGAGCAGCAGCAGGTCCGCGACCAGCCGTCGCATCCGGTGCGACGAGCGCAGCGCGGATCGCGCTGCCTCGCCCTCGTCACCGTCCAGCACGTCGGAGAGCAGCTCGAGGTTCGCCAGCACGCTGGTGAGCGGGGTGCGCAGCTCGTGCGACGCGTCGGCGACGAACGCCCGCTGGCGCAGGAGCGTGGCCGCGGTCTCCGCGCGACTGGACTCGAGCGCGAGCAGCATCTCGTCGAGCGTGCGCGCCAGCTCCGCGACCTCGTCGGTGGCCTCGGGGACGGAGATGCGGCGGTTGGTGTCGCGCGTGCGGGCGATCTCCCGCGTGGTCTCGGTCAGGCGCCGGATCGGACGCATCGCGTTGCCGGCGATCAGGAGCCCGGCCATCAGCGCGAACGCCGCACCACCCAGGACGCCGGTGAAGAGGAAGAACTGGACGCGGTCGATCGTGGCGTTGACCTCCGCGAGCCGGCGCGCGTACTGCACCAGGATGAACCCGCCGAGCGGGAGCGCGAAGCTGCGCGTCTCGACGCGGAACCCCTTGACGTCGACCCCGCCGTCGGGCTGCAGGCCGAAGTCGGGGGTGCGCTTGGGGAACGATCGCACGCGCGTGCCGTCCTGCGTCAGCACCCGGATCACGGCGTTGTCGGCCGTCGCGTAGAACTGGAGGTTGGGCCGGACGAACTCGACCGTGCCGTTCTCGATGTTGTAGCGCGCGTCCACCACGTCGACGAGCTCGTCGGCGGCACGGGCGGTCTGCTCGTTGAAGTCCGTCCGGATCCGGGTGGTCGTCAGATGGCCGACGATGACGGCGAAGGTCGTCAGGATGACCAGCGTCAGCACCGCGGAGCCCCCGGCGAGACGCCAGCGGATCGGGATCCGGTGGAAGAGCGCGGTCATGCCCGGTCAGGCGCGCAGGACGTATCCCGCGCCGCGGATCGTGTGGAGCAGTCGCGGCTCGCCGTCGGCCTCGAGCTTGCGCCGCAGGTTGGACACGAACACCTCGATCGTGTTGGTCGTCGCGAACGGGTCGTAGCCCCACACCTCCTCGAGCAGCCGCTGCCGGGGCACGACGATCCGCTCGTTGCGCATCAGGTACTCGAGCAGCTCGAACTCGCGTTGCGTGAGCTCGAGCACGCGCTCCCCACGGTGCACCTCGTGCGTGTCGGGGTTCAGCCGGAGGTCGCCGGCGACCAGGGACGCCGAGCCACGCGGCGGGCGACGACGCAGGAGCGCTCGCATCCGGGCCAGCAGCTCCTGACGCTCGAACGGCTTGACCAGGTAGTCGTCCGCACCGGCATCGAGTCCTTCGACGCGGGCGTCCAGGGCGTCGCGGGCGGTCAGCATGAGGATCGGGACGTCGTCGTCCTCCCGCAGGCGCTTGGCGACCTCGATGCCGTCGAGCTTGGGCAACCCGAGGTCGAGGATCACGAGATCCGGGACGAACGTGCCGGCAGCGTCCAGCGCGGCCTGGCCGTCCCCGGCGGTACGCACCTCGTAGCCCTCCATGCGCAGCGAGCGCTGGAGCACCTGGGCGATGTCCTCGTCGTCCTCGACCACGAGGACCCGCGGAGCACGATCCGTGTCGGTCACCTCCACATCGTACGTCGGGGCTGCCCGCACCGAGCGCGCTTTACCAACGTTTAGGACGGTCGCGGAAGGCAGGGGAGGGGGGCGCGGCGTCGAACCCACGGACAGACCTATGCCGACGACGAAGACCCGCAAGACCGGCGCGTCGCGCTCGCGCACGTCCTCCGGTGCCCGCCCCCGCCCGACGGCCAAGGGCGCGTCAGCGCCGAAGGCCCGCGCCCGCCGGGCCAGCGGCCGGGCGCCTCGCATCCCCGTGCTCGAGCAGCGCCACCTGGACCTCATCGGGCTCGGGCTCGTCGCGGTGGGGGTGTTCCTCGCCTTCCCGCTCTACCTCGAGTGGTACGGCGGTGCGGCGGGCGAGGCGATCGTCGACGGCCTGCGCCGGCTCGCCGGACAGATCGCCTACGTGGCTCCGGTCGCGGTGGCCGGGGCGGGGGTCGTGCTCGTCCTGCGTCCGGTCCTTCCCGCCGGGGTGCGTCCGTTCCGCGCGGGCGCCGTGTGCCTGCTGCTGGCGCTCACCCTGATGCTGGCCGCCGGGACCCTGGGCATCGGACCCGACGGACCGCGGTCCGACCTGTGGAACCCGGACGTGTACAGCGATCGGGGCGGCGTCGTGGGTGCTGCCCTCTTCTGGGGCACCTCCTCGGCGTTCTCCACCATCGGCGCCCACATCATCGCGCTGTTCCTCCTGCTCGCCGGGACGCTCCTGCTGACGGGTGCCTCGGTCGCCGGCGTGGTGCAGGCCACGGCGACCGGCGTGGTCGACACCACGCGGGCGCTGCGGCCCTCCGCGCCGTCCACGGACCGCGGTACGACGTCCTCGGGCGTCCGTCGCACGGGGCCGGGGACCGCCGCGGCCGAGACGCCGTCCGCGGCGCCCGTGCTCCCGCCGGAGCCGCAGGACAGCGAGCCGCGCGTACGGGACGACCGCACCGGCCAGCTCGACGGGTCGCTGCGCTACCCCGACATCTGGGGTGACACCGACGCTCCGGTGGTGGTGGAGCCCACGATCGTCGACGGCCGCCCCGCCGCGGGCACGCCGCCCGAGCCGGCGGACGAGGCAGCCGAGGTCCCGGAGCCCGAGCCCGTTGCGCCGCCGCCCAGCGCGGTGGAGGACGCGCCCGCGGAGGACCCCGATCCGCTTCCGGTCGGCGGGCAGGCGGCGCTCGCGCTCGGCGAGGGCGAGGTCGAGTGGCGGCGTCCGCGCGCGGGCCTGCTGACCCGCTCCAGCGCGGCCAGCCAGCGACCCGACACGTCGGGGATGGAGCTGACGGCGGGTGCGC
>NZ_JBFIGP010000108.1:0-11036 GCF_041602235.1 Paraconexibacter sp.
AGACGTCTGCCGGCTCGCATGGATCGGCGCGGACTGGCAGCGCAAGCGCGGGGACTTCGCCATCGCGGTCGCGCAGGCCCTGGTCGAGAGAGGGCGGCAGGTCCACCTCACGATGGTCGGGCAGGCGCCTCCTCACGGGACACCCTTGCCGCCCTTCGTCGAGCACGTGGGGTTCCTGCCGCGCCGGTCACCTGAGGGTGAGGCCACCCTACGGCGGCTGCTCGAGCGCACGCATCTGCTCCTGCTGCCGTCGCGGGCCGAGGCGTTCGACATCGTCGTCGCGGAGGCGGCAGCCCACGCCGTCCCGACCGTCGCCTGCGACGCGGGTGGCCTCTCCAGTGCGGTGCTCGACGGGCGGACCGGGTTGCTGCTGCCGGCAGACGCCTCGCCAGAGGAGCACGCCGCGGCGGTCGGCGCGCTGCTGGACGACCAGGACCGGTACCGCGCGCTCGCCACCGCGGCGCGCGACGATCACCTCACGCGACTCAACTGGCGCAGTTCGTGCGAGCTCCTGCTGTCGCGGCTCGCTCGCGCCTGTTGATCAGTCGGAGTGCAACTCCTCGAGCACGTCGTCGATGAACGCTCGTACGCGTACCTGCTGCCGGTCACGGTCGAACGCGGGCAGGACGCAGGGAGCGCGGTCCGGCGCCGCCCGCGCGGTCTCCATGAAGTCCGCGAGCGCGGCGACGTAGGCGTCGTTCCACGGCATCGCGCCGGCGAGCCTGGTGATCGGGGCGTCGGAGAGGTCGTACGCGAACGGCAGCCGGCCGGTCACGATCCGTGCGCCGGAGGCCAGGTACTCGCTCAGCTTGATCGTGTACCGGAAGGCCCCGACCCCGTCACGGGACTGCGGGAGACTCACGACGTCCATCGCGCTCAGCAGCCCGGGGACCTCCGCGGAGGGCACCCGCCCGGTGAAGATCACCCGCTGGTCCCCCCCGGCCTCGCGCTCCAGGCGGTCCCGCCCGTCACCGTCGCCGACGATCAGCACGCGGAGGTCAGGACGGGAGCACGACCGAGCCGCCCGCACGAGCTCCAGCCCGTAGCAGTAGCCACGTCGCCGTGACCACGTCAGCGACCCCGCGATCCCGAAGACCACGGCCTGCTCCGGAATGCCATGCGCACCCCGCAGACGCTCGCGCGCGTCGGCGTCGAAGCTGCCTTCCGCCCAGTTCTCGGCCGTGATCGCTCGCCGCGCGCCGAGCGTCAGCGCGCGGCCCGCGAGGTACGGAGTCCAGCCGATGACTCCCGCCGCCGCGCGGTACAGGGCGCGCTCGTAGACCGCTCCGACGAGACCGCTCACGGGACCGCGCAGCGCGAAGAACGGGCCGACGGCGTCTCCCGTCGAGATCACGAACGGCGTGCGCCGCACGAGGCGCGCGAGCAGTGCCGGGAGGCCGGCCCCCAGGCCGGTGCCCTCGATGACGGCGATGCGCGGGCGCTCCGGCCCGACGAGGCGCCGCAGCAAGGCGAGGCCCGAGCGGATCTTGTGTCCGCGATCGAAACCGTGGACCTCGGTGCCACCCTCGCCGAGGAGGGTCACGATGCGCCGCTCGTCCCCCGAGCCAGGGCCCTGAGTCGCGATCACGAGCACCTCGGTGCGGGCGATGCGCTCCATCGCCGCCACGATACTCTGCGCCCGTGACAAAGCCTCGTGTCGCGCTCGTCGCCCATGGAGTGCATGACCGGGGCGGCATGGAGCGGTCGCTCGCCGAACTCGTGCGGCACACCCACGACGAGGTGGAGTTCCACGTGGTGGCGACCACCCTCGCGCCGGAGCTCCGTGAGCTCGTGCGGTGGACGCGGGTTCGTGTGCCGCAGACGCCGGTGCCGCTGTTCTTCTCCGCCTTCTACGCACGCGCCGGCGCGCTGCTCGGCGGCATCGACGCCGACCTGGTGCACAGCATGGGCGCGCTGCACCCGCGGTCCTCCGACCTGGTGTCGGTGCAGTTCTGTCACGCCGCCTTCCAAGAGCTCCCAGCTGACGTCCTCGCGGTCGACGGCGGCCCCCTGCGCGCGATCAACCGGCGGGTCGACATGCGCCTGGCGCTGGCCGCCGAGCGCCACGCCTACCGGCGGGGCCGTGTGCGCGAGTTCGCTGCCGCGTCGTCGGGCATCCGCAGCGAGCTCGCGCGGTTCTATCCCGCCATTCCGTGCACGGTGATACCGAACGGCCACTCCGACGACGGGACCGCCACGAACGGTGCTCGCGGCGCCGTTCGTGCCCGCGCCGGATTCCGTGAGGACGACGTCGTCGTCCTGTTCCTCGGCGGGGACTGGCATCGCAAGGGCCTGGGGATCGCGCTCGAGGGGTTCGCGCAGGCCGTCGAGGCCACCGGCTCGGAGCGGCTTCGCTTCGCCGTCGTCGGTCCGGGGGAGCCGCAGGCGCACCGGACGAGGGCCCGTGAGCTGGGCATCGCGGACCGTGTCGCGTTCCTGGGGCCGACCTCCGAGCCTCGCGACCACTTCGCCGCCGCGGACGCCTTCGTGTTCCCGACCGCCTACGAGGCGTTCCCGCTGGTCGCGCTCGAGGCGGCCGCGGCGGGGCTGCCGATCATCGCGACCAGGGTCAACGGCATCGAGGACCTCGTCGACGACGGCGTCAGCGGCTACCTCGTCGACCGGACCCCGGCCGCCGTCGGCCAGGCGATCCGGCGGATCACCAGCGACGAGAGCCTCCGCACGCGCATGGGTGCGGCAGCGACCGCATCCGCGGCCGCGTACAGCTGGTCGGCGGCGGCGGAGCGCACGCTCACCTGCTACTCGCGCCTGCTCTCGGCGGGCCGTCGTGCCTGAGCGACAGCCCAGCATCGTGCTGCTCTGCGGCGAGAGCGGCGCCGCGACCGACGCGATCCAGCAGTACGCGCACGCGCTCGCGCACGCCCTCACCGGGCTCGGCGCGGACGCCCGCGTCGAAACCGCCAGCTTTCACGGCGGGACCGCCGGCACCGCGCAGAGCATCGACGATGCGGTCGCGCCGTCCGACACGGTGCTGATGGTGCAGTACAACCCGTTCTCGTTCGGGCGCGCAGGCGTCGCCCTGCGGTTCGTGCGCGCGATGCGGCGCCTCCGCCGGCGGTACCCGTCGCTCACCCTCGTCGTCATGTGCCACGAGACGGTCGTGATGAACCCCGGTGTGCGCTGGGCCGCGCTCCGTCAGGTCCACCGGGCCCAGCTGCGAGCGCTGCTCAGGCTGGCCGACGCGGTTTACGTCTCCGTCGACGCCTGGCGTCCGTACCTCGAGGCGCACGGCGCGAAGGACGCGGCGCTCCTGCCCGTGGGATCCAACCTCCCCGACCGCCGGGCACAGCGGGACGCCGCGCGCGCAGCACTGGATGCGACGGACCGGCTGATCGTCGCGACGTTCTCCACGGGCCATCCCTCCCACGACGACGAGATCGCGAGGCGAGCCGTCGACGCGGTGGTGTCGGTCCGCCCCGACACGCTCGTCCTGTCGCTCGGGGCCGGCCGGCAGCGGCTCCTGGAGCCCGGGGACGACCGGGAGCGCTGTCCCGGCCATCTCCCTGCGCACGAGCTCGCGGCGCACCTCGCCGCTGCGGACATGCTCATCAGCCCGTTCGTCGACGGGATCAGCACGCGACGCGGCACGGTGATGGCGGCCCTGCAACACGGTGTCGCGGTCGTCGGGAGCGTCGGGCCTTCGACCGACCCGGACCTCGAGGCGCTCGTCCGGGGGCTGCCCGGCGCCGGACGCGGAGGGGACTGGATCCCGGGAACCGCCGCGGCGCTCGCGAACGACGCGTCGTTGCGTGACGAGCAGGGACGCGCGGGCCGCAGCCTCTACGCCGCGCGCTACGACTGGCCCGTCCTGGCCGCGCGGGTGCTCCACGACACAGGCGCTGCCCCCGCTCCGTGACCGACCTCGAGCAGAGCACCGTCGCTCCGCGACAGACCTCGCTCACGCGGGCCGCTGCCCTCGTCGCCGCGGCGAGCGCCTTCGCGGTCACCGCGGGGCTGCTCACCGGTCCGATCATCGCGCGTGCCCTCGCGCCCGAGGGCCGCGGCGCGCTCGCAGCGATCGTGGCGCCGCTCGGGCTCATCGGCCTCGTGGCCCAGTTCAGCGCGTCGGAGTTCGTGAGCCAGCACACCGCGCGGGGACGCTCGACCGCGACGACGATCGGGACCGTCGCACCGGTGATGTTCGCGGCGGCTGTCGTGCTGGCCGTCGCCTGCTGGCCCTTCGCGGCCGTGATCGCCGACGGGAACGCGGACGTCGAACGCTACGTCGAGCTCGGTCTGATCGCGCTGCCCTTCGGGCTGCTCGTCCCGGTGGTCACCGGGATCGCCATCGGCCAGGGCCGCTGGACCCGCGCCGCCCTGGCGAGCGCGATCCCGCCGTGGGCCTACGCGGTCGTCATCGTCACGCTGGTCTCGCTCGGGGAGCTCACGGTCGGGACCGCGGCGCTGGCGACGATCGGCGTCACCTTCGCCGGCGGGCTCGCCTACGTCGGCCTGCGCCCCCCTCCGGTGCGTCGGCTGCACTTCGACAGGCTGCTGGCCCGCGCCTACGTCAGCTACGCGTCGAGGACGACCCCCGGCCTCATCGCGACGCTCGCCAACGTCCGGCTCGACCAGATCCTGATGTTCGGCATCGTCGGCCCGAGGGAGCTCGGCCTCTACGTGGTGGCGGTCACCGTCGCCGGGATCTCGACGGTCGTCGTCACGCCCCTGGCCAGCGTCACGGTGCCGGCGGTAGCCGTCGGCGAGCACTCGCTGATCGGTCGGGCGACACGCATGTCACTGGCCGCCGCCGCCGTCGCCGTCACCGCCGTCGCGCTCGCCTCCTACCCGATGCTGCGCGTGCTGTTCGGCTCGGAGTTCACCGAAGCGGAGCCCATGCTGCTGATCCTCCTCGCCGCACAGATCCCGACGGTCGGGACCGCCTCGCTGGGGTACGGCCTGCGCACGGTCGGTCGTCCGGGGCTCGCGTCCGCCGCGGACTTCCTGGCGCTCATCATCACCGTCCCGATGCTGCTGCTCCTCCTGCCGGTCCTCGGCGGGGAGGGCGCGGCCCTCACCAGCCTGGCTGCCTACAGCGTCACCTTCGCCGCGCTCTGCCTGCTGACATCGCGCGAGATCGCAGTGCCCGTCAGGGAGCTGGTCGTCGTACGGAAGGAAGACCTCTCGATGGTCCGAGCACGCGCGGTCGACCTGATGAGAGCGCGGACGTCCCGATGGTTCGCAGCCCGGAGGACCTCGGGCGGACCTGACGCCTGACGAGGCTCAGCCGGGGACCGACCGGGCGCGCCGGTCCATCGCCGCGGCACCGACCACTCCCGCGAGCAACCAGAACAGCGGAGCGATCGGCGTCGAGGTCGTCGGGGTCGCCTGGAACCAGACGGCGGTCGCCGCCAGCAGCGCGGCCGCCACCGCGCTCCACAACGCGCGTCGCCGTTCGTCCTCCTCCCGTCGGGCCAACCGGACGGCATCCCGCACCACGCAGAGCCAGAGCACCGTGAACGCCACGAGCCCGAGGATGCCGAGCTCGCCGATCAGGAAGTTGAACTGGTTCTCGGAGTCCAGGCCGCTCGGCGCACCCACGGCACCCGAACCGGGCCCGGAGCGCCCGAGCCCCACGCCGAGTGGATACGACACGACGTAGTCCGGCACCAACGCCAGCGAACCTCTGCGCTCAGCGATCGTGGACGCCGCCTGGCCCGGCGACACCGTCTTCAGACGCGTCAGCGACGCCGGGTCCGCCGTCGCGACGAAGACCGACAGGAAGAGGGCGATCAGCACACCGGCCGCCCCGAGAGCCGCCAGCGTCGAGGCGGCGTTCCGGGACCTCGTGCGGATGGCGAAGAACGCCAGCAGGGCGACGAGGACGCAGATGAACACGCCGCGTGACTGCGAGGTCAGGACGGCGACCGCGCACAGGGCGAAGCCGCCGAAGCCCAGCCACACGCGGTAGCGGACGCGTGCCCCCAGCAGGAACGCCAGCGCGAACGGCACGCTGAGCCAGCCGAGGATGCCCGCTGCTCCGGCATCGGACCCGAGCCCGAAGGGGCGCACCCGATCCGACGTACCACCCTCGTAGAAGGTCCGCGGCGCGTTGGCGAACCCACCCTGACCGAGGACCCGGTCCGCGTAGCCCGAGCCCCACGACGCGAACTGATCGGGTGTGAGCCCACTCTGGATCACGGCGGCGACCACGTTCGGCAGCGTGACCGCGAGGAGCACGGCCCCGACGACCGGGAGCAGGTCGCGTCGTGCGGCGACGATCACGCCGAGCAGCAACAGCGGAGCGAACTCGAGCTGCTGGCGAGCCCCGGCGACGAATCCGACGATCCCTGGCGTGCGCGGGTTGAAGGCCTGGACGAGCACCGCCAGGACCAGGCAGAGCAGCGCGCCGCGATACGGGATCCTCGGCAGCGCGCGATCCTCGACCACGGTGCGGACCGCGACGCCGAAGACGACCGCGAGGATCAGGACGTCGCGCAGGATCGTCGCCCGGTCGTTGCCGCTCATCAGCTTCAGCGGGCCGTCGACGCACGTCAGGTAGATCGCGATCGCGAGCAGCGAGAGCTCGAGACGGGGGTTCACCACCGCCACGACGAGCGCCAGCGCGCCCAGCGTGGGGAACAGGAGGTTCATGCCCAGCCGCTCCGGCACGACCGTAACGCCCATGAGGACCACGGCCGCGGTCAGCAGCGTCGCCGCGACCTCCGCGTGGGTCCGGGTGAACGCGGGCAGCCCGGGCGCGACCCGCCGGGCGTGCGTCGGCGCGACGGCGAGGCGCTCGAAGCTCACGCAGCCACCGCCCGCAACCGCCGGCCCAGCTCGCGCGCCATCCGGGCGCCGTCGTGGCGGTCGCGGGCCGTCGCCGCCGCCCCGCTCTCGACCCGCCGACGGAGATCCCCGTCGGCCAGGAGCGTCAGCACCGCCTCGGCCAAGTCGATGGGGTCACGCGGCCGCAGGAGCCCGGACACGCCGTCCTCGATGATCTCCAGCGGTCCGCCCTCGGCGACCGCCACCACGGCGCGTCCGGCCGCCTGGGCCTCGCAGATCGCCATGCCGAACGGCTCCTGCGTCGACGCGCTGACGACGACGTCGCAGGCTGCCGTCCACGGTGCAGGGTCGTCGACCTGCCCGGTGAACGTGACGCGGTCGGCGATCCCGAGTTCCTGGGCCAGGTCTCGGAGGGCCCTGGGGTAGTCCCCCTGCTCCCATCCCATCTCCGCGCCGCCCACCACGAGGAAGTGGGCATCGGTCCGTCGGGCGGCGATCCGTGCGGCCGCGCGGAGAAAGACGTCCTGCCCCTTCCACGGCTGCAGTCGCGCGACGATGCCCACGACCGGGGCCTCCGGCGTCAGCCCGAGGTCGCGGCGGACCGGTCCGCCGTCGGCGGTGGCGAACCGCTCGCGGTCGATGCCGGGGTGGACCACCGTGACCGTGGCGTTGACGCGGGACCGCAACGGGCCCGCGACGAACGACGAGTTGGCGATCACCTCCTGCGCCGGCAGCCTGCGCGCCACGCGCTCGACGACCGAACGCGGGTCGACGCAGGCGTGCTGCTGCCACACGACCGGGATGCGACGGCGCCGCGCCGGAGCCGCCACGTAGATCTGGGCACTCGGCTCCATCCCGACCACGACGTCGGGCCGGGTCTGGTCCAGGACGTCCGCGACCGCGCGGATCGCACCCACGACCGCGCGGGGCGAGCGCATGCGTCCCGCGTCGACCACGCGGACGTCGGAGGCGCACCACTCGAGCCGCTGCGCGGCAGGCCCCGGCCTGAGGAACAGCACGTGCGCCCGGTACCCCGCGACGGCCGCGTGGCGCACGAGCCCGCTCAGCACCTCGGCGACCCCGCCCTCGACCGCGACGGGCGCGACGAACAGGACCTGCAGCTCACGACTCGCGATACGACATCACTCGGCAGCGCCGTACGTCCGGCCGTGGGCGTACCCGTAGTCGTAGCCGTAGCGCGAGCCGAGCGTGCTGAGATCGTTGACCACGATCCCGGCCAGACGCACGTCGGGGACACGGTTCAGCGTCTCCTTCGCTCGCGCTCCTCCGTCCCGCGTCGTGAGGCCGATCCGCGACACGAGGATCACGGCGTCAGCGTCGCGGGCCAGTGACAGCGCATCGCTGACCGCGAGCACCGGAGGGGAGTCGATGATCAGGACGTCGGCCTGCTCCTGGAGCTGCTCGAGCAGGGCGCCCATCGCCCCGGACGCCAGCACGGCCTGCGGGTTGGCCGTCCGGCCCCCGGCGAGGATGAGCCCGATGCCACGGGTGTTCTCGTCGGTGATCGCGCCGCGGCCGCCCACGGCGACCGCCGTCGCGGCTTCGATCTGCGCCAGCGTCTCGATGCTCTTCGTATCGACGGGAACGTCGATCATCACCTCGCTGAGGCGGCGCTCCCCGGTCAGGATCGAGCTCAGGCCCAGGTCGCTGCTGACGCCGAAGAGCTTGTCCTGCGTGGGCTTGCGCAGGTCGGCGTCGACGACGATGACGCTGCGTCCGAACTCGCGGTAGGCGACCGCGAGATTCCTCGCGACCAGCGACTTGCCCTCACCCGGAACGGCACTGGTGACCAGGATGCGGCGGACGGGACGCTCCAGCGAGCCGAGCTGCACGTTCGTCCGCATCTGCCGGAAGGCCTCGACGAACTCGGGCGCGACCGCGACGGCGCCCTCGTCCCCGAAGCAGGCGGGGACCTTGGCGTGCGGAAGCACCGCCAGCAGCGGCAGCCCGTAGGCGTCCTCGGCGTCCTCCACGCGCTTGACCCGCCGATCGAACCGCTCCAGGCCGTAGGCGAGCGCGATGGCGACGAGCAGCGCGAGGACGAACGCGAAGACCGCGTTGCGCTTGGGACGCGGCGACAGGGGCACGCCCGGCACCGGTGCGGCGTCGACCTGGACGACGCTCGTCAGCGGCAGCGCCAGCTGGAGCTTCGCGGCGCGGATCGCGCTGGCGAGGCTCGCCCGCTCGGTCGCGTTGGACTCACGGACCGGCAGTGCCTCGATCTGCCTGCGCAGCTGCTCGAGGTAGCGGGTGAGCTTCTGCTGCGCGGACGCGGACCTGGACTCGATGAACTGCTGCGCGACGACGTTCGCGAGCTCGGCAGCCTGCGCGGCGTTCGGACGCGTCGCCGTGATCGTGATGAAGCTGCTGTTGTCCTCGACGGTTGCCGTGAGGTTCGCGCTCAGCTCGCCCGCGGTGGTCCGGTACGACAGCTTCGGAACGATCGCGCGGGCCGAACGCTGGGACGTCAGGACCGCCGCGGCGTTCGCCGTGTCGAGCGTCAGCAGCCCCGGGGGCACGTTGGTCGACTGCAGGGTCGACGGGTCGATGCTGGTGAAGATCCTGGTGCTCGTCTTGTAGACCGGTGTCTGCCCGTCGTAGTAGACGTACGTGCCCACGGTGACGACGGCGACGACCGTGACCACGATCCACCACCGCGACAGGACCGGCCGGACGTAGTCGAGCAAGGAAAGAGTCCGGGACCCTTCAGAGGTGTTCATCGGTGCTGGTCCCTTCGCGGAGCGGCGGTAACGTCAAGAAGTCGTCGTCGACGATCGCACTCGGCGTGGGCAGGGCGCGTCACGAGCGTTTGACGAGGCAAGCCCTGGTATCGGCAGGTCCGACTCGCGGTTGAAAGATACTGCGTCGATCGCACCCCCACCCCCGCTACCGCCACGTCCGTTGACCGCGACCCGTGCACCGTACGCCCGCTGACCGGGCAACGGCAAGCCTGAACCCACGCGCGCTCGCGATCGCCCGCCCTCACGATGCACTTCCGACCTCCACGCTCCCCTCGGCTGCTCACGCTCACCCCCGACTTCCCGCCCTCCGTCGGGGGGATCCAACTCCTGCTCGAACGGCTGCTGCAGCACCTGCCGGAATGGGAGCACCGCGTCGTCGCGCGCCGGGCCGCCGGTCCGGAGTCCCCGGTTCCGTCGTGGCGGACGCGTCGGGTCGCCGGGCCGTCATCCATCGCCGAGCTCAACGTGCTCGGCGCGCGCGCAGGCCGACGCTGGGCGCCCGACGTCGTGCTCAACGGCCACGTGCACACGACGCCCGGAGCGCTGGCGGTCGCGGCGAGACGGGACACACCGATCGTCACCTACGCCTACGCCGATGAGCTGACGCACCGGCCGGCACTGACCAGGCTCGCCGCGCGCCGCTCGTCGGCCATGATCGCGATCAGTCGGTACACGGCCGACCTCATCCACGAACACCATCCGCGCGGGCCGGTCGACCTCGTCCTCCCGGGATTCGACCAGCGCGCGGTCCTGCCGGCGCCGGCATCGCGACCGACGCTCCTCACGGTCGCCCGGCTCGCCGACCGCTACAAGGGTCACGACGTGGTCCTGCAAGCCCTACCTGCTGTCCTCGAGAGATTCCCGGACGCGCAGTGGGTGATCGCCGGCGATGGCCCGCTCCGTGGGGAGCTCGAAGCCCGTGCCGCGAGCCTGGGCGTGTCCGACTCGGTGCGGTTCCTGGGGTACGTCGACGACGCGCAGCGTGCCGAGCTGCTCTCCCGGGCCTGGGTGTTCGTCATGCCGTCCCGCCTCCCACCGCGCGGCGCCGGCGGCGAGGGCTTCGGCATCGTGTACCTCGAGGCAGCCGAGGCGGGGGTCCCGGTAGTCGCGGGCAATGTCGCGGGAGCGCTCGACGCGGTGGACGACGGCCGCAGCGGCCTGCTCGTGGACCCGGAGCGCCCCGAGGCCGTGGCGGGTGCGCTGCTCCGCCTGCTGTCGGACCCACGCGAGCGTCGCACGATGGCCGCCCACGGCCCGGAGTGGGCCGCACGCTTCACGTGGCCGCGCATGGCCGCACAGGTCGACCACGTGCTTCGTCGTGAGCTCGGGCGCGGGTGAACGACGTCGCCGCGCTGTCGTCTGAGGGGCCGCGAGGAGAAGGTCCTCGGCTCCCGACCCGAGGTGCTCAGGCGCAGGTGCCGGCGTTGCACAGGCCGCTGTCGCACTGCGAGCTCGTGGTGCAGGGCTGACCGGAAGCCAGCTTGGTCGCCGCCTGAGCAGCAGTCGGCGCCAGGATCGAGGTGA
>NZ_JBFIGP010000109.1:0-10995 GCF_041602235.1 Paraconexibacter sp.
GCCTGGCTGGCCTGCGATCTGCGCGAGCTCCTGCCCGGCGGGGACCACACGATCGGGATCGGGACGGTGACCGCCGTGCACCACGAGCCACAGGGCGACCCGCTGGTGTGGTTCGGTGGGCGCTACTGCGGCATCGCCTGACCGCCCGCCATGGCGGTGGCGCCTGTGTGGCGTCGGACACGGAGCGTCGAGGCCGCGGTTGCGCACCGAGCCCCGGGGGTAGGGCCGTCGCCATGACTCCAGCGAAGACCCTCCGTGCAGCGACCGTGACCCTCCTGGCCCTCGCGGTCAGCGTCGGCATCGGTGCCTGCGGAGACGACAACACCAGCGCCGCCGACTCGAGCGGGCAGCGCATCGACGTCACGGTCAACGACCAGGGCATCGACCCGGCAGAGATCCAGGCCAGCGCCGGCGAGCTCAAGCTCGTCATCAAGAACGCCGGCTCCGCGGCGCACGCGCTCGTCGTCCGCGGCGAGAACGGCGAGGTCGACCGCGTGAACGCCATCGACGCCGGCGACAAGCGAACGCTGCGCGTCACGCTCGACCCCGGGACCTACCAGCTCCAGGATCCGGAGAACGAGGCGATCCAGGCGACGCTGACCGTCGGCGACGAGGACCGCACCGAGACGCAGACCGAGACCCAGACCCAGACCGTCACGGAGCCGGCCCCCACCGAGACGCAGACCCAGACGGTGACGGAGCCCGCGCCGACCGAGACGCAGGCCGCCCCGACGGAGACGCAGACCGCTCCGGCCGAGACGCAGACGCAGCCGACGACCACGACGCCGTAATCCCGCGGGCATCGCGCTAGTCGTCGCCGAGAAGGCCCCGCGTCGGACGCGGGGCCTTTCTCGTCCGCCGGGAAGGCGGACCTCAGAGCCCGTCCGTCACGCCCCAGGCGCGAAGCGCCAGGAACGCCACGACGAAGGCTCCCAGCGTCATGACGCCGAGCTCCTTGCGCAGGATCTGCACGACGATGGAGCGCTGGGTCTCCTCCGGGAGGGCGCGCATCGCGTCGGAGTCCGGGAGCCCGCGATCGTCCAACACGGTCTGCGCGCTCACGGCACGGAGCTGCTCGGCGACGAAGGACACCGGGATCGGCAGCAGGAGGTACAGCCACAGCAGGCCGTCGTCGGGCTCGTCGCCGCCGAGGAACGCCACGCCCGCCACCACGGCGAGCAGCGCACCCGTCGCCTGGCCGACGCGGATGAGCCTCCAGGCGAGCACGCTCTGCTCGACGCGATACCAGCGCAGGCCGCCGACTCCCGCCGCGGCGATGTTGACGGCCGCCGCGAGCAGCGTCGCGACTTGGACGAAGGTCTCCATCGGGCGGCATGGTCGCACGCGGGACGCGCGGTCCGGCACGTGCCATCTGCAACTTTGTGACATGCCGTCACAAGCGGGCGCGGCTGCGGGCGCGAAGGTGATAGAAAGCGTTTCCGTGCTGCGCTCGTACGCCCCAGCCATCGTCTTCCTCGGCCTCGGCACCATCGTCGGCGTCGTCTTCGCGTTCCTGAACACCATGTTCGGGCCGCGGAAGAAGCTGAAGGTCAACAACAAGACGGACCCGTACGAGTGCGGGCTCCCGTCCGAGGTGCAGCAGAACTTCCGGTTCGGGATCAGCTTCTACCTGATCGCGATGCTCTTCATCCTGTTCGACATCGAGGTGCTCTTCCTCTACCCGGTGGCCGTCCAGCTGAAGGCCTTCGGGACGTTCGCGCTCATCGAGACGGTCGTGTTCGTCGTCCTGCTCTTCATCGCGTTCATCTACGTCTGGCGCCGTGGCGCGCTGGAATGGCGCTGAGGCGCCGAAAGGGACTGCGCACATGGACGTGATCCGTCAGAAGCTCCCGAGCGGACAGCCGGGCCAGACCGACTTCCGTTCGCAGCAGCTCCGCGCGCGGGACATGCTGCGCGGCGACCTCGAGGGTCCCGAGCTCGAGGAGTACGTCCAGTCGCGCATCATCACCACGACGCTCGACAAGGCCGTCGCCTGGGCCCGCGGGAACGCGATGTTCCCCGCCACCTTCGGTCTCGCCTGCTGCGCGATCGAGATGATGAGCATCGTCGCCGCGCGCGTCGACGTCGCCCGGTTCGGCTTCGAGGCCTTCCGCGCCTCGCCCCGTCAGGCCGACCTGCTGATCCTCTCGGGCCGCGTCAGCATCAAGATGGCGCCGGTCGTCCGCCGCATCTACGACCAGATGCTCGAGCCCAAGTGGGCGATCGCGATGGGGGCCTGCTCGTCCTCGATGGGCGTGTTCAACAACTACGCGATCGTGCCGGCCGACAAGTTCATGCCGGTCGACGTGCACGTTCCGGGATGCCCCCCGCGTCCCGAGGCCCTGATGCACGGCATCCTCAAGCTGCGTCAGCAGATCCAGCTCGACCCGGCCCTCGGCTGGCGCGCGCGGTACGGCGCCACCGACACCGTCGAGGTCCTGCCCGACGAGGGCGAGCAGCTCCTGGCGCGTGCCGACGAGCTGACCGTCATGGAGCCCGGGGAGCCGAAGGGTGCCTGACGCGACCGGCCTCGAGCTGCTGGCCGGCGGCCTGCGCGACAAGCTGCCCGACGCGGTGCTCGGGACGCTGCACTTCCGCGGCAAGGGCACGCTGCTGATCGACCCCCGCCACATCCGCGCCACCCTGCAGCACCTGCGCGAGCAGGAGGGGTGGACGTTCCTCGCCAGCGTGCACGGGGTCGACTACTACCCGGAGGAGCCGCGGCTAGGGGTCCACTACGAGCTGCTGAGCATGGCCCGCCAGGATCGGCTGACCGTCAAGATCCGGGTGCACACCGAGGCCCCGACCGTCGAGTCCGTCACGCCGGACTGGCCGACCGCCGACCATCAGGAGCGCGAGGTCTACGACATGTTCGGCGTGGTCTTCGAGGGCCATCCCGACCTGCGTCGCATCCTCATGCCCGAGGACTACCAGGGCCATCCGCAGCGCCGCGACTTCCCGATCGGCGGCGAGCCGGTCCTGTTCACGCACGACGAGTCCTCGAACCCGGGATGGACGCGATGAGCGACATCACGACGACCGGCGCCGACCCCGCGGCCGGCAAGTCCGCCTACCGCCGGATGGAGGACTCGGTCGACCTCTCCGAGCTCCAGCACCCGGTCGGGGATCTCGACACCGAGCTCCTGACCCTCAACATGGGGCCGCACCACCCTGCCACGCACGGGGTCCTGCGCCTGCTCGTCCAGCTCGACGGCGAGATCGTCCGCGACATCAAGCCGATCATCGGCTACGTCCACACCGGCATCGAGAAGACCGCCGAGGACAAGAGCTACTGGAAGGTCATCCCCGTCGTCGAGCGGATGGACTACCTCTCCTACTTCTTCAACGCGTACGCCTACTGCGGCGCGGTGGAGACCCTGCTGGACCTGGAGGTCCCCAAGCGGGCCCAGTACCTGCGGGTCATCCACATGGAGCTCAACCGGATCATGAGCCACCTGGTGTGGCTCGGGACCTCCGCGCTGGACGTCGGCGCGATGTCCATGTTCTGGTACTGCTTCCGCGAGCGCGAGCAGATCCTCGACCTCTTCGAGCAGTCGACCGGCCAGCGCATGCACACGCGCTACTTCCAGGTCGGCGGCGTGATGGAGGACATCCCGGACGGCTGGATCGAGAACGTCCGGAAGTTCACCGCCAAGATGCCGGAGCGCGTCGGGCAGTACCGCGCGCTGCTGAACAAGAACGAGATCCTGCTGCAGCGGCTGCGTGGCGTGTGCACGCTCGACGAGGAGACCCTGTTCGGCCTCGGGGTCACCGGACCGCTCCTGCGTGCCGCGGGCAACCCGTGGGATCTGCGCAAGGCGATGCCCTACTCGTCCTACGAGGACTTCGACTTCCAGGTGCCGGTGGGCACCGAGGGCGACAACTACGACCGCTACGTCGTCCGCGTCCAGGAGATGCTCGAGTCGGTGAAGATCATCGACCAGGCGCTGGACAACCTGCCCGAGGGTCCGACGATCACGGGCGACCGCAAGATCGCGCTGCCTCCCCGCCACGAGCTGGCGACCTCGATGGAGGCGCTCATCCACCACTTCAAGCTCGTCACCGAGGGCTTCCGCGTCCCGCCGGGCGAGGTCTACTTCCCGTGCGAGGCTCCTCGCGGCGAGCTCGCGTGCTTCGTGCGGTCCGACGGCTCGTCCAAGCCCGCACGCGTGCACATGCGTGACCCCTCCTTCGTGAACCTGCAGGCGACGGCGCCGATGTGCAAGGACGCGTACATCGCGGACCTCATCGCGACGCTCGCGATGCTCGACCCGGTGCTCGGGGGGATCGACCGATGAGCAGCGAGGCGCACACCAACGGCCACGGCCGGCGTCTCGTCGGCGTCTCGGACCCGAACGAGCTCGGCCAGAAGGTCGCGGCCAACGAGCCGACCCCGGTCCGCGACCCGCAGACCGGCTCGCGCGTCCCCGGCTGGGACGACGCCGTCGACCTGCGCAAGGACCCGGCTTCGATCCCGGACCCGGCCACGACACCCGTGCCGGACGCGCTGCGCGCCGAGATCGAGGACCTGATGACGCGCTACCCGGACCGGCGCAGCGCGTCGATCCCCGCGCTCGCGGCCGCGCAGCGGCTGCACGGCTGGTGCTCGCCCGAGGCGGTCGAGCAGGTGGCGTGCGTCATGCGGCTCACCCCGGGCTACCTCATCGCCGTCGCGGGCTTCTACGACATGCTCGAGACGAAGCCGGTCGGCCGCAAGACCGTCTACGTCTGCACGAACATCTCGTGCTCGCTGCGCGGCGGCGACGAGCTGCTCGCCGGCCTGAAGGACGAGCTGGCCGACGACCCCGACGTCAACATCCGCGGGTTCGAGTGCCTCGGCGCGTGCGACATCGCCCCGATGGCCTCGATCGACGGCGTCTACGTCGGGCCCGTCGACGACGCCGAGATCCCCACGCTCGCCCAGCACATCCGAGACGGCGCCGACCCGCTGCCCGAGAAGCAGCTCGTCAAGCGCCGCTCCGTCGATCCCAACGCCAACGAGCGTACGTCATGAGCGCGAACCTGATCTTCCACAACATCGACGAGCCCGGCCTGAACACCCTCGAGGTCTTCCAGCGTCGTGGCGGGTACGGCGACCGCCTGAAGAAGGCGCTGCAGATGCCCCGCGAGGCGCTCGTCGAGGAGCTCAAGGCCTCCGGACTGCGCGGGCGCGGTGGCGCCGGGTTCTCGATGGGCATGAAGGCGTCCTTCATGCCCAAGGGGGCCATGGACAAGTACCTCGTCTGCAACGCGGACGAGTCCGAGCCCGGGACGTTCAAGGACCGCGAGCTCATGCAGAAGATCCCCCACCTGCTGATCGAGGGGATGATCATCGGCGCCTACGCCGCCGGCGCGAACCAGTCCTTCATCTTCATCCGCGGCGAGTACGCCCAGCAGGCGGACATCCTCGAGGCCGCGATCGACGAGGCGAAGGCGGCCGGCCTGATCGGCAAGAACATCCTCGGCAGCGGCTTCGACCTGCAGATGTGGGTCCACCGCGGCGCGGGCGCCTACATCTGCGGCGAGGAGACGGCGCTGCTCGACGCGCTCGAGGGCAAGCGCGGCAACCCGCGACTGAAGCCGCCGTTCCCGGCCAACCAGGGCCTCTATCAGGGCCCCACGCTGATCAACAACGTGGAGACCCTCGCGACCACGCCGTTCATCGTCGAGATGGGTGGCGCCGAGTACGCGAAGATCGGCGTCCAGAACTCCACCGGCACCAAGCTGATCTCGATCTCCGGCCACGTCCAGCGGCCGGGCAACTACGAGATCGAGCTGGGCATGAAGTCGCGGGACATCATCTACGGCTTGGCCGGCGGGCCCGGCGAGGGTCGCAGCGTGAAGCTGTGGTTCCCGGGCGGATCGTCCTCCCCCGTCCTCACCGGCGACGACCTCGACCTCTCCTACGACTTCGACACGCTCGCCAAGGCCGGGACGATGCTCGGCTCGGGCGCGATCATCGTCGCCGACGACACCACGTCGGTCGTCGACGTGGCCTTGAAGACCGCGGAGTTCTACAAGCACGAGTCGTGCGGCAAGTGCACCCCCTGTCGCGAGGGCACGACCTGGACGGTGAAGATGCTGCAGCGCATCAAGTCCGGCGAGGCCACCCCGATGGACCTCGACATCATCGCCTCGGTCTGCGAGCGGATCATCGGCAACTGCCTGTGCGTCCTGGGCGACGCGATGGCGATGCCGGTGGGCTCGATGGTCAAGAAGTTCCGCGGCGAGTTCGAGGAGTACATCGAGGCGCGCCGCGAGGAGTCCGAGCGCGCGCTGCTCGCGTCGGTCGGAGCCGTCGCCTGATGCCCCGCCCCACGCCGCGCACGATCACCTTCTCGATCGACGGTCGGGAGGTCCAGGCCGACGAGAACATGATGCTGGTCGACGCCGCCAAGCTCGGCGACGTCGAGATCCCCGTCTTCTGTTACGAGCCCAAGCTCGGCGCGCCCGTCGGCGCCTGCCGCATGTGCCTCGTGGAGATCGAGGGCATCCCGAAGCTGCAGACCGCGTGCTCCACGCCGGTGAAGGACGGCATGGTCGTCCACACGCAGAACGCCCGCGTGAAGGAGGCCCAGGAGGCGGTCGTCGAGTTCCTGCTCGTCAACCACCCGCTCGACTGCCCCGTCTGCGACAAGGGCGGGGAGTGCCCGCTGCAGGACATCTCCTTCGGCTGGGGCGGCGGGAAGAGCCGCTTCGTCGAGCCCAAGCGCCACTTCGAGAAGCCGCTGGCGCTCTCGCCGCTCATCGCGATCGACCGCGAGCGCTGCATCCTCTGCTACCGCTGCGTGCGGTTCTCGCAGGAGGTCTCCGAGGACTACCAGCTCGTCCTGCACGAGCGCGGTGCCGCGACCTACGTCGGCACGTTCGACAGCCACCCCTACGTGGCGCCCTTCAGCGGCAACATCATCGAGCTCTGCCCGGTCGGCGCGCTGACCTCGCGCCCGTACCGCTTCCGCGCCCGCCCGTGGGACATCGAGGGCGGCGGGACGGTGTGCACCCTGTGCCCGTCGCAGTGCAACGTGCACCTGACCGTGCGCGACGAGCGGGTCCTGCGCGTCCTGGCCCGCCAGCACGATGGCGTGGACGACGGCTGGCTCTGCGACAAGGGCCGCTTCGCCTACCAGGCGATCCATGCCGACGAGCGCGTCACCGCGCCGATGGTCCGGGACGGTGGCGTCCTGCGCGAGGTGTCCTGGGAGCGCGCGCTCGGCGAGGCCGCCTCGGCGCTCGGCCGCATGCACGGCAAGGTCGCCGCGCTCGCCGGTGGCGACACCACCAACGAGGAGGCGTTCCTCGTGCAGCGGATCGTGCGGGAGGCGCTCGGGGGCCAGGACCTCGACTCCGCGCCCGGCATCGCCGCCCGCGATCTCCACGCCCTGGCCCGTCCGGACCTGCAGGCGTCGGTGCCGGACCTCGAGTTCGCCCACACCGTCCTCGTCCTCGGGACCGAGCCGGTGGACGACATGCCGATCGTCGACCTGCGCATCCGCAAGGGCGTGCGTCGCAACCGGGTGAAGCTCGCCGTCGCGACCTCGCGCCCCTCGTCGCTCGACGCGAACGCCGCGCTGAGCGTGCGGTTCGCACCTGGTGGCGAGGCCGCGTTCGTCAGCGGCCTCGCGGCGGCCATCTACGGCGGGGACGTCGACGGTCCGGCCCGTGCGGCGGGCTGCGACGCCGACGCGCTGCGCTCGCTGGCCGAGATGCTGCGCACCGGCGCCGGCGGCAACGACGGTCCGCCCACCGCCGGCGACGTCGTGATCCTGTACGGCCAGCGCCTGCTGCGTGGCACCTCCGGGGTCGCCCAGGCGCTGCAGAAGATCGCCGGCGGCCTGAACATCGTCGGGCGTGAGGGCGCTGGACTGCTCGCCGTCCCGGACGCGACGAACGGCCGCGGGATCGCCGAGGCCGGGTTCCTGCCCGGCTACGGCCCGGGCTACGTCGCCGGCCCCGAGGGCCGCGACGCGGCCGGCATCGCCGACGGCCTGCGCGACGGGGACCTGACCGCGCTGTACCTGCTGCACACCGACCCGATCCGGGACTCGGGCGACGCGCCCGGCTGGGACGCCGCGCTGGAGAAGGCCTCCTACGTGGTCGCCCACGCCCAGTACCTCACCGAGGGCGTCCGTGAGCACGCGAACGTCGTCTTCCCCGCCGAGAGCCACGCCGAGAAGGAAGGCACGCTGACGCACCCGGACGGCCGCGTCCAGCGCCTGCGGCCCGCGATCGGCCGTCAGGACCAGGTGCGTCCCGAGTGGCAGGTGCTCAACGACCTCGCCGGACGACTCGACCTCGACCTCGGTGTCCTCACCGGGGCGATGGCGACCACGCAACTCGTCGAGGCCGTGCCCTTCTACGCGGGGATCACGCTGAACGCCCTCGGCGGGACGGGCCTGCGCTGGCCTGCCACCGACCCGGGGGCCCAGGCGTTCCCGGAGCCCGCGGCGGACCCGGCGGGGACCGACGGCGCGCTCGCCGCCGCGACGCCCAGCCAAGGAGGACGTCGCGAGAACGGCGGCGTGAGCGACCTCGGCGCGCTGCGCCTCGGCACGTTCCGCTCGATCTGGGCCTCGCCCGAGGTCGAGGTGGCTCCGGCGCTCAAGTTCCTCGCTCCCCGCCAGAAGGTCGAGATCGCCCCGGCCGACGCCGAGCGCCTCGACGTCCGGCACGGTGAGGCCGTGACGGTCGGCGGTGACGGCATCACCGTCGACGCCGTCGTGCACGTCCGCGCGAACGCGCCGGAGGGCACGGTCTTCCTGCAGACCGGGATCGCCGACGGGTCGGCCAACGTGCTCGGCGGGCCGCTCGTCGAGATCGTCGGGCGTGACCGGGAGCCCGCCGTCGTCGGCGCGCCGGCGGCCGAGGCCGACGCCGAGCCGGATTCCGCGGGTGACGACACGGTGCCCTCCGAGGCCCCGACCCCCGAGGAGACCGACGCGCACCGGACCGACGAGGTCGACGCGTCACCCGAGACCGTCGAGGGCGCCCCTGCCGATCAGGCGCACAACCCGGAGGGCGAAGCCTGATGCTGGCGGTCGTCGAGTACTACGAGCCGTGGTGGATCCAGATCGTCAAGTCGATCCTGATCTTCGCCATCGGCCTGCAGATCGTCCCGATCGTCCTCGTCGTCGAGCGCAAGCTGCTCGGCCGCTTCCAGCACCGCTACGGCCCCAACCGCGTCGGGCCCTTCGGCCTCCTGCAGCCGCTGGCGGACATCATCAAGCTGGCCACCAAGGAGTCCTTCCGCCCGAAGACGTCGATCGGCTGGCTGTTCCGGATCGCTCCGATCATCTCGATCATGACCGCGGTCGCCGCGTTCAGCATCATCCCGTTCGGTGACACCGTCGACATCTTCGGCACCCAGGTCGGCCTGTACGGCGTCGACGTGGGCATCGGCCCGCTCTACCTGTTCGCGTTCGGCGCGATCGCCTTCTACGGCATCATGCTCGGCGGCTGGGCCTCGGGCTCGAAGTACTCCTTCCTGGGCTCGATGCGTGCCGCCGCGCAGCTCATCTCCTACGAGGTGGCGCAGGGCCTGGCGCTGGTCGGCGTCGTCATCACCGCGGGCACGCTGTCGCTGACGGAGATCGTCATGGCGCAGGAGGGCATGTGGTACATCGTGCCGCAGTTCGCCGGCTTCCTGATCTGGCTCGTCGCGTCGTTCGCGGAGACCAACCGCGCCCCCTTCGATCTCGTCGAGGCGGACGCCGAGCTCGTCGGCGGCTACAACACCGAGTACGGCGGCGGCGGCTTCGCCTCCTACTTCTTCGCCGAGTACCTGAACATCCTGGTGGTCTCCGGCATCACGGTGACCGTCTTCCTCGGCGGCTGGATGCTCCCGTTCGGCATCGACCCGCCGACCTGGGTCGACCCGTTCGTCGTCCTCGGGAAGATGTCGCTCTTCGTGATCCTGTTCGTGTGGATCCGCGCCACCCTGCCGCGCCTGCGCTACGACCAGCTGATGAGCTTCGGCTGGAAGATCCTGCTGCCGCTGGCCACCCTGAACACGCTCGTCACGGCGATCCTCGTCGTGGTGACCGACTGATGCCCCGGAGACGTTTCTGATGCCGATCGAATGGACTCCCGGCGACGACGTGGTCGCCGTCCAGCGCGGCCCGCAGCCTGGCGGGGCCGGTGGCGCCTACCGTGCCTTCGGCGAGACGCTGCGTGGCCTCAAGACGACCTTCTCGCGCGTCGTGGAGGGCGTCAACACGATCTCCTACCCGGAGGAGAAGGTGCCGGTGTACCCCCGCTTCCGGGGCCGCCACCGCCTGCACCGGTTCGAGGACACGGGCCTGGAGAAGTGCGTCGGCTGCTCGCTCTGCGCGGCCGCCTGCCCGGCGGACTGCATCCGCGTCGTCGCGGCCGAGAACACCCCGGAGCACCGCGTGTCCGCGGGCGAGCGCTACGCGGCCGTCTACGAGATCAACCTCTCGCGCTGCATCTTCTGCGGCTACTGCGAGGTCGCGTGCCCGTTCGACGCGATCACGATGGGGCACGACTACGAGATGAGCGACTACAACCGCTCGGACCTGATCTTCACCAAGGAGATGCTCCTCAAGGAGCCGATGGAGCGCACCCCGCTCCGTGCCGAAGGCGAGTAGGGGGCCGGTCGTCGCCGTGGCGCGAGCCGCAACGGTCCGGACATGAGCGACGCCGACTCCCGCGCCCGGGCCGAGGCGGCCTTCGGCGCGCCGGCCCCCGCCCCCAGCCCCAAGCGGCCTTCCCGGCTGGGCTTCGTCATCGGCGCGCTCGTCATGGCGCTCGGCGTACCGGCCGCGATCGCCTGGGGCATCATCGGTTTCGTCGGCTTCGCGGACGACGTGGACGCCCTGCAACGCGTCTCGATCCCCGGCGCTCGCACGATCACCCTGAGCGAGGGACGCCAGTCCCTCTACTACGAAGGCCATGGCGAAGCGGTCCCGGTCCTTCGCATCACGGTCACGGCGGCGGACGGCGGCACGATCCCGATCGAGGAGCACTCGGGCTCGGTCA
>NZ_JBFIGP010000110.1:0-10963 GCF_041602235.1 Paraconexibacter sp.
GCAGTTCTTCCGGCTCGCGATGGACAGCGCGCGGCACCTGCCCGACCTGCCGGACGCGGCACGACGGGAACTGGCCGGCACCGTGGCGCACGCCGCCCAACTCGCAGGCGACGTCGACGCCGCGGTGGCCGCGCTGCGCACCGCGCGGGCGCTGGCGCGCGCCGAGCCCCTGGCGCTCGCCGAGCTCTGCCGTCGGGAGGGACGACTCCGCGAGCGGGCACGCCACTACGGTCAGGCGCTGGCCTGGTTCACGCGTGGGCTGCGCGCGCTGGAGTCCGTCGAGGGCCACGAGGCCCAGCTGCTCTTCAACCGCCTCAAGGCCGCCCGGGGCGCGGCGCGGCTGCGCCAGGGACGGCTCCGGGCGGCGCTGCCCGAGCTCCACGCGGCGATCGAGGGCGCGCGCCGGGCCGACGACCAGGAGACCCTCGCCCACGCCTACTACCTGATGGACTGGGCCCTGACCGACCTGGGCTCCCCCGAGGTGGAGGAGTACCGGGGCAAGGCCCTCGAGATCTACGAGCGCCTCGGCGACCGCGCGGGCATGGCGCGTTCCCTCAACAACCTCGGTGTCGACGCCTACTACGAGGGGCGATGGGACGAGGCGGTCGCCTACTACGAGCGTGCGCGGGAGGCCAACGAGGCGGTCGGCGACGTCATCGAGACCGCCAACGTCGAGAACAACATCGCGGAGGTGCGCCTGGACCAGGGGCGTATCGAGGAGGCCCGTGTGCTGCTGCAGGACGCCCTCGCCACCTGGGCGTCCGCCCAGTCGTGGATGGGTGTCGGGATGGCCACCGCGAACCTCGGGCTGTGCGCGCTGCGCACGGGCGACCTCGACGGCGCGGCCGCCCGGTTCGTCGCGGCACGCGAGGCGTACGAGAAGATCGACGCCCGGGCCGAGGCCTTCGCGGTGTACGCCCTCGAGGCCGAGCACCTGCTGTGCCGGCGTCGCCCCGACGAGGCGCTCGAGCGGGTCGGCGCCATCCGCGCGCGGGCGAAGGAGATCGGGGTCGGCCCGGCCCTGCTCGCGGGGCTGCAGCGGCTGGCCGCGCACGCGAAGCTCCAGTCCGGCGACCGGGACGGCGGTCTCGTCCGGCTCGACGAGGCGCTCGCTCTGGCGGGCCAGGTCGACGCCGCCTGGGAGCAGGCGCGGTGTCTGCAGACCCTCGCCCGCGTCCGCGGCGCCGAGGGGACCGAGGCCGCGGATCAGGCTGCGGCGCTGACGAGCCGCCTGGGGGTCATCGCCAGCCCGGTCATCCCGGTCTGAGGGCCCGCCTCACCCGCCGACCGAGATGATGGCGGCCTCGGACTGCCCGGTGTTCCCGGCGCGGTCGGTGATCGTCGCCCGCGCGGTGTACACGCCGGCGCCGGGCGTCGCGGCGCTCCACGTGCACGACGTCCGGCTCCCGTCGGAGCACGAGACGGTCGCCGTACGCTGCACGCTCGTGCCGCCGAAGTACGGGGTGTAGGTCACGGTGACCGCGTCGATGCCCGAGAGCGCGTCGGCGGCGGTCCCGGTGATGGCCTGGCCCACCACCACGCCGCGGGACACGACCTGCCCGGTCGGCTGGGTGCGGTCGATGTCGATGCCCGAGACGGTCCCCGACCCGCTGTTCCCGGCCCGGTCGGTCGCGGTGCCGTTGACGCTGAGGTTGCGGCCCTCACCGGTGAGGAGCGCATCCGGCGGGCAGGTGGCGACCCCGGACGCCTCGTCGGCGCAGCGGAAGCGGACGGTCACGTCGGCCCGGTACCAGCCGAACGCGTTGGCGGCGGTGGTGGGCTCACCCGTGACCTGGGGTCCCTCGGTGTCGAGGATGAAGCCCCCGCGCCCCGTGGACCCGTCGGCGCACCGCACGTCGATCGAATTGGCCCCGTCGGCGACCGGGTCCGGGACGAACGGTCCCCGGTACGGCTCGTAGGCGCCGCCGTTGACGCTCACCGCGCAGTCCTCGGCGTCGAGGTCGCCGGGATCGATCGTGACCTGCGGCGTCTCGCGCAAGTACCCGGACGCCCCCGGCTCGGGGTTCAGGCGGATCGTGACGGTGCCGCTGCTCGGGCGCGGGACGAGCTGGCCCTTGAAGGCGTTGCGGCCGACGTTGCCGGCGGCGTCCCGCACCTGGACCTGCCATTCCTTCACGTACGTGGCTCCGGCCGGCAGCGGCTGTCCGCCGCTCACCGTCCGAGGCGCCGCGACGGCGAGGTTCACGCTGTGCCAGGTCGCGTCCGCGTCGGTGCGGTACAGCGCCACGCCACCGGTGGCGTCGGTGTCCTCGAGGTCGACGCGGAACGAGACCAGGCCCGGGACCGCCTCGGGATTGACCTTGAGCACGATCGGGGGCTCCCAGTCCGCGGACGTCGAACGCAGCACGCGACCCCGGATGCGCTTGTAGAGCGCCTGGGTGCCGCGCGCGCCGGTCGACGTGTCGAGGCGGAACTGCCCGGCGGAGAGGTCCAGCGTCTCCTTCCGACCCGAGGCGTCCGCGGTCTGGACGATGGCACCGGGCGACACGGGGAAGATCGTCGAGGTCGCGGCGTTCTCCGGCTCGTTCGCGGACAGGTCGACGGTGGGCTGGCCGAACGGCACGTCGACGTCGGGGATCTCCTCGGTCTCGAGACCCTCGATGAGGAACCCGTGCGCGGGAGCGTTGCCGGTGCGGGGCAGCGGCACGCTGATCCGCGGCTGGATCGGTCGTCCGACGATCTCCTTCATCCGCTCACCGGGCACCTGGTAGGTGCGTCCGCGCGGGCCGTCCACCGCCTGGAAGGTCGGCGACACGTCGAACGGCGTGCTGACCGTGGACCCTTCGCCGTTCCCGGTGGGAGGCAGGACGGCCGGCGCGCTGATCCCGCTGCTCCCCACCCGGTAGGTCGGCAGGCCGTAGAAGGTCGCCACGTGCAGCGCCTTGTAGTGGTACTCGTCGGCCGTCTCACCGAACTCCGAGACGTAGCGACGCAACGCGTTGCCGAACGACTGCCCGACGGTGCCACGGCCCGAGGCCAGCTCGGTGGCGAACCCGCTCATGAGGCTCTCGGAGTACGCCACGACGTCCGTGTCGCCGTACCCGAAGCCCGTGTTGGCGACGTACGTCGACCGGCGCTGCGCGAACCGCTGCGGCCAGTCCGCGACCCGTTCCGCGTCGTACGCGGTCGGCGTCTGGACGAGGATGTCGGCGATGCCCAGTCCGGCGTGGCAGCCCATGGTGAAGGCCAGGGACCCGGGCGCCGGGCTGGCCTGCGTCGCGTGGAACAGGTTCGGCGAGCCGTTGGCGTTGAACGCGGCGGCGGGCAGTCCGGCCATGTGGTTGTAGTGGGCGTTCAGCGAGCTCACCCGCGGCTCAGCGGCGTTCAGCACGCCGAGCGCGTAGGCGTCGTCCCAGGTCTCGTTGATCTCCGTGCGGACCTTCGTGCTGCCGAGCAGTCCGCGCAACGGGGCGGCGACCGCGGCGCTGCCGTCGCTCAGGAAGTCGTACCCGGAGACGTCGGCACTCGCCGGGTCCAGGATCCCGTCGGCCTCGAGGTAGCGGTCCACCTGCGCCACGACCTCCCCGGGCGTCTCGAGCAGGCGCCCGAGTGCCACGTCGGGGACGTAGATGCGCCGGCCCTTGTCGGTCTGCTGCGGGTCGAAGTCACCGTAGGGAGCGTCGCTGAGCAGGTTGCCGTCGCGCAGGACGCGGGACACCTCGTTGTCCTTGCCGTCGAACGCCGCGTCGTCGGCGTACTCGGACTCGTTGGAGAGCTCGGCGGTGTCCGGGATCGGCGCCTGCGGCAGCACCTGGTGCGGACCCACCAGGACGATGCTGCGGAGGTCGGGCAGCCCCTTGCGGACGTCGTCGACGACCCGGTTGATCTCGGCGACCACGTTGCCGATCCGCGTGGAGCTGCAGCGGTTCTCGTCCCACCGCGCGTACGCGTCGTCGACGGCCGCGCCGAGCGTCGGGTGGGCCTCGACGGGCACGACGACGCCGCGCACGTCGGATCGTGCGGCGTACGTGCCCAGACGGGTCAGCATGGCGTCGGTGGCGCTCGCCCCGTACTGGGCGGCCATCCGCCTGCGGTTCACGAGGATCAGCGTCTGGCGATCGGAGGACGCCGGGAGACTCGGGAACACGCCGGCTCCCGCGCTCTGGAGCGACGGCGGCGTGTGGCAGGGCAGCGGGCTGCTGCCGGGGGTGGTCGCCGTGCGCAGGACGTACTTCTCGTCGCTGGAGGCGCCGTTGTAGCCGACGACGCTGACGCGCAGCGTGCCGCCCGCGTCCTCCGGGCGTATGACGACGGTGGCGGACTCGTCGGCCGTCCCCCGGTTGATCGAGGAGCTGCGGGCCGCCGACGACCGCGCCGCGATGTCCTGGACGCTGTCGGGGGACAGCACGCCGGGATCGGTGCGCTCGCCGGACGCATCGAGGACGAGGGACGACCGGGCCGCGGAGCTGCGGGCGGCCGAACTGCGGGCCGCCGAGGTGTCGACCCCGATCTGCGCGCCGCGGATCACGAGGTCGTAGTCGGCGGGGAGGTGGCTGAGCGTCACGGTCACGCGCGACCCCACCGCAGGCGCGTCGATGCTGTACGTGTCGGTGTCGCCCGGGGTCAGGTGGCCGGTGACCAGCGCATCCGCGCCGATCCTGCGCGACCCGTCGGAGGGCGGATCGTTGGAGTCGTCGATCTCCACGGGGGCGCTCGCCGTCCGGCCGCTGCTGTCGCTGCCCGTCGTGATCGTCACCCGGGCCGTCCGGGTGCCCAGCTCGACGCCGGGCTCGACCTCGGCGCGGAGCTCCACATCGACCACGCTGGAGTCCGAGCGGTCGCGGCACACGCCGTCGAGCTCGCTGCCGGAGAACGTCGAGACGTCGCCGTCGCGGGCGGGGTCGTCGACCGGTCGCGGCGCGTCGCCCGCGGCGGCGATGGTGGCCGAGCCGGGAACGACGCGACCGTGGTCCGGCAGCGTCAGCGCCACGCGCAGCCCGGAGGCGAGGCCGCAGTCGAGCCGGAACGTCGCGGTCGCGGTCTGGAGCCCGTCGCTGCGGACGTCCGACGCGGCGAACAGGCGGTCCAGCGCGATCCGCTCGTACGGGATCTCCTGCGGCGGGACGATCCCCGCGAGCACCTGGCCCAGGCTCAGGTCGTCCAGGTGCGGGAGCGGCAGCGCGGCGGCGAGCTCCCCGACGGTCGCGAGTCCGTCGAGCTCGGACGCCGGCACGTCGGCGAGCACCGTCCGCTCGATGGCGATGTTCTCGAGGCGGATCGCGGCGAGCGTCGTGCCGCTGATGTCGGTGGGCGCCTTGAGGCTCAGCGGCTGCCGGTAGTACGCCGCCAGGTCGTCACCGGCGTGCTCCAGCTCGAACAGCGTGGTGGTGGCCGGGGAGACGCCGTTGCCGCAGTGCAGCGGCATCCCGGCCAGATATGCGCACCAGCCACCGGGGGGAGCGGGCAGCTTCGCGAGCGGGGCGACCGAGAGCACGAACGCCGACAGCGTCGAGGAGCGCGCAGCCGAGCTGCGGGCGGCGATGGACCGCAGCGCGTCGAGGTCCAGGTCGCCGAGCGTGAGGCCCGCGATGCGGCTCGGCAGCGGATCGAGGGCGAAGACCTGCTCGATCGTCACCGACGTGAGCGGGACGTCCTCGAGGACGGTCCCGCGCAGGAGCTCGGGCCACCCGCCCGAGGAGCGCGCCGCGATCGCCGACAGCGTCGGCGAGGGCTGCAGCAGCGTGAGGACCGAGGACCGTGCGGCGGACGATCGCGCGGCCGCGGAGGCAGGGTCACCGCTGGAGCGGGCCGCGACGTCCAGGACCGAGCTCGACCGCGCCGCGATCGACTGCAGCGCGTTCGTGGAGCCGAACACGCTGGAGGGGTCCAGACGGCTCAGGCGGATGCGCTCGTGCCCGGAGGCGCCGGCTCTCGGGGTGACGGCCAGTTCGGCCGGGCCCGGAAGGGCCTCCCGGGTGATGACCTTGGCCACGGCGAGGCCGTCGTCGTCCGTGCAGGAGCCGGCGACGAGCGCGGCGCTCCCCGTGCCGGTGGCACCGACGACCGTCCCCTGGCCGGCGGAGTCGCAGGAGGGCACGGTCGTCCGCCCGCCCGTGCCGAACCCGGGATCCAGCGTGCCGTCGGCCCGGAGCGCTGCCACGGCCCAGGTCGTGGTCGCACCCGTCCGGCCGGTGCCGGCGACGACGACGGGTCCGGCACCGGATCCGATGACGGCGGACGCCGAGAGGCCCAGGCCGTCGGTGAGGAGTCCGGCCGACGCGAAGCTCGTGTCGAGCGATCCGGACGGCTTCAGCCGTGCCGCGAATCCGGCACCCGGACCCGTGGTGCCGACGATGGTCGCCGCACCGTCGTCCGCGGCGGCGATCCCGGTGGCGCTCTGCGAGGGGCCTTGGCCGGTGATGGACAGGCGCCGGACGCCGGACGCCGCGTAGGTCTTGTCCAGCTTGCCCGCCGGGGTGAAGCGCGCGATGACCGCGTCGGCACTCGTGGCGAGGCTCTTCGCGCCGGCGGTGCCGACGGCGAGCACCGAGCCGTCGGGGAGCAGCGCGACGTCGTTGACCTGCGAGCGGTCGCTCCCGACCGGTGACTTCGCGACGCCGTCGTCCCCGAAGTCGTCGTCGGGCTCCTCGTCGGTGATGCGGATGACGGTGAAGTACTTGCGGCCGTCGTTGCTGGCGTTGGCGACGCCGACGACGATCTTGCCGTCGACCGCGATGCGCATGCGGGTCGGATAGGCGAGCGAGCCGACGCCCTTGGAGACGATCTGACCCGCGTCGTCATCGTCGTCATCGCCGAACGAGAGATCGCGCGCGCCCGACGGCAGGTACCGCGCGAACGTGATCTTGTCCGAGCCGGTGCCGACCGCGATCACCACGCGACCGAGACTGTCCACGGCGAGCGATCCGCGCCCGACCGGCCGGTACCCCGTCACGACCGTCCCGCCGCCGAAGCTCGTGTCCGGCCGACCGTCGGCCAGCCGGCGAGCGATCGTCAACCTGCCGTCCGACAGCCCGAGCGCCGTGATCCGCCCGCCGGACGAGACGACCGGGCCCGCCTGGGCCTGCGCGACTCCCGCGACGCGGGCGACGCCGTCGGTGCCGAAGGCGGCGTCGAGGTCGCCCGGTGCGGCGTGGGCGACGGCAGGCGAGGCGATGAGGGTCGCTACGGCATACGCCATGACACGCCTCACCCGCATGTCCAGCACGGTAGGCGATACTCCGAATAGATGCAAACGTTCGTGCGCCAAGTGCGGCGCACGTCGTGCCTACTGCTCAGGGCCCAGGGCGCGCAGCGCGCTCATCACGCGGTAACCGGAACCCGTGTTCCCGTTGCGTAGACTGCCGCTGCACCTCCCCCCGACTCCCGGACCGACCGTGACCCGTCTCTTCACCTTCCCCGCCGGCCGCCGCTCGAAGTGGGTGGTCCTGGGCCTCTGGCTCGTGGCCCTCATGGCCATCCTGGGCACGAACCTGCCCGGTAAGTTCGCCGACGCCGAGAAGAACGAGTCCCGATCGTTCCTCCCCGGCGACGCCGAGTCCACCAAGGCCCTCGACATCACCGAGGACCTCCAGTCCGGGGAGCAGGCGCCGACCGTCATCGTCTACCGGCGCGACGGCGGACTGACTGCGGCCGACAAGGCCCAGATCGCGTCCGACCTGAACGAGCTGAACGCCCTGGACTTCCGCAACACCACCCCGTTCGGCAACCCGGAGGGGGACGACGCCGGGCCGTTCCAGCTCTCCGAGGACGGGACGACCGCGCTCATCGCCAACAGCATCACGGGTGACGGCGAGGCGGACACCCTGCTGGACCCCGTGGACCGCTATCGGGAGATCGTCAGCTCGGAGGACGCGCCGGGACGACCACAGGGCCTGCAGGTCAAGGTCACCGGCCCAGCCGGGATCAGCGCCGACGCGATCAAGGTCTTCGAGAACATCAACGGCACCCTCCTGGGCGCCGCCGTGACGCTGGTGCTGATCCTGCTGATCATCATCTACCGGTCGCCGTTCTTCTGGTTCTTCCCGCTCTTCAGCGTGATCGTCGCCGAGATCGTGTCGCGGGCCTTCGGCTACGGGATCAGCGAACTCGGCACGACCATCAACGGCCAGTCGTCGTCCATCACGTCGATCCTCGTGCTCGGCGCGGGGACCGACTACGCGCTGCTGCTCGTGTCGCGATATCGCGAGGAGCTACGCCGTCACGAGGACAAGCACGAGGCCATGGCGCTGGCGCTGCGGTCCGCCGGCCCCGCGATCGTCGCCTCGGGCGCCACGGTCGCCATCGCGCTGCTCGCGCTGATCCTCGCGAAGGTCAACGGCACCGCCGGCCTCGGCCCCCTGGGTGCGCTGGGCGTGATGACGGCCATCCTCGTCCAGTTGACCTTCCTGCCCGCGCTGCTGCTCGCGGTCGGACGCAAGCCGTTCTGGCCGCGGGTCCCGCACTACGGCGACGAGGGCGTCGACGTCACCCACGGCGCCTGGCGACGGCTGGGCGAGCGCATCGCGCGCCGGCCGCGCCCGGTCTGGATCGGCACCATCGCCGTGCTCGCCCTGATGTGCCTGGGGCTGCTGAACTTCTCCACCGGGCTGACCCAGGGCAACTCCTTCCGCGACGACGTGGAGGCGATCGCGGGCCAGAAGCTCGTCGAGCAGGCGTTCCCGGCCGGCCAGAGCGCGCCGACGGACGTCATCGTCACCGATCCCGGCAAGGTGGAGGCGGTGACGGCGGCGCTCGAGCGGATCGACGGCGTGGCCGACGTGCGCCCCACGACGTTCCGTGGCGAGAACGGGGTCCTGCTCGCGGCCTTCCTCGAACGCGACCCCTACTCGACGAAGGCCTTCGACCTCATCCCGGCGGTTCGCGCCGCGGCACGTAGTGCCGACCCCGGGGCGCTCGTCGGTGGACCCACCGCGGTCGAGAGGGACCTCAGGGACGCGAGTGCCGACGACACGCTGCTGCTCATCCCCCTCACCCTGGTCATCGTCTTCCTGATCCTGCTCGTGCTCCTGCGGGCCGTGACCGCGACCCTCCTGCTCATGGGGACCGTCCTGCTCAGCTTCGGGGCCGCGCTCGGCGTGGCCTCCGTGGTCTTCGACGTGGCGTTCGGCTTCCCGGGCTCGGATCCGTCCTTCCCGCTCTTCGCGTTCATCTTCCTCGTGGCGCTGGGCGTCGACTACAACATCTTCCTGATGGCCAGGGTGCGGGAGGAGACCGGCATCCACGGGACCCGCGACGGGATGCTGCGAGGCCTCGCGGTCACCGGCGGGGTCATCACCAGCGCCGGGGTCGTGCTCGCCGGCACGTTCGCGGTCCTCGCCGTGCTCCCGCTCGTGTTCCTGACGGAGATCGGGTTCACGATCGCGTTCGGCGTGCTGCTCGACACCTTCATCGTCCGCTCGATCCTCGTCCCCGCCCTGGTCCTGGACATCGGGCCGAAGGTGTGGTGGCCGAGCGTGCTCGCCCGGCGCCCCGACCACGCGCGCGGTGAGCGCCCGAAGGACGTCGCCCCTGCCGAGGTCTGACCTGGCGCCGGCACCCCTCTCACGAAACTCTTCGCCAACTACACCACTACTCGCATTTAGGGTAGGCGCATGCCCTCCCGCCTGCTGCCCGTCGGCGCGTGCCTCGCCGCGTGCGCCTGCGCCGGTGCCCCCGCGGAGGCGGCCGTCATCACCACCGACCGCCCCTGCTACGTCGAGTCGATGCCGATGCAGATCGCGGGAACGGGGTTCGCGCCCGGCAGCGCCTACGCCGTCAGGGCCGAGAAGGTCTTCGCGTTCGGGAACGCCGACGCGACGGGCTCCTGGCTGGCGAGGGTCGCTCGTGCCCCCGACGTCCCCCAGCGGACCACCACGCCCAGGCGCTTCGCGCTGACCGCGACGCAGGACGGGGTCGACGTGGCCACCACGCGCTTCGATGTCGTCAACCTGCTCGTCACCCTCGCGTCCACGCGCGGGAAGCCCACCAGCCGCACGACCTGGCGCCTCTCCGGGTTCACCCCAGGGGCGAGCATCTACGTCCACGTGCGGCGCAGCAGGAAGACGCTCGCCGATGTGCGGCTCGGCCGCGGCGACGCCCGGTGCGGCCGTCTCACCGCCAGGCAGCGGCGCATCCCCGGCGTCAAGGCCGCGCGCCTGCGCACGGGGCGCTACGACCTCTACATCGACAACCGGGCGACCTTCCGCCCGCAGACGCGCCCCCAGTACCGGTCGAGCGTCTCGATCCACCCGGCACCCCGCTAGCCCGCTGGCTGCGGGGAGCCGCGACGACGGCGGCTCAGAGCACGGGCAGGTACCGGTCGAGCTCCCACTGCGTGACCTGCACGCGGTAGTCCTCCCACTCCTGGCGCTTGATCTCGATGAAGCGGTTGAACATGTGCTCCCCGAGTGCCCGCAGGACGAGCTCGGACTCGGCGGTGAGCTCGATGGCCTCACCGAGCGTCTCCGGAAGCTGCTCGATCCCGAGACGCCGCCGGTCGTCCGGCGACAGGTGGTAGAGGTTCTTCTCCATCGGCTCGGGCAGCTCGTAGCCCTTCTCGATGCCCTCGAGCCCCGCGTGCAGGAGCGCCGCGAAGGTCAGGTAGGGGTTGCAGGCCGGGTCCGGGCAGCGCAGCTCCATGCGCGTCGCCTGCTCCTTGCCGGGGTGGTACAGCGGCACGCGCACCAGGGCCGACCGGTTGCGCCGCGACCACGCCACGTACACCGGGGCCTCGTAGCCGGGGACCAGACGCTTGTAGCTGTTGACCCACTGGGCGAAGATCGAGCTGAGCTCGCGCGCGTGGCGCAGCTGCCCCGCGATGAACGCCTTGCCGATGTCCGACAGGAAGTACGGGTCGTCGGCGTCGAAGAACGCGTTGCGGCCGTCCTTGAACAGCGACATGTGGGTGTGCATGCCGGAGCCGTTCTCCCCGAAGAGCGGCTTGGGCATGAACGTCGCATGCCAGCCGTACTTCATGGCGTACTCCTTGACCGTGATGCGGTAC
>NZ_JBFIGP010000111.1:0-10916 GCF_041602235.1 Paraconexibacter sp.
CGGCGTCACGCGGCGGGGCCAGCGACGCCAGCCACATCGCCGCGGTGGTGCCGCTGACGATCGACGGGCTGGGCCCGCTGGGCGGCGAGGCGCATGCGCCCGGGGAGTACGTGCTGACAGCGTCGCTCCGCAGTCGCGCGGAGGTCGCGCTGGCCGCCGCCGACGCGGTGCTGACCGCCTGAGCCGGACCGGACGGACCGCCCGCCGACGGGCGGGAGCCGGGACGGAGCCCGCTGGGAGGGGAGCCGGAGCGGAGCCCGCTAGGACGGGCGCTCGGTACGCAGGGCCCCGCTCGGGCAGCGCGCGACGACCTCGGTCACCACGTCCGGCGCCGCGTTCGCGGGCTGGATCCAGGGGCGGGCCTTCGTGTCGAAGACCTCGGGCAGCCCGCGCACGCACTCCGCGGCGTGCCGGCACAGGGTGCCGTCGAACGTGACGACGATGCCGTCGCCGCTGTAGCGCTTCCGGGTGTTCTCGCCGCTCATGGTCCCGACCTCTCGTCCGCAAGTGGGCGCACTGGCGATGGTCGCCCGCGCAGGAGAAGCCTAGACCATGGTCTGACCGGTTCCCTGATCGTTCGAACGGCCACGAATATCGGCAGCGGGCGTAACGGCGACGGCGGGATTCTGTACCCTTCCCCGAGTCGTACAACAGAACCAGCCGAACCTCCTGCGCACGGATGCGGGGGGACGGGGGACCCAGTGACCGGAACATCCGGTCGGGGGCGAATCCAGGGAGGTCCCTGGTAGCGCAGCATCAGCGCGAGCCCGACAGCTAACCCCGTAGGCGTCGAATGCAAAGGGGTTCGCCCGTCGTGCCGCAGGTTTGCCGCCGTACCATCAGTGGTGTCGTAACCGCCGTGATCATCGCGCTCGCGAGCGCGGTGGCCGCTGCTCCGGCCGCCCAGGCCGCCACCGCCAAGTCCTCCGCCAAGAAGTCCGCCAAGAAGACGCGGAAGCTCGGCGATCGCGCCCTCCGCAAGGGTTCGCGGGGCTCCGACGTCCGCACGCTGCAGAAGCTGCTGGTGAAGGTCGGCATCAAGACCAAGGTCGACGGCGTGTTCGGCTCCGGCACCAAGTCGGCCGTGCGGAAGTTCCAGCGCGCCGCGCGCCTGGAGCCCAGCGGGACCGTCGGCAAGGTCACGGTCCGCAAGCTGCGCCAGGCGACGACGGGCGGCGGCGCGACCCTCGCCGCCGGCGGCTACAACGCCGACGGCAACCCGCGCAGCCACTCCCTCGGTGACCGCATCCCGGTGAAGCGCGGCATGCGCGGGCACGACATCAAGGTGCTGCAGGACTTCCTGACCAAGAGCGGCTTCCGGACCAAGGTCGACGGGACCTTCGGGAGCGGCACCCTGAAGGCCGTCAACCGCTTCGAGTCGGCCAACGGGCTCGAGGCCGACGGCGTCGTCGACGCGAACGACATCGACGTCCTGCGGGGCCAGGTCGCCGCCGGCGCCGACGCCCCCTCCGCCGCCAAGCCGCTCCAGCTCGCCCCCGGCGATCGCGCGAAGGTCGGCAAGGACGGTCTGGCCATCGCCCCGGCGAACGCGCCCGACGAGGTCAAGGCGATCATCGCCGCCGGCAACAAGATCGCCCACAAGCCGTACATCTACGGCGGTGGCCACGGCAAGTGGGAGGACAAGGGCTACGACTGCTCCGGCTCCGTGAGCTACGCGCTCCACGGTGCGGGCCTGCTGAAGAGCTCGATGCCGTCCGGCGGCTTCACGAAGTGGGGCGCGGCCGGTCCCGGCAAGTGGGTCACGATCTACGCCAACTCGGGCCACATGTACATGGTCGTCGCGGGGCTGCGCTTCGACACGAGCGGCATGAAGCAGGACGACGGCTCACGCTGGCACGCGTCCAGCCGGCCCACCAAGGGCTACAAGGTCCGTCACCCCAAGGGCCTGTAGGACCGCGGTACGGGAGGGTCGGACGCGGGTAGCCTCGGCAGAGGCGTGCCCGACCCCGATCTCACCGTGCTCTACGACGCGGACTGCGGCTTCTGCCGCTGGAGCGTCGCCTGGCTGCTGCGCCACGCCCGCGACGGCGCGGTCGCGGCGCTCGCCATCCAGTCCTCCGAGGGCCGTGCGGTCCTGCATGCCGCAGGCGTCCCGCCGGACCGCGCGCTCCGGAGCGCGCACGCGATCCCCGCGGGTGCCGAGCCGGGAGCGCTGCGCAGCGGCGGCGACGCCGGCCCGATGGTCGCCGCGGTGCTCCGTGGGCCGCTGGGCCGTGCGGCCGCGATGGTGATCCGGGCGGCACCCGCTCCGCTGCGTCGTGCCGGGTACTCCCAGCTCGCCGCACACAGGGTCGCCGCGGGCCGGCTGGTGTCCGCGAGACGGCGCGCCGCCGCGGACGCCGTGCTGGCCCGCCACGGCCGGTAGCCTGCGCCGCCAGATGACGAGCGCGTGCGCGATCCCGGGTTCCTTGGCGGCTGCGTCGGGAGCCCCGGCGTGACCTACCGAGAGGAGGATCTGCCGCCCGGCAGCGTCCCGCGGAGCCCGGACGAGGAGCTGCTGCGGGCCGAGCTCCCCACCGTCGTCACACGGCGTACCGACGAGGAGCGCCTCGACCTCGTCCACGAGGAGCTCGAGACCGGCTTCCGCGCGCTCCACGTCGTGCGCCGCGCGGTCTCCATGTTCGGCTCGGCGCGCACCCCGGAGGACCACCCCGAGTACCGGTTGGCCCGCGAGGTCGCCCGCCGGCTCGGCGAGCAGGGGCACACGATCATCACCGGGGGCGGGCCGGGCGTCATGGAGGCCGGCAATCGCGGGGCCCAGGACGCCGGTGCGCTGTCGGTCGGGCTCAACATCGTGCTGCCGTTCGAGCAGGCGCCCAACCCCTACCAGGACATCGCGCTCACCTTCAACTACTTCTTCACGCGCAAGGTGATGTTCGTGCGGTTCGCGAGCGCGTTCGTCGTGTTCCCCGGCGGGTTCGGGACCCTCGACGAGCTGTTCGAGTCGCTCGTGCTGATCCAGACCGACAAGATGGGGCGCTTTCCCGTGCTGCTGGTGGGGTCGGACTACTGGTCGGGACTCGTCGACTGGCTCGAGGAACAGGTGGCCGGGGGCGCCTTCGTCTCGATCGAGGACATGTCGCTGTTCCGCGTCACCGACGACATCGACGAGATCGTCGACGTCGTGGGCCGCGCGTGCGCGGATCAGTGGGGAAGGACCACGGGCTCCGAGTAGCGCTCGCGCAGCGCGTCGACGTAGGAGCTGAGCCGGTCCGCGAGGGCCGGGTGCCGGAACTCCAGCATGTTCTCCGCGTTGCGCTCGCCGGATCGCGAGAGGTTGAACGAGCCGACGAAGACCACGTCGTCGGCGACCGTGACCTTCGCGTGCATGAAGTCGTGGATGGTGGCCCGGCCCCACGGCGTCGATCGCTTGCCGGTGAAGTCGCCGTCCCGGAGGACCCGCGCGAGCAGCGGCATCTTCCAGGCCGAGCGGTCGTTGGCCGCCCACTGGTCGTGGACGTGCCGCATCTGGGTGGCGTCGCAGATCCCGGCGACGTCGACCCGCTGCTCGGCGGTGACCTCGGCCAGCGTGCCCAGGACCGGGCCGGCGGTGAGCACCGGCGAGGCGATCCGCACACGGCGATCCGCGCGGCCGATGGCGGTCGCGATGCGGTGGGAGAGCTGCTCGCCGCGGCCGGGGCAGAACCAGGGGCGCACGGTGTTCCCCTCGCCGTCGAGCGGGACGGCATCGGTCGCGCCCGCCCCGGTTCCCTCCAGGCGGCCCCGGGTCCAGAGCTCCTCGAAGTTCTCGGCGTAGGCCACCGCGAGCGCGGCGTTGCTGACCGTCAGGATCACGTTCTCCTGGTGCGTCCACGAGTCCTGCGACCAGTTCGTGCTCCCGCACCACAGCGCCTGGTGGTCCCGCACGACGTACTTGTGGTGCATGAGGTCGTCCTCCCCGGGGATCGCGCGCAGCCCGACCTGCAGGTCGGCGAGGAGCTCCGGCCGGGTCGCCGGGGGCGGGCTGACGAGGTCCCGGTGCGCGCCCGAAGGGTCGTTGTAGGCGATGCGCACGGTGACGCCACGGGAGCGGGCATCGCGCAGCGACGCCGCGACCGCGTCGCCGACCGGCCCCGGCAGACGCACCGAGTAGAGCGCGATGTCGAGCGACTCCCGCGCGGCGCCGAGGACCGCGATCAGCTCCGCGGCGACGTCCTCGGCGCGCTGTCCGTCCTCGGTGAGCGTGCGGAGATGAACAGGGGCCGGCGCGCGGGTCACGGGACGACCGTAGCCGCAGACCGCCGAGCGCCGGCGCACGAGGCTGCGCGATCGATGCGTGGCCGGTCGGCGATGATGTCCGCGCATGGCCGAGCCGCTGCGCATATCACCCACGGTCGCGATCCCCCTCGAGGAGGTCGTCGTGCGCGTGAGCCGGTCCTCGGGGCCCGGCGGGCAGCACGCCAACGTCACCGCATCCCGGGTCGAGGTCAGCTTCGACGTCCGGGCCTCGACGGCACTCACGCCCGCGCAGGCAGAGCGCATCGCGGCGCGCTGCGGGCCGGTCGTGCGCGCCGTGGCGCAGGACGCCCGGAGTCAGACCCGCAACCGCCAGTTGGCGCTGGAGCGCCTGCAGGGGCGACTCGCGGCCGCGCTCCACGTCCAGCGGTCGCGCACCCCGACGCGTCCGACCCGCGCGTCGAAGCGTCGTCGGCTCGACGCCAAGGCCCGTCGCGGGCAGATCAAGCGTGGGCGGGGCCGTCCCGGCACCGACGATTGACTCCGGCCCGTGCGGGCGCGAACGTGGACAGATGTCGTGCTTGTCTTAACCGGGGATCAATGATGGTGTTGGCGGCATCGTGGTGAGGAGGAGATGACGCACCCAGGAGGCGACGGGCACCCCGCGCTCGGCCATGGCGATCGACACGTCGCGCTGGCGGCGGTCGCCGCGGACCTGGCCCGGGTCGGCCTCGACCCGACCGAGGTGCTCGACGTCCTCGTCCAGCGCAGCGCGGACCTGTTCGGCGACCTGTGCCTGGCCCGCATGGTCAGCGACGACGGCGGGCAGGTGCAGACCCGCGCGTGGGCCCACGCCGACCCCGACGTCGCGCAGGGGCTCGAGGACCTCGTGGGCCATCGGGTGCAGCCCAGCGACGAAGGCGCGATCAGCGACGTCCTGCGGACCCGCGAGCCGCTCATCCTGCTCGACGCGAGCACGGCGACGTGCTCCGGGGCCCTCGCCGACTACCGGAAGGCGCGCGGGATGGCCTCGGTGATCCTCGCCCCCTTGCGAAGCCGCGGCCGGGTCCTGGGCGCGGTTCACCTCTCACGCGACCGCGGTCGCGCCCCCTACACGCCGCAGGACTGCGAGATCTTCCTGGACCTCGTCGAGCGTGCAGGCCTCACGTACGACAACGCGCGCCTGTATCGCAAGCTGGAGCACCGCGGTCTCGTGCTCGACCAGGTCGACGCGGCCGTCGTCGCCCTCGACGGCCAAGGTCGCATCACGGCCTGGAACCCCGCTGCGGAGCGCTACTTCGGGTACGCCCGCGAGGAGATCCTCGGGCGACGCGGCTACCCCCTGATCTCGGCCTCGGTCCCCGACGAGCAGTGGGCCGCCGCCGTCCGGGAGGCCTACGCGATGGGCTGGGAGGGGGAGTGGCGGATGCGCCGGGCCGACGGCACCACGTTCCCGGCGTGGGCGCGCGTCACGCAGACCCATGACGACGCCGGTGACGTCACCGGCGTCGTGGCCGTGTTCACCGACCTCACCTCCGAACGCCAGGCGCAGCAGCTGCTCGAGCGCCGCGCCCTGCAGCACGAGGCGGTCGCGAAACTCGGGGAACGGGCCCTCGAAGGCGGTGACCCGCAGGCGCTGAAGGCCCGCGCCGTCGAGGCCGCGGCTCGTACGCTGCACGGCCACGCGTCCCTGCTGGAGCTCACCGAGGACGGCAGCGCCCTCGAGGTCCGGCGCGCGGTCGGCTTCGACGAGGATCCGACCGGCACCGTCGTCTCCGCCGAGCCGTCCGGCTCGCTCGCCGGGTACGCGCTGAGCGTCGGGCGCGGCGTGCTGAGCGACCAGCTCCACGCGGACCCGCGGTTCACCGTCGAGACGCACCTGCGGGTCGACGGGTCGGGTGGCGGGATGGCGGCCCTCGTCCAGGGCCGGGAACGCGTCCACGGGGTGCTCGCCGTCGTCTCGCCGCACGACGAGCACTTCGGTGAGGCCGATCTGCGTTTCCTGCAGTCGCTGGCCAACGTGCTGGCCGACGCCCTGGACCGCTGGCTCGCGGAGCAGGAGCAGGTCCGCCGCGCCCTTCACGACCCGCTCACGGGGCTGCCCAACCGGACACTGGTCCTCGATCGCATCGAGCAGGCGCTGAGCCGCATCGACCGCTCCGGCGAGCCGATGGCCGTGATCTTCCTGGACATCGACCACTTCAAGGTCATCAACGACGGGCTGGGCCACGGCGCCGGGGACGAGCTGCTGACGCTGTTCGCTCCCCGGCTGCGGGGCGCCGTACGACCGTCGGACACCGTCGGGCGGTTCGGGGGCGACGAGTTCGTCGTGGTCTGCGAGAACGTCGCCGGCGAGGCGATGGCGCGCCAGCTCGCCCAGCGGGTCGCCGACGCCTGCGCGGAGCCGTTTCGCATCGCCGGGCTGGAGCACCACGTCGCGGTGAGCGTCGGTGTGGTCGTCTGTGACCACGCGTGTCGCAGCGCGGACGAGCTCCTCCGTGACGCCGATGCCGCGATGTACCGGGCGAAGGAGCGCGGACGGGGGCGGGTCGAGCTGTTCGACCTCGGCATGCGGGCACGGGCCGTCGAGCGGGTGCAGATCGAGCGTGACCTCCGGTCGGCGATCGAGCACGGTGAGCTCCGCCTCGTCTTCCAGCCCATCGTCGACCTGCGCAGCGGGCGGGTCTGCCGTGTGGAGGCGCTGGTCCGCTGGGACCATCCGGACCGCGGAGTCCTCCAGCCGTCGCAGTTCTTGCACGTCGCCGAGGAGGCCGGGCTGGCGGTCGCGCTGGGGCAGCGCGTCCTGGAGTTGGCGTGCGGCGAGGCGGCGACATGGCATCGCGCCGCGGTCGGACGGCCGCTGCCGGTCCACGTGAACCTCGCCGAGCAGCAGCTGACCGGGATCGGCGCCCACCTCGCCGACACCGTGGCCCAGGTCCTGGCCACCGCCGGGATCGGTGCGGAGCAGCTCGTCCTCGAGATCACCGAGACGGCGCTGCTCGAGCGCGCATCCGCGGTCCGCGCGGCGCTGACCCCGCTCGTGGACATCGGTGTGCGCTTCTATCTCGACGACTTCGGCACCGGGTACTCGTCGCTGGGCCACCTGAGCAGCTTCCCGATCGCCGGGCTGAAGATCGACCGCTCGTTCACGGCAGGTCTGGGCCTGGGCGGTGACAAGACCGCGATCGTGACGGCCATCCTGAGGATGGCGGAGGTGCTGGAGATCGACGCGGTCGCCGAAGGGGTCGAGCGCACCGATCAGCTGCTGGCGATCCGTCGCCTGGGAGGCACCCTCGCCCAGGGCTACCTGCTCGCGGCGCCGATGGATGCCTACGAGCTGCGCAGGCTGCTCGCGGGTGGCCCGATCCTCGAGCCGCGCGTCGGTGCCTGACCGTCAGCGCACCACGCGGGCGGCCACGAGCAGCTTCCGACGGCGCGCGACCACGGCGCGACCCGGCGTGGCGCCGTAGCCGTCGCGCTCGATCTGCCGCAGGATCTCGCGGTACATGGCGGCGGCAGCAGCGACCGCGCGCCGTCCCCGTCTGAGGTGCGACAGCCCGCTCAAGCCCTGGTCGTAGTAGGCGTCGGCACGGGAGATCTGGTCCCGCAGCAGCGCGGCGCGGCGACCTGGGGCAGGCGTCCCGAACCGGCTCACGGCCTCGGCGGGCACGTACCGTCGCCCGGCGCGTGCATCCTCGTCGAGGTCGCGGAGGATGTTCGTGCGCTGCATCGCGATGCCGAGGGCCACCGCGGTCGCCCTCGCCCGCTCGGGGTCACCCGCGGTCCCGAGCAGGGAGCACATGAGCAGACCCACGGTGCCGGCGACGCGGTAGCAGTAGCGGTCGAGCTCCTCCTCGGTCTGCGGGCGGTGACCGGCGAGATCGTCGCGCATCCCGGCACAGAAATCCCGTACCGCCTCGCGCGGGAGGCCGTACCGCAGGTCGAGGGCGTACAGGACCCGCGTCTCCGGGCTGCACGGTCGCGCGCCGTCGGCCCACGCCTCGACCGCCCCCAGCCGCTCGTCGGCGTCCGGCATGGCGTGGTCGACGAGGTCGTCGAGCGTGCGGAGGACGAGGTAGAGCAGGTGGACGTCGTCGCGGACGTCCCGGGGGAGCAGTCGGCAGGCGAGCGCGAACGTCCGTCCCGACCGGCGCGTGGTCTGACGTGCGTAGGCGCGCAGGGCGCTCCGGCGGTCAGGCGCGAGCAGCAACGCGACCTCCCGCGCCCGTCGTCCTGGTGTCCTCGCCGACGAGTCCGGCCGTGACCTGTGCCCCGAGCAGGACGCCGGGGATGCCCGCGCCCGGGTGGGTGCCGCCGCCGACGCGGTACAGGCCGCGCGCCCGGCGGTCGCGGTTCGCGGGGCGCAGCGCCGCGCTCTGCTGCAGGGTCGGCTCCAGGGCGAAGGCGTTGCCGTCGCGGGCGCCGAAGCGCTCGCGGAAGTCGGCCGGCGTCATGCGGTGCTCCTCGACGATGCTGGCGCCCAGGCCGTCCAGCGAGAACGAGCGCTCCAGGTCCTCCACGAGCCAGTCCCGGACCCGGTCGCCCACGACGTCCCAATCGGTCCCGGACCGCAGGTTCGGCACCGGGAGGAGCACGCAGATCGAGTCGCCGCCGTCGGTCGCCATCCCGGGCTCGGTGCGGTTGGGGACGTGGAGGTAGGTCGAGGACGTCGACGGCAGCCGCCCGTCCCGGGTCACGTCACGGATGAACCGCCGGTAGCCGTCCCCCACGAGCAGCGTGTGGTGCGCCAGACGCGGGAACGGACGGTCGGTGCCGAGGTACAGGAGGAAGCAGGACATCGTCGGGCGCAGCGGGCGACGGCTCACCTGCGAGGGACGTCCCCCGACCAGCACGCTCGGCCCGTCGAGCACGTCGCCGTTGGAGATGACGACGTCGGCAGCGATGTGACGGCCGCCGCGCGTTCGCACCCCGGTCACCTTCCCGGCGGCGGTCTCGACGTGCTCGACGCCGTCGCCGTAGCGCACGTCGAGCGCCCCGGCCATCGCCTGCACCAGCGCGTACACGCCGCCCTCCGCGTACCAGACCCCGTCCAGGAACTGCAGGTAGACCAGCGCGCCGTAGATCGCCGGCACGCGGAAGGGGTCGCCGCCGATGAACAGCGAGTGGAAGCTGAAGGCCTCTCGAACGTGGGGCTCGGAGAAGAACCGCGCGGTCTGCGCCCAGAGCGGCAACGCGGCGCCGAGTCGCACCATGGTGGGTGTGAACGCCGCGAGGTCCCGGAGTCGTGAGAACTCCCGGCGGCCGGCTCCCAGGATCCCCTGCTCGTAGATCGGGCGCAGGGCCTCCAGGTACGCGGGGAACCGCGCGGCGTCCCGGGGCGACAGGCGGGCGATCTGCTCCTGCATGGCCTCGCGGTCCCGGACGAACTGCAGCCGCGCACCGTCGGCCCAGTGCAGGTCGTAGAACGGGTCGAGTTCTCGGAGGGTGACCTCGCGGTGGAGGTCCAGACCGCCCGCCGCGAAGGTCTCCTCCAGGACCCAGGGCATCGTGATCAGCGACGGACCCGTGTCCCAGGTGAAGCCCCCCGAGCGGATCTGGGCGGCGCGGCCCCCCGGGGTCTCGCGCTGCTCCACCACGATGACGTCGTGGCCCTCGCCCTGGAGGCGCAGCGCGACCGCGAGCCCTCCGAGGCCGGCCCCGACGACCACGACACGGCTCACGCCAGGTGCTCCGTGCCGAGGTCCGACGTGCTCGCCGCACCCACCGCCCACGTCGCGACGCGAAGCTGCTCCAGCAGGGTCTCGACGGCGGCGCCGGCCTCGTCCTGCGTCGCAGCGATCAGCAGCGGGCGCGCGACGCCGGCCGCGACCGCGCCCAGGGCCAGGCACTTGGCGGCGTCCACGCCGTCGCGCAGCCCCCCACTCGCCACGATCGGCAACTCGGGAGCGATGCGGACCGCGTCGCACAGCGCACGCGCGGTCGGGACGCCCCAGTCGGCGAACGCCGCCGCCACGGCCCCGGCCCTCGCGTCACGCCGCCCCTCGATGACGGCCCAGTTCGTGCCCCCTGATCCGGCCACGTCGATCGCGGCCACGCCCGCGTCCCGCAGCAGGGCGACGTCCTGCGGGTCGAGCCCGAACCCGACCTCCTTGACCACCACGGGAAGGGGGCGTAGCGCGGCAACGAGCCGCGCGATGGCGTCGGCCACGCCCGCGAACTCGGGCTGGCCCTCGGGCTGCACCGCCTCCTGCACGGGGTTGAGGTGGATGGACAGCGCGTCCGCGCCGAGGAGGTCCACGAGCCGGCGGGCGCGATCGGCCGCGTCCCGGCGTCGGACCTGCGCAGCACCGAGGTTCGCGATGAGCAGCGGGGGGCGCGGGTGGCCGGCACGGACGTAGGTCGACAGCAGGTCGGGGTCGTCGAGCAGCGGCCTGCCCGAGCCCAGGGTGAGCGCGATCCCGTGATCGGCCGCCGCTCGCATGAGACGCGCGTTGAGGGTCTCCGCCTGGCCGGTCCCGCCCGTCATCGCCGACACCACCAGGGGTCCCCGCACGGGACGTCCGAGCAGGTCGCAGCCCAGGCGGACGTCGGCGAGGTCCCGCTCCGGCAGCGCGCGATGTCGCAGGCGCACCCGATCGAGGCCAGTCCCGGACAGGTGCTCGACGCCGGGCTGCGCGGCGATGCGCACGTGGTCGGTCTTGCGCTCGGCGGCGCTGGGGTCGGGTGCGGTGGTCGACGGCGTCGGATGCAGCATGCAC
>NZ_JBFIGP010000112.1:0-10779 GCF_041602235.1 Paraconexibacter sp.
GCCCGAGCTGCTCGTCCTCAACGAGGACCTCGCCCGCGAGCTCGGAGCCGAACCCGCCGCGCTGCGCACCCCCGACGGGGTCCGGCTGCTCACCGGCACGGGTCCCGGCGTCGCCGGGCTGACCACCGTGGCCCAGGGGTACGCCGGGCACCAGTTCGGCGGGTGGTCGCCGCGGCTCGGGGACGGTCGCGCGCTGCTGCTCGGCGAGGTGCTCGACGAGCACGGCGTCCGACGCGACGTGCACCTCAAGGGTTCGGGCCGGACCCCGTTCGCCCGTGGCGGGGACGGCCGGGCCGCGGTGGGGCCGATGCTGCGGGAGCACCTGATCTCGGAGGCGATGCACGCGTTGGGCATCCCCACCACGCGGGCGCTCGCGGTCGTCGCCACCGGTGAGGCCGTTCGCCGCGAGACCCTGCTGCCGGGGGCGGTGCTCGCGCGCATCGCGTCGAGCCATCTGCGCGTCGGGACCTTCCAGTACGCGACCGCCACCCTGCGCGACCGCGACGCGCTGCAGCGGCTCACCGACCACGCGATCTCCCGCCACGCCCCCGAGACCGCGGACGCCGACCGTCCCGCACTGGCCCTGTTCTCGACGGTGGTGCGGCGGCAGGCCGAGCTCGTGGCGCAATGGATGCTCGTCGGCTTCGTGCACGGCGTGATGAACACCGACAACATGGCGATCTCCGGGGAGACCATCGACTACGGGCCCTGCGCGTTCATGGACGCCTACGACCCCGCGACGGTCTTCAGCTCCATCGACCACGGCGGCCGGTACGCCTACGGCAATCAGCCGCAGGTCGCCCAGTGGAACCTCGCGCGTCTCGCGGAGGCGCTGCTACCGGTGATCGACCCCGAGGACCAGGAGTCCGCGGCGAACGCGGCGATGGAGGTCCTCGCGACGTTCCCGGAGCACCTGGACCGCCGTTGGCGCGAGGGCATGCACGCGAAGCTCGGCCTGCGCGTCGGCCCGCGGGCCGACGGGTCGCTGGTCGAGGACCTCCTGACGCTGCTGCACGAGCACGAGGTCGACTGGACGTCCTGGTTCCGCGCGCTCGCCGCCGCCGCCCAGGGTGAGGAGACCGCCGTGCGGTCCCTCGTCCCGGTGGCGGCCGGGCTCGATGCCTGGCTGTCCCGCTGGCGCGCGCTGGAGCCCGACGGTGAGGCGATGGACCGAGTGAACCCCGTGTACGTCCCCCGCAACCATCTCGTCGAGGACGCCCTGACCCGCGCGACGCTGGGCGACCTGAGCCCCTACCGGCAGCTGCTGGAGGCCGTCACCCAGCCCTTCCGGGAGCGGTCCGGACTCGAGGAGCACGCCCGGCCGGCCCCCGCGGACGCCGGGACCTACGTGACCTACTGCGGAACCTGACCGAGCAGGCCGAGCAGCACGTCCTCGCGGCCGTAGTGCCCGGTCACGTCGAAGGTCCGCTTGGCCTTCAGGGCCGCGGACAGGTCGCAGTCGTGGATCACGTAGCCCTCCTCGCCGTACAGCGGTCCGGCCACGACCGTGCCACCCACCGGTTCGATGATGGCCGCCCCGCCGTTGCCGAGGACCTCCTTGCCTTCCGGCAGGGCGATCGGGAAGTCCTCCGGGAACGCCGCGGCCGGGATGTACTGGGGCACGGAGACCACGAACGCCCCCGACTCGTACGCGATGTGGCGCATCGAGTTCAGCCACCGCTCGGAGTCGTCGGCGGTCGGCGCCACGTAGATCTGCGGTCCGCCGCGGTACACCGCGTAGCGGGCCAGCGGCATGAAGTTCTCCCAGCAGATCAGCCCGCCCACCCGGCCGACCGGCGTGTCGACGACACCGAGGTCGTCGCCGGCCCCGATCGCGTGGAAGAGCCGTTCGTGGACGGTCGGCATCAACTTGCGGTGCTTGCCCAGCAGGCCACCCGGCCCGAGGTGGACCATCGTGTTCCACAGGCTCCCGGGCCGCTGCGACTCGCGCTCGTTGACGCCGATCACGCAGTACAGGTCCCGCTCACGGCACACGGCCACGAGCCGGTCGATCGCCGGTCCGGGCACGTCGACGCTGTTCGTCCACAGCGCCTCCCACAGCTCGTCGAACGCCCCCGCCCACGGGTTGGTGGCGCCGGCCCACGACCCCGACGGGTACATCGGGACGAAGCACTCGGGCAGCACCGCCAGCCGGACCCCCTGATCGGCCACCTCGTGCAGCAGGCGCTCCGCCTTCTCGATGCAGGCCTCCGCGTCGAGGACGACAGGCGTCGCCTGGATCGCGGCCACGCGAACGGTCTCGAAGCTCGGCATGCGCCGACACTACTCCTGACGCACCTGCGCGACCGAGGCCTTCTCCGGCGCGCCCTCTCTATGCTGGCGCCAGCAATGGCGTTCAACTACGAACTCAACCTCCGCTCACCCCTGACCCAGCGCTCGTACACGGAGCTGCTCGACCTCGTGGCGGCCGGCGGGCACACCACCGTGCTGGACTGGGGGTGCGGCCACGGCCAGAACAGCGACGGCCTCCACCAGCGCGGCCTGCAGGTCAGCTCCTTCGACTACCGGCCCCAGCGCAGCGAGCGTGAGGCCGACCCGGAGAGCGGCGTCAAGCCCCTGCCGCACTACCCGCACCTCGAGGCGTACATCGAACGCGACGACCCGGTCGCGCTCCCCTATGACGACGGCACCTTCGACGCGGTCCTGAGCATGGGCGTCCTCGAGCACGTGGGCGACCCGGACGGGAGCCTCGAGGAGATCAAGCGCGTCCTGAAGCCCGGCGGCACCCTCTACGTCTTCAAGCTCCCGAACCGGTTCTCGTACACCGAGAAGATCGGCAAGCACACCGGCAGCTACTGGCACGGACACCTGCCGGACGACCGCCTCTACACCCTCCGAAGCGCCCGCGAGCTCGTGGCGAGCCACGGCTTCGGGATCACGGCCTCGTGGCGCGCGAACATGGTGCCCCTCAACCGCACCGGCGACCGCCTGCCCGCACTCGCGCGGCCCCTCTGGACGCTCAACCGCGTACTCGAGCGGGTACCCGTGCTCAACCTCGTCTCGACGAACGTCGAGCTCGTCGCGGTCGCGCCTCGCGCGTAGCGGTACGGGCGGCTGGCGACCGCTGCCCCCTACTGGATCGAGTCGTACACCTTGAAGAGCGGCATGTACATCGAGATGACGATGAAGCCGACCATGCCGCCGACGAGCACGATCATCACGGGCTCGAGGATCGAGGTGAGCTGCTTGACGGCCGCGTCGACCTGGTCCTCGTAGAAGTCCGCGATCTTGGTGAGCATGGTGTCGAGGGCACCGGTCTCCTCGCCGACGCCGACCATGTGGGCGACCATGCCCGGGAACACGGGTGAGGCCTTGAGCGGGTCGGCGATGGTGCCGCCGCCCTTGACGCTGGTGGAGACGTCGGCCATCGCCTGCTCGACGACGTGGTTGCCCGAGGTCTTGGCGGTGATGTCCAGCGCCTGCAGGAGCGGGACGCCAGCGGTGACGAGGGCGCTGAGCGTGCGCGACCAGCGTGCGAGGGCGACCTTCTGGACGATGTCGCCGATCTTCATCGGCACGCGGAGCTTGAAGCGGTCCCACTGCGCGCGGCCCCTCGGGGTCGTCTTCCAGCGGCGGAACAGGGCGACGGCGCCGACCGTGCCGCCGATCAGGGCGTACCAGTAGCCGGTCATGATCTTCGACAGGCTCACGGTGAACTGCGTGATGAGCGGCAGCTCCCCGCCGAACTGGTCGAAGACCCCGACGAACACGGGCACGAGGAACGCGACGAGCGCGATCAGGGTGAGGAGGGCGAAGCTGATGACGACGCCCGGGTAGGCCATGGCGGACTTGACCTGGCGGCGCAGCGCTGCGTCCTTCTCCAGCTGGTCGGCGACGCGCAGCAGGGACTGGTCGAGCACACCGCCGGTCTCCCCCGCCCGCGTCATCGCGACGAACAGCGGCCCGAACACCTTCGGGTGGCGCTCCAGCGCGTCCGACAGCGGCAGGCCGGCCTCGACGTCCTTGCGGACCGCGACCAGGGTGTCCTTGAGCTTGTCGTTCTCGGTCTGCGCCTCGAGCACGTAGAGCGCGCGCAGGATGGTCATGCCCGAGCTCACCATCGTCGAGAGCTGGCGCGTCATGATCGTGAGGTCGTCCGGCTTGATCCGGTCGAACAGCGCGATGTTGATCTGCTTGGACGTGTGCTTGTCGGCGATGTCCAGGACGATCAGCCCGCGCTGCTTGAGCTGGTCGCCGACCGCCTGCTTGCTCTCGGCCTCGACCTCGCCCTGGGCCTTCGCCCCGGTGAGGTCCATCGCCTTGAAGACGTAGGTCGCCACGGCGCCTCCCTAGGCCGCCATCGCCGGGGGCGGCCCGCCGACGCTCGCCCCGCCGAGCCCGGTGGCGCCCAGCAGGCGCCGGAGCTCGTCGGGAGTGGAGGACCGCGTCTCCGCGACGCGCTGGGTGATCTTCCCGGAGCGCACGAGCCCCGCCAGGGCGGCGTCCATCGTCTGCATGCCGTGGGCGGACCCGGTCTGCATCGCGGACGGGATCTGGTGGGTCTTGCCCTCGCGGATGAGGTTGCGGACCGCCGCGGTCGGCACGAGCGTCTCGCAGGCGACCGCGCGGCCCGCCCCGTCGGCGGTCGGGATGAGCGTCTGCGTGATGACGCCCTGCAGCGCGATGGACAGCTGCACGCGGACCTGCTGCTGCTGGTGCGGCGGGAACACGTCGATGACGCGATCGATCGTGGACGGGGCGCTCTGCGTGTGCAGGGTGGCGAAGACGAGGTGCCCGGTCTCCGCCGCGGTCAGGGCTGTGGAGATGGTCTCCAGGTCGCGCATCTCGCCGACGAGGATCACGTCCGGGTCCTGACGCAGCGCGGCCTTCAGGGCAGCGGCGAACGTCTGCGCGTCCGCGCCCAGTTCCCGCTGGTTGACCATGCACTTCTTGTGCCCGTGCAGGAACTCGATCGGGTCCTCGATCGTGAGGATGTGCTCCTCGCGGGTGGCGTTGATCTCGTCGATCATGGCCGCCAGCGAGGTGGACTTGCCGGAGCCCGTCGGTCCGGTCACGAGCACGAGCCCGCGCGGCTTGTTGCACAGGTCGTGGGCGACGGGCGGCAGACCGAGGTCGTCGATCGGGACGATCTGGGCGGGGATCAGGCGGAAGGCGGCGCCGATCGCGTTGCGCTGGAAGTAGGCGTTGACGCGGAACCGCGCCCGCCCCGGGACCGCGTAGGCGAAGTCGAGCTGCCAGTCGGTCTCCAGCCGCTGCCGCTGATCGTTGGTGAGGATCGAGTAGATCATCTCCCGCGTGTCCGTCCCGTCGAGGACCGGGTAGTCCTCCAGCGGCGTCAGGCGACCGCGGACACGGACCATCGGCTTGCTCGCCGCCGTGACGTGCAGGTCGGAGGCGTGCCGGTCCAGCACGTCCATGAGGAGGTCGGCGAAGTCGAACCGCATCGTGCGGCTGCTATCGGCGGGGCCCGGTCCGCGGTTGAAGGCGGCTGGACGAATTGACCTATTCGTCCAGCCGGAAGGCCCTTCCCTCAGCCGCCGCCGCGGCGGCCAGGGTGCGGTCGGCGCTGAGGATCGGCAGGTCGAGTTCCCGCGCCAGCACGAGATACGCGGCGTCGTGGGCGGTCAGGCTGTCGCGCAGCGACCAGATCCCGCGTGCCAGCGGAAGCACCGGATGGCGCAGGACCCGCAACACCGCCACCAGGTCGAGCGCATCGCGGGCATCGTCGGCCGTGATCTGTCCACGGCGGTGCAGGCCTCGTACGGCCGAGAGCACCTCGACGTGGAAGTGCTCCGGAACGTGCAGCACACCGAACCCGGCGATCGTGGCCACCGTGCGCTCGTAGCCCGGCGCCCCCGTGACCGCGTCGACGATCACGCTCGCGTCGACGACGACGTAGGTCACCGTCGGCGCTCGTCGGCGAGGACCTCCGCTGCAGGGACCGCGGGCCGCCGCTGGCCGTCCCGCTCGAGCACCATCGTCCCCCACTCCCGCAGCGTGGGTCGGTCAGCGATCAGCCTGAGCTCGTCGAGCAGGTAGTCGGAGAGCGATTGGCCGTTCTCCGCGGCGCGCGCCTTCAGCCGACGGTGGAAGTCGTCTGGGACGTTGCGGATCTGGATCGTCGACATGCGATCCAGGCTAGGTGCATGCAGATCGCATGTCAACGCATCGAGCTCACCGGACGAGCTCGTGCAACAGCCGTGCGACGAGCGCCTCCGCGTCGTCGCACAGGCCGGTGTGCACCGCTCCCGCCTGCACGATCGTCGAGGAGGGCGCGACCAGCCAGTGGAAGCGCTCGGAGCGGTCCAGGAGGGCCACCGCGCCGGCCGCGGGATCGCCACGGGCCACGCGCTCGAGCCCGTCGAGGTGGGCGCGCAGCGCGTCCGTGTCGAGGTCCGGGGCCAGGGCCCGGAGGCGGTCCTCGTCGAGGTGCACCGCGACCTGCAGGAACTGCAGGCGCCTGGCGTGCACGACCACGCCGACGTTGAGCCGCTCGCCGCGCTCGATCGACGGCACGACCTGGAGCACCGCGTACTGGAAGACCTCAGGCACCGCCGCGCGCCTCCTCCGCCATGGTGACCCACGGCCGGTCACCGGACAGGCGCGCCAGGAGGTCCTCGACGTACACCTCAGCCGGCTCGGCCGCGTCCAGCCAGGCCATGGGCACGTGCTCGACGACGCGCTCCAGCAGCCCCTGGTCGACCTTCGCCGCCAGCCGCTCGTCCGCCTCGACGATCGATCCGGCCACGGGCAGCAGCACGTGCTGGCCGCTGAGCGGGAACGACCCTCCGCCCTCCCCCAGCCCGCCGCCGGAGTGCTGTCGGTACAGCGCGGCGCCGTGGTCGATGAGCCACATGGCCCCGTGCCACACGAGCAGGTTGGGGTTGCGCGGCGAGCGGTCGACGTTCTCGACGAGGGCGTCGAACCAGACGACGTCCGCGGCAAGCTCGGGCGAGGGCTGCACGCGGCCGGCGGGCGTGTAGGGCAGCGACCCGGGCAGGAAGTCGAGCCCCAGGTTCGTCCCCGCGCTGGCCTGCAGCAGCTCCTGGATCTCCGGGTCCGGCTCGGCGTGGGACAGCTCGACCGCGAGCTCGACGAGCACCACCTCCGGCACCGGCAGGCCCAGCGCGCGGGCGATCTCCCCGCAGATGGCCTCGGCGACCAGCGCCTTCGGTCCCTGTCCGGCCCCGCGCAGCTTCGTCACGTAGAGCCCGTCGTCGCTGGCCTCCACGAGCGCGGGGAGCGATCCGCCCTCACGCAGCGGCGTCACGTATCGCGTGGCGGTGACCGTCCGCATCCCAGGAGCCTATGCGAGCCCCGGGCGGACCGGCCGGTGGAGCGTCGGCGTCGCGACCGACGACCCGGTGGTGGCGGCGCTGTGCGCTAGTTCGTGCCGGTGACGCGCGCGACCTCGGCGATCGAGGTACGGCCCTGCCGGACCTTCTCCAGCCCGTCCTCGCGCAGGCGCCGCATGCCGCCGGCCACCGCGGCCGCGGTGATCTCCTCCGCCGAGGCCCGGTGGATCGCCAGCTCCCGGATCTCCTGGGTCAGCTCCATCACCTCGTACAGGCCCAGGCGCCCCTTGTAGCCGCTGCTGCCGCAGCGGGAGCAGCCGACCGGCTCGTAGGCCTCGACGTCGGTGCGCGCCGGGAAGCCGCTCTCGCGCAGGACGTCGGCGGTGAGGATCGTCCGGGTCTTGCAGTGCTGGCACAGGGTGCGTGCCAGGCGCTGCGCGACCACGCAGTCGATCGCGCTGGCGACCAGGAAGGGCTCGATCCCCATCTCGACCAGCCGGGTGATCGCGGTCGGCGCGTCGTTGGTGTGCAGCGTCGACAGCACGAGGTGGCCGGTGAGCGCGGACTCGATCGCGATCTGCGCGGTCTCCCGGTCACGGATCTCCCCGACCATGATGATGTCGGGGTCGGCGCGCATCATCGACCGCAGTCCGTTGGCGAACGTCAACCCCGCGCGCGGGTTGACCTGCACCTGCGTGATGCCCGGCAGCTGGTACTCGACCGGGTCCTCGATGGTGATGATGTTCTTCTCGGGCGTGTTGACCTCGCCCAGCGCCGCGTACAGCGACGTGGACTTGCCGGAACCCGTCGGGCCGGTGACGAGCACCGCCCCGTATGCCTGGTGGTAGGCGCGACGGAACTTGCGCAGCTCCAGGTCCGCCATGCCGAGCTTCTCGAGCTCCATGACGACGCTGTTCTTGTCGAGGATGCGCATGACGATGCTCTCGCCGTGGACGCTGGGCAGCGTCACGATGCGCAGGTCGACCGTGTGCCCGTCGATCGTCAGCCCCACGCGCCCGTCCTGCGGCAGGCGCTTCTCGGAGATGTCGAGGTCCGACATGATCTTCACGCGGCTGATCACGCCGTTGACCATGCGCCTGGGCACGGTGGTCGTGTCGTTGAGCACGCCGTCGACCCGGAAGCGGACGCGCAGTTGCGAGCCGTCCGGCGACAGGTGGACGTCCGATGCCCCCTGCTCCACGGCCCGGGCGACGATCTGGTTGACGAGCCGGATGACCGGCGCGTCGTCCGCCGACTCGCGGATGTCGACGATCTCGGCCGCGGCGTCGGCGTCCTCCTCGTCCTGGGCGAACGTCGCGTTGGCGACGACGTCGTCGAGCTTGGTGAGCCGGGAGACGAGCCCGGCGATGTCCCCGCGGCTGGCGACCGCGGCCCGGACCTCGTAGCCCGTCATCAGCGCGATGTCGTCGACCGCCAGGACGTTGCTGGGGTCGGCCATCGCGACCAGGAGCCCGCGGTCGCCGACGAAGGCGACGGGCACGGCGTCGTAGCGCTTGGCCGCGGCGCTCGTGATCAGGTTCGCGGCGCCCATGTCGACGGCGAACGTCGCGAGGTCGAGGTGGTCGAGCCCGAAGCGCTCGGCGACGGCGCGGCTGAGCGCGTCCTCCGTGAGGACCCCGCTCTCCACGAGCACCTGCTCCGGGGTCGTCCCGCCACTACGGGCCGCGTCGATCGCGTGATCGACCCGTTCGCGCGACGCGGCGCCGATCTCGACGATGACGTCGGTCAGGAAGCGGCCGGTCCCGCCGCGCGTCGCCGGATGCGTGACGCCGTCCCGGCCCGGCTGGGCCCGGGCTCCCGGGTCGGCGGGATGCTCGCCCGGGACGTCCGACACCGGCCGCAGATGCGGTCCTTCAGGTGCCGTCCTGGTGTCGAGATCTGGTGTCGGTTCCACGCGCGCCTTCCCGCATCGCGTCGAGTGGTGCTGCGACCCCGGTCCAGTGCTCGAAGCTCAGCGCCCCTTGCCGGACGAGGATCTCCAGCCCGTCGACGACTGCGCATCCGGACTGGGCGGCCGTGTCGAGGAGCTTGGTGCCCCCCTCCCGGTAGACCAGGTCGACGACGCAGCGGAAGTCCCGGATCTCATCGGCACGCACGGGCAGATCCTTGAACGTGGCGGACGGATCGTGCAGGCCGACGGAGGTGCAGTTGACCAGCAGGTCGCCGCCGTCGGCGGGGACCTCCGCCGCGACCGTCGCGCCGAGGTCGTGCGCCAGCTCCTGCGCCCGGTCGGCGCTGCGGTTCCACACGTGCACGTCCGCCCCCGCCCCCACGAGCGCCCAGACGACGGCGCGCGCCGAGCCGCCGGCACCGAGGACGAGCGCCCGCGCGCCGGCGAGTCGCAGATCGTCGGGCAGCGCGGCGAGCGTGCCCGGAGCGTCGGTGTTGTCGGCGTGGACGGTGCCGTCGGGCGCGAAGGTCAGCGTGTTGGCCGCGCCGATCGCGCTGGCCCGAGGAGTGGCGTCATCGGCGAGCGCGAGGGCCGCCTCCTTGTGCGGGATCGTCACGTTCGCCCCGACGAAGCCCGTCCCGCGCAGCGCCCGCGTCGTCTCGGCGAACAGGTCCGGCGGGACCGGCAGGTGCTGGTAGGCCCAGCCCTCCTCGTCGAGGCCGGTCGCGCGCAGGGCGGCGCCGTGCATCGCGGGGGATCGCGAGTGCGCGACGGGCCAGCCGAGGACGCCGAGTCGGGGCATGCGTACCGGGCGCCGACCCGCGGTCAGCAGGTGCTCGGGTCCTTGCCGCCGCGGGCGTCGCGCGCCTTGTTGTAGGCGGCCACGTCGCGCTGGAACTCCGCGTCGGTGTCCGAGAACGCGTGGGCGCCGTTGCCGCAGGGCTTCACCACGTAGTAGATCGCGTTGCTCCTGGCGGGCCGGGCCGCGGCGCGCAGCGACTTGATGCCGGGGTTGCCGATCGGGCCCGGGGGCAGTCCCTGACGCGTCCGCGTGTTGTAGTCGCTGTCGATGTTCAGCTCCGAGACCTTGAGCGGCTCCGACCACTGGTTCAGGCGGAACCTGATCGTGGCGTCGATCCCCAGCGGGATCCCCTGCTCCAGCCGGTTGTGGATCACCGCGGAGATCAGCGACCGCTCGCGGTCCAGGGCGGCCTCGCGCTCGATCATCGACGCGATGATCAGGACCTCGTAGGCGGTCAGCTTCTTGCGCTTCGCGGCGGTGAGGTCCACCGTCGCGAAGTTCTCGCGGAACGCGTCGAGCTGCTTGCCGACCAGGGTCCGCACGTTGGCGTTCTTCCGAAGCTCGTAGGTCGCCGGGAACAGGAACCCCTCGAGGCTGCCGAGGTCCTTGGGCGCGCCGTAGAGCTTGCTCGGTGAGAAGCCCTCGTGGGACGTCGTGGCCTTCAGGTAGTCGCCGCGCAGGCCGGAGTCGCGGATGATCGGGAGCGTCTCCTGGCGCGACCGGCCCTCCGGGACCGTGACGCTCACCGTCTTGGCGACCGGCGGCGGGGTCGTGAGCGCGTCCAGCGC
>NZ_JBFIGP010000113.1:0-10768 GCF_041602235.1 Paraconexibacter sp.
CCGGTGACGGTCGGCCTCGCCCGCGGTGAACTGGTACGCCGATCCGATCGCGATGTGGCTCGCGGCGTTCTCGTCGAGGAGCGTGTCGAAGAAGACGGTGTCCAGGGCACCGATGCGGCCATCGCCGTCCACGAGCGCCACCTCCCCGAGCCGGCACGCGCCGTCGTCGCGGGCGGCGAAGCCGCGGAGGACCTCGGCGTTCTCCTGCGCGTCGATGCGTACGGCCCGGCCGCCACGGAACTCGACCTCGAGGCCGCGGATGATGGAACCGCCGACGACGAGCGGCTTGGTGGAGCGCACGACGCCGTCGACGCGCTCGGGGTCCGGCGCCGTGAAGATCTCCTCGCTGGGCAGGTTCGGCATGTGGACGATGCCGTCGATGGTCTGGAAGCGGGCGGCCATCCACGTGGAGGTCGGCAGGAGACCCACCGTCAGATCGGTCCCCGGACCGGTGAAGTGCAGGCTGTCGAAGGCGGTCTCGGTCATCCGCGCCGCCGTGCCGACCAGGACGTCCGCGCGCTCGGTCCAGACGGCGATCGGGTCGTCCTCGTCGAGCCGGCACACGTGGACGATCTGCTCGCAGAGCTTCGCGTAGGCCTCCGCCGGGTCGAGGTCGGGGTGCACCAGGCACGCCCAGGCGACCGTCGGGCACGGAACCGCCGTCCAGTTCGTGGTCCGTTCGTTGACGACCTGACCGGACTCCTTCAGGAACGGCAGCGGGTCCTTGCCGACCCTCCCGGGGTCGAGGTCGTCGAGCAGGCCCGGAGCGGCGGGGCCGGTCAGCCCCACACGGGCGCACCGCTGCTCACCGAGCTCCAAGATCCGGTCCCCGTACCAGGACGGGACGAAGGACAGGCTGTCCTCGCGGGCGAACTCGATCCGGGCGCGCTTGACGTGCAGATCGAAGTACTGCACGTCGACGAACTTCGCGCCCGCCCGGTACGCGCTGGCGGCGATCGCGCGGGCCAGGTGCTCCTTGCCGACCTCCGCCCCCACCGCGACGATCTGGTCGGGCTGCACGTTGGCGCCGAACTCGACGACGAGGTCCGCGTACCGCGTCAGGGTCTGCTCGTCCATCCCGTGAGCTTCGGCGGTCCCGTGCGAGGTGTCTGACATCGCACGAACGCTACACCGGAACCTCAGGCGTGACCGGCAGCCTCGACGGAGGGGACGGCCTCGGACCGCTGACGCCGGGGGACGGCGTCCGCGGGGTGTCCACTGGCGGGGCGGCGAGCCGCGCCAAGCCCCAGGCGAGGCCGAGGAGCAGCGCTCCGGCGATCAGCAGCACGAGCGCGTAGCCCGCTCCCTGGAGCCACCCCGGGACATCGCCCTTGGCCTCGCGCTGCAGCACCTGCTTCTCGCCCTGGAAGGCACGCGTGAACGCCGGCGGAGCGGGTACCTCGGGCGCCGGGATCGCGGTGTCGAGCGGGAGGAAGATCGGGACCACCGCCAGGCCGTCCGCGTCGTGGAGCCGCAGCATCGCCTTCCACTCCCCGTGCACGGGTACCGGCTTGGTGGTGCGGTACCTGCCCGGACCGACCCGTTCGAGGCGGTCGACGTGCAACGTGTCGCCGCCCTGCCACGCGGTGACCGTCAGCCAGCGGGCGTCCTGCGCCGCCGATGCGGGGGTGATCCGGATGTCCGCGGACACGGTCCGGGCGTCCCCTGTCGCGACGTCGGCCAGTCGGATGTCGGCGCGCGCCGAGCCCGTGGCGGAGGTGTCCAGGCCGTAGCCGACCACGCCGGCCAGCACGAGCGCGCACGCTCCTGGCACGGCCAGCCGACGAACCCACGGGGCGCCGGCCGGTACGACAGCCGGTGTGGGCTCGCCCGAGATACGCGCGTACGGTGCGCGCAGCATCGCTCCGACCCAGCCGCCGAGCGCTCCGGCCGCGACACCGGTGACGGCCCCGACGACCAGCGCCTGCGGCAGCATCTGCGACGCCCAGGGCAGCGGCATCCAGAGCTGGGTCCAGCCGTGCTCGGCGAGGACGCCGACCGTGCCGATCGCGAAGCCGGCGATCGCGCCGAACCGCACCGGGTTCGCGCGGGCCGCGACGACCAGCGCCACGGCCTCGACGAGGACGGCCTCGGCGAGGTACAGCGGGAAGTGCGGCGTGGTCTCGCCGAGGACCGGCCCCACGATGAGGGTCACGAGGCCGCGGATCACGAGGAAGTAGGCGACGGCGCCCAACGCCGCCCAGGGCCCGAGGAAGACCCGTGCGCTGACGAGCGCGACCCCGGCGGCGACCACTATCAGCGCGGGTTGCAGGATGTGCGCGAACTGCGGGACGCCGAAGTCGAACTCGGCCTGGAACGTGGACAGGCCCACGAGGAATCCACCCGCGATGCCCAGGAACCGCACCCGCATGACGATCTCCCAGAGCCGGGCGCCGGGACGAGCCACCTCGCGGACCGAGGCGTCCTGGCCGCTCTCACGGGCGTGCTGCACCGCGGCGGACCCGCCCTCGACGAGGAGCACGCTCATGCCCACGAGCGTCATGCCGGCGCCGCCGATGAGCATGAGGTGCGTCGGCCCCCAGAGCGTGACGTCCTGGCCGAACAAGCGGTGCCAGAGGTCGTCCAGCGGGAACCCCATGAGCGAGAACGCCGAGCACGCCACCATCAGGGTGCCGCCGAGCGGGGCGTACCAGTCGCGGGTGATGCGGATCGCTCCACGACTTGGCTTGTCGCCGTCCGGGGCGAGCACGATCGCCAGGAAGCCGGCGGCGAAGATCCCGAACAGCCCGGCCAGGATCAGGTAGTGGGCGGGGTTGGCCAGGGGCCCGGCGTCGCGCCCGTCGTCGATGTGCAGGGAGATGTCCCAGTACATGCCGATGAGCGCCACCATGAGGGCGGCACCCGCGACGGCGCCGGGGATGGCGGTCCAGGCGGGCAGGCCGCTGATGCGCTCGGTCCACCGTCCGAGGCGGGCCAGCAGCTGGGTCCGCCCGGTGCGGTGCGCGAAGCCCACGCCGCCGAGCACGGTCGTGGCGACGGCGGCGCCCGCGGTCGCGATGAGGACCTCACCGACGGCGGCGCCGCCCGCGGGCTCGGCGGCGGCCTGCACGGCTGCCGCGAGCGGAGTCACGAGAAAGCTCATGGGCGACACCTTTACATGATTCGATGTCACATGTAAGGGTGGTACGGTCCGAGTGTGAGCGACCCCACAGACGCAGCCGACCTCACGATCGAGCAACTGGCGGCCGAGGTCGGGATGACCGTGCGCAACATCCGCGCCCATCAGTCCCGCGGACTCCTCGACCCGCCGGAGGTCCGTGGGCGCACCGGGTACTACGGGCGCGCCCACGTCGACCGGCTGCGCCTCATCCGCGACATGCAGGCCGACGGTCTGAACCTCGCCGCGATCCAGAAGCTCGTCGGCTCCGGCGGCGAGGAGTTCGTGGGCTTCCGGCGCGCGCTCGCCACCCCGTTCGAGACCGGCGGCGCCCAGATCGTCGCGGGCGCGGAGGTTCGACGCCTCCTCGGGGTCGAGGACATCGATGAGGCGACCATCACCCGCGCCGGGCGCCTCGGGCTGTTCCGGCCTCTCGGGGAGGACCGCTACGAGGTGACCTCGCCGCGGTTGCTCACCGCGGCCGCCGAGGTCGGAGCCATCGGCCTGCGACCCGAGGTGGGCCTCGACGTCCTCGAGAAGCTCGACCGCCACGCCCAGGCGATCGCGAAGATCTTCGTCGAGCTGTTCCTCGCCGAGATCTGGAAGCCGTTCCAGCGCGCGGGCATGCCGCCCGAGGACTGGCCACGGGTACGGGACGCGCTCGAGCGCCTGCGTCCGCTGGCCGGCGAAGCCCTGCTCGGCATGTTCGAGCCCGCGATGACCGTCGCGGTCGAGAAGGCCGCCGAGCGGGTCGTCGAGCGCATCGCGCGCGACGCCGAGAAGGGCCGCTGACGCACTCGAATCGGGGCGCTCCCGGCGCTACGGTCGCGGCATGCGCGCGAACCCAGATCGACGCGAGGCCGCCGAGACACGGGCAGTAGCCGACCTGTTCGCCGCCGCGCCCGGTGCCGTCGTGACCGACATGGGCATCGGGTCCTCGGTCGTGGCCACGGCGACGTGCCTCTCGACCCTCGCCGCTCCGGGCTCCCGCGAGCTCAATCAGGTCCACGAGGCCACGGGCCTCGACGACGCGCAGCTGGACGCGATCGACGCGTGGTACGCGAGCCGCGGAGGCACCTACGTCGTCGGCGTGGTGCCGGAAGACCGGGACCGCCTCGGCCCGATGCTCACGCGACGCGGGTTCACCCCCACGCGCGCCTGGACGAAGTTCGTCCACGACCCGTCGCTCGAGGAGCCGGCGCCCGCAACGGACCTCACGATCGACGCCGCCCGCCCGGGCGAGTTCGGGGCCGTCGTCGTCGCCGGGTACGGGATGCCCGAACGCATGCGGGACTGGATCGATGCCCTGGTCGGTCGTCCCGGCTGGACCTGCCTGATCGCCCGGGACGAGACGGGCGCCGCCGTGGGTGCCGGCGCACTGCACGTCGGTCCGGACGGTGGGTGGCTCGGCCTCGCCGCCACGCTCCCTGCCGCCCGTGGACGGGGCGCGCAGCGCGGTCTGCTGTCGGCCCGCCTCGCGGTCGGGCGCGCCGCCGGAGCCGACCCGATCGTGACCGAGACCGGCGTCGCGGTACCCGGGTCCCCGCAGCAGAGCCATCGCAACATCGAGCGCGCCGGGTTCCGCGCCGCCTACGTCCGGGAGCACCTGGCGGCCCCGGGATTCCCGGCCTGAGCAGGTCGTGCATGGAACGTGGCGGATGCGGGTACGCGCCCGCCGCGGGATCCGGACGCCACCCCACGTGCGCGCGTCCGAGGCACGGACGCCATCCCGCCACCACCCACCCCGCGTGACACGCCCGGACGGCGTTGCGCGCGCCAAGGAGAGGAACACCCCGAATGCATCGTCCCGTGAAGGCCGTGACCGCCGCCTGCGCGCTCGCGCTCGCGACCGCCGCGAGCGCCAGCGCCGCCCCCGGCGATCACGTGCCCCACACCGTGATCGTCAAGTATCAGCCCGGCACGTCGGCCACGGTCCTGTCCAGCCTGGAGCGCCTCGTCGGCGCGCAGGCCCTGGTCGGACGGATCAGCGCCAACGGCGCACGCGTCATCCGCGTCGCGGGCAGCGCGCAGGCGGCCGCCGACCGCCTCAACCGCTCGGCCAGCGTCGAGTACGCCGAGCCCGATCAGGTGATGCGCGCCACGGCGGTGCCCAACGACGCCCGCTTCGCCGAGCTCTACGGCCTGCACAACACCGGCCAGACCGGCGGAACCCCGGACGCCGACGTCGACGGACCCGAGGGCTGGGACGCTTCGGGGCTGGGCGCCTTCCCGTCCACCGGCGGCCTCAAGGTCGGCATCGTCGACACCGGCATCGACAAGGCCCACGAGGACCTCAACGGCAAGACGGTGGACTGCGCCGCCACCACCGCCGGCGTCCTGGGCATCATCGGCGGCGACCCGGTCCCGGCCGAGAGCCGCGGCTGCGCCGACGACAACGACCACGGCACGCACGTGGCCGGGACGATCGCGGCCAAGGCGAACAACGGCGTCGGCGTCGCCGGCGTCTCGTTCGACTCGCCCCTGGGCATCTGCAAGGCCCTCCACGGCACGCTGGGTGTCGGCTCCACCGCCGCGGTCGCCAACTGCATCACCTACCTCGCGGGGAAGGGCAACCGGGTCATCTCGATGTCGCTCGGCGGCGGGGAGTCCACGACGCTGCGGCAGGCCGTCCAGCAGGCGTGGAACGGCGGCAACGGCTCGCTGCTGATCGCGGCCGCCGGCAACGACGGTGACGGAACGCTCAACTACCCGGCGGCGTACCCCGAGGTGGTGTCGGTCGCCGCGACCGACGACGACGACCAGCGCGCGTCGTTCTCCAACGCCAACAGCGATGTCGAGGTCGCCGCCCCGGGCGTCGACATCCTGTCGACCAAGCGCGGCGGCGGGTACGTGAAGTACTCCGGCACGTCGATGGCCACGCCGCACGTCTCGGGCGTGGCCGCGGTCATCGCCCGCCGTGGCGGTACGCCGGCGCAGTGGCGCACGAAGCTCGACACCGCGGTCGACGACCTCGGCGCACCGGGCCGCGACCCGAGCTACGGCTTCGGTCGGGTCAACCTCGCGAAGGCGGCCACGCCGTAGCGGATCCCCTCCCCGGCCGGGCACGGCTGCCCCGTGTCCCGGCCGGGCCGGACCCGGCCCAGGATCAGGGCTGCCCCTGATGTGCTCCGGGCCGTGGTGCCGCAGACTCCGGGGATGCCCACGCCACGCCGCGCGTTCGCCCTCCTGCCCCTCGCGCTCACGCCGCTCGTCGCGGCGGCAGCAGTGAGCGCCGCGCCCGCACCGGAGTCCGAGTCGCAGCCCGACGCCTCGGTCCGGGTGGCGATCTCGTCGAAGGGCTCGATGCTGATCACCGGCGGTGACGCCGCCGACCGCATCACCGTGTCCCCCAGCGGCGACGGCCTGCGGGTATCGGTGGCGGGCAGTCGGGCGCGCGTCGTCAACGGCGTAGGCTGCCGTGCGGCCGGGACCGCTCGGCGCTCGCGCTGCGAACGCTCGGGCGTCGACCTCAAGAAGGTCGTCGTCGCCGCCGGCGAGGGCGACGACACGGTCACCGTGAAGTCCCTCCTGCCGGCGAACATCAGCCTCGGGGCCGGCAACGATCGCGCCCGGGTCATCTCGGTCGCGGCAGCGAAGGTGAAGTTCCCGATCGTCGTGCGCGGCGGCGACGGCGACGACACGATGATCGGCGGCGACGGCAACGAGCTGTTCTACGGCGAGGACGGCGACGACCTGATCGACGGCCGCGGCGGCTCCGACTCGGCCCACGGAGGCGCCGGCGACGACCTCTTCATCGCAGGCAACCGGCCCTTCAAGTCCCCAGGAGAGCGCTACGCCGGCGGGGACGGGCGCGACACCGTCAACTACCGCTTCATCAGCACCGGGGTGAACGTGTCGCTGGACGGGGTCGCCAACGACGGCGACTCCAAGGACGCCACGGACAACGTCAAGGGGGACATCGAGCGCATCATCGGAGGCGACGGGGACGACGTGCTCATCGGCAACGACGCCGACAACTCGATCTTCGGCGAGGCCGGCAACGACCGCTCCTACGGGATGGGTGGCCACGACAACATCTACGAGACGACCGGGATGGACCTCCTCGACGGTGGGCCCGGCGACGACCGCCTGCGCACGCGCGAGGACCCGGGCAAGGAGTCTCCCGCGATGCCGGACACGCTGACCTGCGGACAGGGCGCGGACTGGGTCGAGATGAGCACCGACGACGTCGCCGACGCGTCCTGCGAGAACGTCAAGAAGCTGTAGCCTCGCGGACGTGCACCACGTCCTCTTCTACGACTACGTCGACGACATCCTGGAGCGGCGCGGTCCGTACCGCGAGGCGCACCTCGCCCATGCCGAGACCGCGTGCGAGGCCGGGACGCTGCGGTTCCTCGGTGCCCTCGGGGACCCGGTGAGCGGGGCGCTCGGCGTGTTCCGCGCCGGCGTGGAGGAGATCGAGGGGTTCGTCGCCGACGACCCGTACGTGAAGGCCGGACTGGTCACCGCGCACCGGATCGAGCCCTGGACGGTCGCGGTCGGTGAGTGACCCGCCGCGCCTATGATGCGCGGCCATGACCGAGATCCCCCGCCTGTGGACCTTCAGCGCCTCGCCGTTCGCCGGTAAGGCGCGCGTCGCCTTCACGGAGAAGAACGTGGAGGTGGAGCTCCACGAGATCCATCCCGGCAACCGTCCCCCGCGCCTGCGGGAGCTCACGCCCATCGGGCGTGTCCCGGTCCTCGAGACCCCTTCGGGCGTCGCCATCTTCGAGTCCTCCGTGATCTGCCAGTGGCTCGAGGACACCCATCCCGAGCCGCCGCTGTGGCCCGCCGACCCGGACCTCCGCGGATGGGCCCGCGGGTGGACCAAGTGGATCGACGACCACCTCGTCGCCAACTACTTCCTGGGCATGCGCAAGCTCGCGTTCGGCCGTGCCCCGGACGATCCCGAGGACATCACCGAGCAGCTCCACGCGAAGCTGATCAAGCGGCTGGCGACGATCGAGCCGGTCCTCGCCGTCCACGACGGTCCGTGGCTGTGCGGGGAGGAGTTCACCTTCGCCGACATCAGCGGCATGCCGGTGGCGGCCCGCCTGCCCGTGTGGACCCCGCACCTGACCGACCAGCTCGAGCCGTACCCGAACGTGCGCGCGTGGTTCGCCGCCCTGCAGGACCGCCCGAGCATCGCCGCCCTGGACCACAAGGGCGACCCCGTGCACGGGGCGGAGGGGCCGCTGCTGGTCAGCTGACCTCGGTCAGCTCACCGGTCGCCACGTCGAAGATGGCGCCGCGGACCTCTCCGCGGTGCACGAGGAACGGGCTCTCCCGGATCGACGCGACCGACTCGCGGACGCTCGCCTCCAGGTCGGTGATCGTCCGCAGCCCCCAGCTGGGACGGTGGCCGGCGTGCTCGCGCATCAGCGCGTCGAACGCCTCGTCGGTCGTCTTCGTCAGACCGCAGTCGGTGTGCTGGATGACGAGGACGTCGACGGTGTTCAGGACGTGCTGCGAGACGGAGAGCGAGCGGATGACGTCGTCGGTGACGACGCCACCGGCGTTGCGGATGATGTGCGCGTCTCCCTCGTCCAGGCCCAGCAGCGAGAACAGGCGCAGCCGCGCGTCCATGCAGGCGACGATCGCCAGACCGCGGCCGGGCTCCGCGGTCTTGTCGGTCGCGTGGTACCCGTGCTCCGGGTCCGTCGCGTACCGGTCGGCGTTGCGGAGCAGGTCGTCGATCACTCTCATGGCGGGCCGGACCTTAGTGCAAATCAGGCAACGGGCGAATGGCCGCGCGAGGCCCGTTCCGCCGCCTCCAGCAGCTCGTCGCGAAAGTCCGGATGTGCGACAGCAGCCAAGGCTTTTCCTCGCTGGTGGACGGTCAGGCCCTCCAGCTCGGCGGCACCGAACTCGGTGACGATCACGTCGACCTGGTGGCGAGGGGTCGTGACGACCGCTCCGGCCTCGAACCACGGCACGATCCGGGAGCGCACCGCACCGTCCACCGTGGCGGTCGCCGGCAGGCACACGAGGGATCGCTGCGCCACCGACAGACCCGGGACGGAGATGAAGTCCTCCGACCCGCCGATCCCGGAGAACTGGGCGCCGCCGATGGTGTCCGCGACGATCTGGCCGTGGATGTCGACCGCCAGCGCGCCGTTGATGGTGATCATGTCGCGGTTGGCCATGATCGCCTCCGGAGCGTTGACGACCTCGACCGGCAGGAAGGCGATGTCGCGGTTCCCGTCCAGCCAGTCGTAGAGCTCCTGGGACCCGAAGGCGAACGTCGTGACGCTCACCCCATCGAGATGGCCCTTCCGGTTGGTGACCTTGCCGGCCTGGTGCAGCCGCATGCAGCCATCGGTGAACATCTCCGAGTGCAGCCCGTAGCCGCCGCCCTCGTCGGTCGCCAGGCGCGTGGCGATCGCCGACGGGATCGACCCGATCCCGGTCTGGAGCGTCGCGCCCTCGGGGATGAAGCGCCGAGCGTGCCCGGCGATGGCCTCGTCCACGTCGCCGGCCGCCGCCTCCGGGAGCGCGAGAGGAGCGCTGGGTGTCCGCACCAGCACGTCGATCTGGTCCACGTGCAGGGCATGGCGGTGCTCGGGCGCCAACCCGAAGGTCTGCGGGAAGCCGTCGCCCGCCTCGACGATCAGCAGGCGGTCGGGGTCCTCGCCGGCGAGGACGAGCTCCCCGATGGTGCCGCCGGCGTGCAGGGAGAGGCTGCACCACCCGTCGGCGTCGGGTGGCGCCGCGGCGGTGACCATGACCCGCGGCGGACGCGCCCGGAGCAGCGGGGCGAAGCGGCGGAAGTCGGCCGGGGCGAACGAGATGTTGGCCCCCTGATCGCGCAGCGCCCGCTCGAACGGCCCGAAGAAGCCCGACAGGTAGTGCACGCCGGGCCGGGAGAACAGCTCGGTCCCGACCGCCAGGAGGGCGCCGGCGACCCGGAGGTCGACGAAGTCGTCACGTTCGCCGAGGGCCTGCAGGAGGGCGGGGGGCTGCCCGGGACCCAGCGGCAGCCCGATCGTGTCCCGCGGCTGCACGAGGGCGGCGGCGTCGTGCGGGCTGAGCATCTGGGGGGGCATGGTCGCGACGCTACCCGTCCCGCCCATCGCCACGCCATCGCACGTCCGTCGGATACGGTCCACCCCTATGCAGAAGATCGCCGTCGACTACGACTTCAACGTTCCCGTGGAGCGCGCCTTCGCGTTCCTCGCCGAGCACGAGAACCTCTCCGCCCTCTTCCCGGCCAAGATCACGCGGCTCAAGGACGGTGACGACGGCACCCGCAACGGCGTCGGCTCCGTGCGGCAGCTGCGGATCGCCGTCCTGCCCCCGTTCGAGGAGACCAACACCACCGTCGTCCCGAACGAGCTCATCGAGTACCGCATCACCAAGGGCAGCCCCCTTCGCGGTCACCGCGGCAAGATGGTGTTCACGGAGCGGCCCGGCGGCGGGAGCCACCTGCGGTACGAGATCGAGTTCGGCGCGGTCGTGCCGGGCCTCGACGTCGTCATCGCCAAGGCGCTCCAGAGCGGGATCAAGAAGGGCCTGCCGAAGGTCGACAAGCTCGCCTGACGCCGCGTGTAACCTCGACACGAATCGGTGTAAAGGTGAGGGATGAGCTCGCGCCGGCCCGCCCTCACCGCCATCACCGCAGCCGCGGCCACAGCCGCCGCCTGGGAGATC
>NZ_JBFIGP010000114.1:0-10701 GCF_041602235.1 Paraconexibacter sp.
GCCGACCGCGTGCGAGAGCGACCTCACGCTCCAGACCGCCTTCGGGATGTCCTGCATCCCGATCTACCAGCGGATCGCCCGCGAGCTCGGGACCCCGGCCTACCGACGCGCCGTGCGAGCGATGCGCTACGGCAACCGCGAGGTCGGCGGCGCCCCGCTCGACGAGTTCTGGCTGCGCGGGCCCTTCGCGATCTCCGCGGTCGAGCAGGTGCGGTTCCTGGAGCGCCTGCGGCGCGGGGCGCTCCCCGTTTCCCGCACGGCCATCGCCGACGTCCGCGAGATGATGGTCCTCGAGCGGCACGGCGGCACCACGCTCCGCGGGAAGACGGGCTACGTGTTCACGACGTCCCCCCGCGTCGGCTGGTGGGTCGGCTCCGTGGAGCGCGACGGACGGTCGTGGACGTTCGCGCTCAACCTCGACATCACCGCGCCGGAGCACTTCGCGGCCCGGACGTCGATCGGGCGGGCGATCCTGCGCGAGCTGGGCGCGCTGGACTGAGGTCCGCCGCGACCGCCGACGTGAGCCGGATGCGAGGGACCCTCAGGACGTCCTGGGGGTCCCCCACCCGGCCGGTCCAGTGGAGCCAGTCGGGATCGAACCGACGACCTCCTGCTTGCAAAGCAGGCGCTCTCCCAGCTGAGCTATGGCCCCAGGGGATCGGTCCAGTGTAGCTGCGTGATCGCCCGTGGCGGACTCAGCCCGGCCGACGCCGCCGCGGGGACCCCGACGCGCCATTTGCCCACCGCACCCCCCGCCTGTAGGCTTCCGCGACGCGTGTTGCCTTATGTGCGCGACACCACGGTCCAGCAGCAGATTGGGAGAACACGGTGGGTAAGAGCCCCATGGCGGCGTGTCGCGGCAACCGCCTGGCACGTCCGCGCGCACGCGCCTGCGCATCGATCCTGATCCTCGGGGGGATGCTGGTGGCACAGGACGCCGCCGCGGCGAAGCGCCCGCCCGCTCGTGCGGACATCGCGCCCCTCTCGGTCGCGCTCACCGGTGAAGGCCGCACGCTGCAGGTCAGGTACAAGGCCATCAACAGAGGGCGCCGCACCGCCGGCCCCACCGTCACCCGCATGTATCTGTCCACCGACGCACGCCTGGACCTCAAGGCCCGGCGCGTCAAGACCAAGAAGGGCACGCGGCGCGTGCTCGCCGACCCGGCCGCCACGCTGACCCCGAGGCTGACGCGGCTCCGCTCGCGGCGAACCACGACCGCACGCGCCACGGCGACCGTCCCGGCCCGGCTCCGGAGCGGCCGCTACCGCGTGTTCCTCTGCCTCGACGCCACGCGGCGCGTCCGGGAATCCAACGAGCGCAACAACTGCCGGTCCACGTCCCTCGTGCTTCCGCTGCGGCGGCCCGCCGCGGCGCCCGTCGCGAGCCCTCCGCCCCCCGCGCCCACGCCGGCCCCGGCCCCGGGAACGCCCACCCCGGCGCCGGCCCCCGGCGGCGGCGCACCGCCCCCCGCCACCCCGGGCAACCCGCCCGCGGACGGCGGCGCCCAGCCCGGGCTTCCCGCCGGGGTCGTGGGCCAGGTCGCCGCCGTGCAGGAAGCTCGAAACCTGCCCGATGCCGTCGCGTCGACCTCGTCGATGCTGCGGTCCGCCGGGATCGCCGTGCCGACGACCTCACGGTCGTCGACGGAACCCGCCGCCGGGATCTCGCTCGGCGAGTTCGAGACCATGCAGGTCGCCCGCGACGGCCGTCGCAGCGCGTCGATCGGCCGGGTGACGCTCGACGAGCTCGCCACCAGCCTGCACCAGGCCGGCGCACCGTTCGCCATCGAGCGTGCCGACGGCACCATGCGCGACCCCGGATCGAGCCTCCGCAACTTCCTGGCCGGCACGGTGCGCGCCGCGCTGCAGCACCCCGACGACGCCGCGGCCCAGGCTCCGCTCCTGCTCGCGGCACTCGCCCGCTCGCGGACGCCGTCGATCGACCTGACCCGCACCGACTACGACCCGGGCACGCTGTCGCTGACGCACCTCGACCTGCTGCTGGTCACGTCGATCCTCGCGCAGATCGCTCCCGTCTACCGCGCCGATCAGCCTCCTCCCGCCTCCGACAGCCCGCGTCCACGGGCCGCCGCTGCGACGCCGTGCTCGGACTTCAAGACCTACCTCGAGAAGCGGGTCACCCTCAGCGACGTCGCGTTCGCGTACGGCACGCAGAAGGCGGTCTCCGCATACATGAACGAGGTCGCCTCCCTGCTGGCCAAGGAGGTCACCGAGGCGAGCACCGCAGCGGCCCAGCACGTCCTGAGCAGGACATTGGCCGCGCTCGGGGTCCTCGCGAAGGCCCAGGGCATTGCCCTGCTGTACTCGACCGCTCAGGCCGAGCTCGTGGCCGGGGTGGACGAGGTCGACAAGCCCGCAGCGGGCACGCCCGCCCGACCGATCCTGTTCACCGTCAAGGCAGGCGTCCCGGACGACGAATGGGAGGTCTACAAGGCCAACCAGCCGAGCGACTTCATGAACAGCGTCCGCGACTGCGCCGCCTTCGCCGGACTCCCGACCTGGACCACGGCGGCGGACATCGCCGGCACGATCGAGAAGTGGCGCGTCGAGTGGCGGATCGTCGAGGGTTCCGGGTTCCATGCGCTCATGTCCGCGGGGCAGCAGTACGACTTCCCGGGACGGCTCGCCGAGTACCTCGAGCGGCGTGACGATCACACCGGCACCGAGAACGTCTCCCTCGACATCCTGCCGGCCCGCCGACCGGGGACGGGGCCGGTCCTCGTGGAGCCCGTGACCGTGCGAGCCGAGATCGCCACCGATCCGCCCCCGAACATGCTGCTCTGGCTGTCAGCGGCCGAGGCCGGCGCGGACCCGTTGGGCCTCATCGGACCGGTCAGCGACCTCGTGACCGGGTTCATCCAGAACCTCGCCACCCTCGACGCCACGAAGACCGTGAACGTCCGGTTCTCCGACCCGGGGGTCTGGTACGGACGGATCGTGGAGACCATCACCAACCAGTACGGCGTGACGTTCTCGTCCTACTCCTCGGGTGAGGGTGGGGCGTACTCCCGTACGAACTCGAGCTCCCGGCGCGTCGGCAAGACGCAGACGGTGACGCAGATCGGGGCCGGCAGTGACGCCACCACCCTCGGTGTCGGCGTCGCACGCTCCTCGCGCGAGGACGCCGTCGACACCTACGCCAGCGAAAAGCGCCGCGAGTACAAGCCGTGCTCCACGCACGAGTACTCCGTGTTCACCACGCAGTCCTGGTCGTCCAGCGTCGTCATGTCGGACGCGACCCCGGCCCCCATGGTGACCGACGAGGGCAGTCTCATCCCGAGCACCCTTCGCGACCCGGATGCACGGTCGCAGGGGACCGGGGACTACACCGTCGAGACCAGCGACGGCGACTGGCTGGCGGACACCGGGCTGGGGAACGACTACCGCTGCGAACCCCGGCCGGTCCCTCCCACCGACCAGACCGACCACGAACCGTACGACGACACCCCCGGTCACACCCTCGATGTGCTGGTCTCCGGACCGCCGACCGAGCGCCGAGGCTCCGAGGACGTCTGGCTCTACCAGAGCGAGCGCACCGGGGAGCACGGGTTCGACCTCCAGACCAAGCGCATCACGGTCGAGCTGCGACGGCGGGCGCGCTGACCGGCCGGGTCAGCGCCGGCGCAGCGAGCGCCACTCGTCGATGGCGAGCTGCTCACGGGCGGCCTCGTGCTCGATCGCGTCGACGTGGAAGTCGTGCGAGGCGTCCGAGCACCAGAAGCGCGGATGACGGTCCAGCCAGCGGCGGGCGTCCGCCGCACCGGCTTCGAGCAGCGCCTCGACGAAGACCTGGTCGAACAGGAGGAAGCTGAGGAGCTCGCCGCGGGCCCGGGTCCGCTCACCACCGAGCAGGCGCGACATGAGCGGGTAGTCGATGTCGCGCAGGCCGCGAAGTCCGCTGTAGCGCTCGCGGAACACGCGCTCGGCGATGAGTCCCATCTCCCCGCGGCGCTCGGGCGCGACGAGCGCATAGGAGATCCTCTTGTAGGGATGGCGACCCCGTGCCTTGCGGTAGGCGCGAGCGGACTGCGAGGTGCTGGAGCCTGCCGAGGCCCCCTCGACGAAGAACGAGTTGATCGAGACCATCCGCTGCAGGTCGTCGGAGACCTGGTCGACCAGGAGCCCGTCGACGATGTTGGCGGCGACGTCCGCCAGGCGCGGGACCGGGGGCTTCTCGGGGACCGGCGGCCGGTCCGCGTAGGGTTCGAACCCGATGATCACCACCTTGTCGGCGCCAAGCGAGAGTGCTGGGGAGATCGGGGAGTTCAGCCGGGTTCCCCCGTCGATGTAGAAGTCCGCGGCGCTCTTGGGCGTGGTGACCTCGACAGGTGGGAAGAGCAGCGGGATCGCCGCCGACGCGCGGACGTGCTCGGGCTGCAGGGAGGGGACGCGGACGTACCGGAGGTCGTCGCGAGGCGAGGACTTCGGCATGGCGCCCTTGGTCTCCACGAACGCGACCGGACCCGAACGCGTCAGCGCGGTCGCCACCACGCACACCGCGTCGATCATCCCGTGCTTGACGTTGCGATGCAGCGCCAGCCAGTCGACCCACTTCGTGAGGCTCCGCTGCAACGGTGACGGGTCCAGCACGGAGGCGAGCCGGACGCCGGGAACCTCCAGGAGCTCGCCCAGCATCCGCAGGCCGACGAGCGGCAGGTTCGGACCGAACACCGGCCGGATGACGTCGGTCTTGCGCATGTCGCGCCACCGGGCCTGGGTGATCGACGCGATCTCGTCCGCGGGACGGTCGGCCAGGGAACCCAGCAGCGCGGCGTTGATCGCCCCGACGCTCGTGCCGCAGACGACGCTGACCCTCTCGCCCCGGCGCTCGAGCTCGGGGAGCAGGACGCTCAGGGCGCCGGCCTCGTAGGCGCCGCGGGCGCCGCCCCCGGGCAGGACGATCGCGACGCCGCCATCGCGTGGCGCGGTCGACGGAGCCGTCGGTGTGGCGGGCGTGGAGACAGGCATGCGGCCGGGAACACTGTCGCACCGGCCCGTTCCGTGCGCCTTGGCCCCGCGGTCGAGCGAAGGTGCCTTCTTGTGGACGGTCGGGCGAGCGCACGCCCGGACGAAGGAGCGGGACGTCTCGGTTGGTTCCGGCCCGAGACGTCCCGCTGAGTCCTTCGCTGCCTGCGCGCGTGGCGCAAGCTGGTGACCTCATGCGAGCCGGCGGTTCCCCAACGACCGGCTCGTGGGTGCGTCCCTCCAGTCATCGGCGGCACCGTCCGGGATCACAACCCACGCTGGACGGACGTCCTACCGCGGGGCCACGGCCCCGCCGATCACCTAGAAATCGAAGTCGCGCGGGGGCTTCTGCTCGAACCAGAGCCGATCGTGCTCCGGCGTCTCCTCGAGGAACTCGGGCGTCTCCTCGAGCACGTCGTGCTCCCCCGGCTCGTCATCGGCGGGAACGACGTCCTGCGGCGGGACGACGGGCTCCTCAGCCGCGGGAGGCTGCGGCTCGCGCGCGACGGGCGGCTCGGGCGCAGCCGGGGGCTCGGGCGTGGGCGGGGTCGACGGCGGTCCTGCGGGCGACGGATCGTCGAGCAACGAGCGCTGATCTCCACCCCGCAGCTCCTCGAGGTCCGACAGGGAGTAGGCCGCGGTCGGCTGATCGCCCGGAGCGGGCGCCTCCGGCTCGCGAGGCGCGGGCGACTCGGGCTCGCGGGCCACGGGCGGCTGCGGCGCAGGGGTCGGCGGCTCGGGTTCACGAGGCGCGGGCGGTTCGGGCTCGCGGGCCACGGGCGACTGCGGCGCAGGGGCGGGCGGCTCAGGCTCAGGAGCCACGGGGAACTCCGGCTCCCTCGCGGTCGGCGACTCGAAGGCCGGCTCGTCCTCGTCCTCGGACTCGGGCTCGTCGGCGACCCACTCGAACTCGTCGTCGTCCCTGCGGTCGTCCTCGACCGGGACGGGCGGCACCTGCGCCTCCCGGGACTCGGGCGCGTCCTCCTGCGCCGCCTCTCCGGGCGGCTTCAGGTCGAGCGCAGGATCACCGCGGCGGATCGGCCCGAAGGCCTCGTGCTCGAGCTGCGCGAGCCGCCGGGAGTCCTCTCCACTGCGGCGCTTGAGCTCGAGGTGCTCGCGGATGGCGTCGTCGAGCAATCCCATACCGTCACCTACCCTAGCGCCCGCTCCGCCCGGACGGTCCTGTTCTTTCCAGAATGCTTGGCCTCGTAGAGCGCCGCGTCGGCCGCAGCGATCAGGGTGCGCAGGTCCTCGGCGGTGCTCGGGAGCTCGGCGGCGCCGAAGCTCGCCGTGACCTTCAGGGGGTGCGGCGAGTCAGGAACCTCGATCTCCAGGCCCGCGATCCCCTCGCGGACGCGCTCGGCGAGGTTGTAGGCGCCCTCCAGGGAGGTGCCCGGGAGCACGATCGCGAGCTCCTCGCCCCCGTACCGCGCAGGCACGTCGATCTCACGCGCCGTGGCCCGCAGGACGCGGGAGATCTCGCGCAGCACCTGGTCGCCCACCTGATGCCCGTGCGTGTCGTTGACGCGCTTGAAGTTGTCGATGTCGAGCAGGACCAGGCCGACGGGCTGCCCGAAGCGCTTGGAGCGCTCGACCTCGGCGGCGAGCGCCTCCTGGAAGCGCCTGCGGTTGGCCAGGGACGTGAGCTCGTCGGTGACCGCCTGGCGCTCGACCATCTCGTGCAGCCCGACGTTCTCGACCGACACGCCGGCCTGGCCGGCGAGGTACTGGAAGAGCTCCCGGTCCGCCGGTGCGAAGTCCGCCCCGCGACGAGCGACCGCCATCATCCCGATCACGCGTGGCGGGCCGTCCGTGGCGCTCTCGACCCGTAGCGGGTTCGCGAGCGCGCACACGTCGCCCTCGCGGGCCAGCGCAGGGCGCCCGGTCGCCACGACCTCGGCCTCGGCCGCGTGGATCGCGTCCTCGAGGCCGGTCGGATCCCCGTGGACGGCGACCTGCTCGAAGGGCGTGTCGGGCGCGTCGCGCAAGGTGGCGCGCGCCGCCCCCCCGGGACCCGTCACGCCCTCCACCGCCGTGCGCACGAAGATCTCCAGCAGGGCGCTGCGGTCGAGGTTCGAGGCGGCCGTGTCGCCGATCGTGCGCATCGCCCCGGCCAGGCGCAGCTGCTCGCGCTGGAGTGCGTCGACCTTCTCCTGGAGCTGCTCGCTCATCTGGTTGAACTCGGTGCCCAGCGCCGCGAACTCGTCACGACCGACGGTGGGGACCTTCGTGCTGAAGTCGCCCTGGCCGATACGGCGGGCCGCGGTCAGGAACTCGGCGATCTGCCGCTGCAGCGAACCGGCGACGACCAGCGCGCTCATGAACGCGAGCACGAAGAACCCGGCGAGCAGGCCGAACGCCGACGCACGGGAGAACCCGCCGTCCTCGGACGCCGACGCCGCCTCGTCCGCCAGGACCGTGATGCGCGTCCGGTCCGCTCCGAAGGCGGGAGCGCTGAAGGTCGCCGTCCGGTAGGACGTCTCCCCGATGCGCACGGTCCCCGGATCCCGGGGGAACCGGACCGAGGTGGCGGCCGGCAGCGTGCTGACGGGCTCCCGCCCGGGCGCCCTGGAGACCACCACCTCCAGACCCGTCGCCTCCTTGACGAGCGACGCGTAGGCGCGCGGCCCCTGCGTGGACACGAGCAGTCGCCCGAAGGACGCTCCCGACGCCTCGGTCAGCTCACGGACCGCCGGGAAGACCGCGTCCTTGGACCCGACGTCGACCAGCGTCCGCGTGCCCCGCCGGATCTGCAGGCGCTTCAACCCCTCGCGGCGCACCAGCTGATTCGCGCGCCGGGTCGCCGCTGCGCGATCGCTCGCGCGCAGCGCCGTCGCGAGCACACGGTCCTGCCCGATCTGCACCGCGGCACGGTCCGCCTCGTCGCGCGCCCGCGCCTGGAGGTTGATCGCGGCCTCCTGCCGCGCCGACAGCCTGGCGTCTGCCTTCGCCGAGGTGTTGTCGTCGATCAGCCGGAACACGATGACGGTGAGCGAGACCATCGGCACGATCACGATCGCGACGAAGAAGATGGTCAGCCGACCGCGAAAGCTGCGCAGGAAGCCGAGGAGGTCGGGACGGTGCATAGGGCTGCGATGCCCAGCGTACCCGGGAGCCAGGCCGTCTCCACGAAGGTTCGATCCCACCGCGGTGCGGCCCCAGGCTCGCGCCACGGCGGATCGACGGCCCGCGCCCCGGATGGCTACCATTGGGGGCCCCGGGGCTATAGCTCAGTTGGGAGAGCGCCTGGATCGCACCCAGGAGGTCGGGAGTTCGAGTCTCCCTAGCTCCACTCGGGAAGGACCCGTCTTCACGAAGGCGGGTCCTTTGCGTTGCGCGTCACGCCCGCGAGGCCGCGAGCCCGCCGGGGAGATCCCCCGCAACCGCCCTGCGGGGACCTACGGATGCGCCCTTTCCGGACCTGCGGGAGGCTCGGACCATGAGCACACACACCAGCCATCCGAGCATCGTCGCCCGTAGCGCTGAGGCGGCTCACGTCTGGTACCACGAGACCGCGACCGCACTCGGGACCGACGACCTGCGCTACGCAGCCCGCGCGTTGCGCTCCGTGCTGCACGCGCTGCGCGATCGACTGACCGTCGAGGAGACCGCCCAACTCGCCTCGCAGCTCCCCACGCTGATCCGCGGGATCTACTACGAGCTGTGGCGGCCCGGAGCGACGAAGCACCTGTCCCACGACGTCGACGCGTTCCTGAAGCAGGTCAGCGACGAAGGGCACATGGCCGGCGAGACCGAGGCGTCCCACGCCGTCGCCGCGGTCGCGAAGGTCCTGCGCCAGCGCGTCTCCGAGGGAGAGATCGAGGACGTCCTCGCGATCCTCCCGGCCGCCATCAGGCCGCTGTTCGAGGCACCCGCCTGACGTGCTGGAGACCGCGGTCATGGCGTTCACCGACCGTCGGCACGCCGGACGCGCGCTCGCCGAGCGCGTGCGGCGGTTCGCAGGTGAACGGCCGGTCGTCGTCGCGCTTCCCCGGGGCGGCGTCCCGGTCGGCTTCGAGGTCGCCCGCGAGCTCGCGGCGCCGCTCGAGATCCTGGCCGTACGCAAGCTCGGAGCACCCGGGAACCCGGAGCTCGCGGTCGGGGCCATCGCCGAGAACGGCAGCTTCGTGCTCGACGCCGCCGCCGCCGAGCGGACGGGCATGACGCAGACGCTGCTCGACGCGACCGTCGACCGGGAGGCGCGCGAGCTCCGCCGGCGCCAGCTGAGCTACCGCCACGGCCGACCCGGGATCGAGGTCCGCGACCGCACCGTGATCGTCGTCGACGACGGTCTGGCGACCGGACTCACCATGCTCGCGGCCGTCCGCTCGCTGCGCGCGACGGGGGCCGCGCGGATCATCGTCGCCGTGCCGGTCGGCGCACCCGAGACGGTCGCATACCTGTCGGAGGAGGCCGATGAGGTGGTGTGTCACACGACCCCGGACGACCTTCGAGGGGTCGGGCTCTGGTACCGCGACTTCGCGCCGGTCAGCGACGCCGAGGTCCTGAGCCTCCTGGCGAACGCCCCCCACGAGCCCGTGGCAGCGGAGCCGCCCGTCACGGCGCGCGGCCTGCGCCTGCCCGTCGCCGGGGCGACGCTCACGGCCGACCTCACCGTCCCGCATGCGGCCCACGGGCTCGTCGTGTTCGCCCACGGCAGCGGCTCGAGCAGGCTGAGCCCGCGCAACCGCGCGGTCGCGGCCGGGCTCAACGAGGCGGGCTTCGGGACGCTGCTGGTGGACCTCCTGACCGAGGAGGAGGCCGCCGAGCGCGCGACGGTCTTCGACGTCGCGCTGCTCGCGAGCAGGCTCGGGGACGTCACCCGGTGGGCGCGGAACGACCCGGCCACCCACGGTCTCGCGATCGCCTACTTCGGCGCGTCGACCGGCGCGGCCGCCGCGTTGCACGCCGCGGCCGACGCGAGCGACGTGGTGCGCGCAGTGGTCTCCCGGGGCGGTCGCCCCGACCTCGCCGGGGACCACCTGGCGAGGGTCCGCGCGCCCACGCTGCTGATCGTGGGCAGCCGGGACCGGCAGGTCCTCGAGCTGAACCGCGACGCGGCCGAGCACCTGACCTGCCCGAACCGGCTGGTCGAGGTCGACGGCGCCACGCACCTGTTCGAGGAGCCCGGCACGCTCGAGCGGGTCGGCGCGCTGGCCGCGGACTGGTTCGCGACGCACCTCGGGACCTGAACGTCCCGAGGTCCGATCGGGCGCCGCTATCCCTCCGGGGCCGGCTCCACCACGTAGATGTGATTGCCGTCGGGGTCCCGTAGGGCGAACATCAGGGGGGCTCCAGGGGGTGTCATCGGCTCCGGGTCGAGGTCGATGCCGCCGATCGCCGACAGGCGCGCGTGCTCGCCACGGACGTCGTTCGTCTCGACGCCGATCGCGCTCCCGCCAGGCGTGCTGTTCATCGGCGGATTGAGGGCCAGCCGGGCGGTGGACCCGGGCGGCGCGACCTCCAACCACCGCATGTCGCCGTTCTCGCCGAAGGAGATGTCGGCGCGCAGCTCGAACCCGAGCTTCTCCGTGTAGAACGCCAGCGCGGCGTCCTGATCGCTGACCGTGAACATGGCGACGCCGAGGTTCGACACGGTCGTGGGGTCCTTCGTGAGATCGCTCATGCACCCAAGACCGCCCGACGGGGAAGAACTCATCGGTCGGCCGCGCTGCGGACCTCCACTCCCCGCTCGCGCGCGGTTCGGTTTCCGCC
>NZ_JBFIGP010000115.1:0-10620 GCF_041602235.1 Paraconexibacter sp.
CCGCCGTTCTTGCTGCCGATCTATCAGGCGGCGGGGATCGAGTACGGGATTCGCTGGGAGATCCTGGCGGCGATCAACGAGATCGAGACCGACTACGGCCGCAACCTCAACGTCTCGAGCGCGGGCGCGTTGGGGTGGATGCAGTTCATGCCGCCGTCGTGGAAGGCCTACGGGGTGGACGCCAACCGGGACGGCAAGAAGGACCCGTACAACCCGGTCGATGCGATCTTCGCCGCGGCGCGGTACCTGAAGGCCGCGGGTGCCGACGACGACATCCGCAAGGCGATCTTCGCCTACAACCACGCGGACTGGTACGTGGACAGCGTGCTGATGCGCGCCCGGCTGATCGGCGGGCTGCCCGCCGACCTCGTCGGCTCGCTGACGGGCCTGACCCAGGGGCACTTCCCGGTGCACGCGAAGGCCACCTACGCCGACGACCTGTCGGAGAAGGACGCCAAGACCCGTGTCAAGAAGGGTCAGAACGCGGCGAAGGTCGTGGAGTCGGCGGTCGGTCGGCGGGGCATCGACATCTTCGCGAAGCCGGGCTCGCCGGTGATCGCGGTGCAGGACGGCAAGATCGTGAAGATCGGCCAGACCAAGCGGCTGGGCAAGTTCATCCAGTTGCGTGACGTGTACGGCAACACCTACACGTACGCGCAGCTGAAGAAGGTCGCGGTCTCGCACCCGGTCCCGAAGGTCGAGAAGGTGTCCAAGGACGCGGTGGCCAAGGAGCTGGCGCTGCCCAAGGACGCCAAGCCCACGGCGCCGGCCAGTGCGGGCAGCCAGACGGCGAAGGCCTCCAAGCAGGTCCTGAAGGCCGCCTCGAGCGTGTCGAGTGCCGCGAGCTCCAAGGAGCGGCTGTTCGCCAACCCCTCGCGGCCGCACGCCTACAAGGCCGGCGGCGACGAGCAGCTCCTGAACGCCGGTGAGGCGATCGGGGAGAGCACGACGTTCAAGAGCTACTTCACCGAGATCTACGGGCTCAAGAAGGACGACGTGGTCCTCAAGCGCCTGAAGGTCGGGTCGAAGGTCATCGCGGGCACGATCCTGGGTCGGATCGGCAAGAGCGGCGACGGCTCGGCTTCGCACGTGAAGTTCGAGATCCGTCCGGCCGGGCGCGGTGCGCCACGGATCGATCCCAAGCCGATCCTGGACGGCTGGAAGCTGCTGGAGTCCACGGCGGTGTACCGGGCGGCCGGCAAGAACCCGTTCTTCGGGCCGGATTCCAAGAACCCGACGATCGGCCAGATCCTGCTGATGAGCAAGGAGGCGCTCCAGAAGAGCGTGCTGGAGGATCCGCGGATCGAGATCTACGGCTGCGGCCGCCGCGACATCAAGGCGGGCATCATCGACCGCCGTGTGCTGGCCACGCTGTCGTTCCTGTCGGCCTCGGGTCTGAAGCCCACGGTGACCTCGTTGCAGTGCGGTCACAGCCTGATGACCAAGTCCGGGAACATCTCCGAGCACTCGACCGGCACGGCGATCGACATCGCGAAGATCAACGGGATCCCGATCCTCGGCCATCAGGGCGCGGGCTCGGTGACCGAGTTGACGATCCGTCGGCTCCTGACGCTGCAGGGCACGATGAAGCCCCACCAGATCATCAGCCTGATGACCTTCGACGGGGCGGACAACACGATCGCCATGCCCGATCACGCCGACCACATCCACATCGGATTCCGGCCGCTGTACACCGAGAACGGCAAGCTCGCCAAGCAGCTCAACAGCGCGCTGAAGCCGTCCCAGTGGATCAAGCTGATCGACCGTCTCGGCGACATCGACAACCCGACGGTCGCCACCACGCCGTCGAAGTACGCGATCGACGCCGACAAGAACACCAAGATCGCCGGCGGGCGCGCCAGCCGGGCGCATCGCGGCGAGTAGCGACGCGCCGGTAGTGGCTCAGCCCGCCTCCGGCGCGGACCTTCCGCTCTTCCGGTTCGTGCAGCTCGAGTTCCCGTGGGAGCTCGGGCCGCCGGACGGGCGCTACGTCGTCCGCGGGCACGCGGGCGAGGTCGACCAGGTCGTGGTGACGCAGACGCTCGGGGCAGCGGAGCGTCGCGGCATCGTCCGCAACCGCAAGCCGCGTGGCGTGGCGCCCGAACCCGAGCCCACGCCGGTCACCGTCTCCCGCGTGACGATCGTGGCGCCGGAGCCGTTCGCGGAACGGGACGAAGGCGCGCCGTGGCTGAGGTCGGTCGACACGGAGGACGAGACGACGGCAGCGGTCGCGGTGCTCAACCGCCTGCTGCACCTCTACCGCACGGCCACCGCGGATCCCTACGCCCGCGAGGTCGCTCGCGAGCAGGCGATCTGCGTGCGCGTCGGCATCGGCGAGGGCGAACAGGTCGCACACGGCCGCTGGACCGACGCCGTCCAGCTCCCGCCCGTGGCCCGCAAGCGCGACACGCGCAACGCGGCGCTGCGCCCGCAGGAGCGCCTCGCCGCCCTGCTGGGCGGCAGGGACGCTGCGCTGGCGTGCGAGGAGCTGATCCTGCGAGCGCGCATCGACCTCGACGCGGGGCGTAGCCGTGAGGCCGCGCTGCAGCTGCGCGTCGCCCTCGAGGCTGCGATCGCCGAACTGGCGCCCTGGGCCGGTCAGCAGGCCGTCGCCGACCGGCTCGACGGGCTCCGCGCCGAGCGCCGCGCCGTCGGGGCGGCCGCCAACCGCGCCCTGGAGGGCGGCCTCGACGAGGAGGCGATCGCCGATCTGACGCGCATCGTCGGCCTGGTGGAGAGCGTTCTGCGCGCCCGCACGGCGGCCGGCTTCTCCTGATCCCCGGACCCGGCGGCGTCCGACGACGGACCGTCAGGTCGTGGCCGCACGCCCCTTGGTCGCCACGGGCACGGGCGCCGGGGTCAGCGAGGCGGCACCGATGACGAGCGCGAAGGCGCAGAGGCGCAGCACGACGCCGAAGGTGCCCTCCGGCAGCGGCTCCCCGAAGACGACGAGCCCCGAGGCGATGGTGCTGAGGTTCGCGGCCGCGGAGGTGACCGCGATCACGGGCACCGGGTCGCCGATCTGCAGCGAACGGGCGGAGACCACCAGCCCGATCAGCGACAGCACCAGGATCACGAGCGCGAGGGGCGCGATGAGGGCGAGCTGGTCGTCGGCGCCCAGATGCCCCGTCGCGGCCTTGATCGCGACGTCCGACGCGCCCCATTGCAGGCCGGCGGCAGCCGCGAAGAAGACCCCCGCGTGCGTCGCGACGCGGGCGCCGAGCACCATGGCCAGGCCCGAGCCCACGGCCAGCAGCGCCACGTACGCGGCGAGCGTGCCGCTCTCGTAGTCGCTGTGGGCGCTCTTCGCCTCGTCGCCGCCGAGCGTCGCGGCGAGCACTGCGAGCCCGGTGGCCGTGAGCGCGACCCCGATCCACTCGCGACGCGTCACCCGCAGGCCGAAGATGCGGTCGGCAACGACGGTGAGCAGGACGAGGCCACCGGCGATCACGGTCTGGACGAGGGTGATCGGCGCCAGTGCGAGCGCGGCGACGTGCAGGACCCAGGACCCGGTCGCGACGATGATCCCGATCGTCCACCACCGGTTCGAGAAGAGCGCCATGGTCGAGCGGATCGGATGGCGCCACGAGACCTCCGGCGCGCCTCGTGCTCCGCGGTGCTTGAACAGGAACCCGAGGATCGAGACGAACGCCGTCGCGATCGCGAGCAGCAGTCCGAGCTGGACGGACAGGCTCACGAGGTCGCGTCCGCCGCAGCCGTCGTGCGGTCCCGCTCCCGGCGGGCCTTCTGCTCCTCGAGCTCGGGATCGACGAGACCGCGGGCGGGGGCGGACTCCCGGGCGGGCACACCGAGCCCTGCCGCGCCCGCCTGCCCGAGATGCTCGGCAGCTGTTGCGAGGGCCTCGGCGTCGATCCGGGTCCGGCCGCCGGGGCCGAGCAGGTCGCTGACGGCGAGGACACAGCCCACGGCGACGCCGCGCAGCCGACCGACCTGCAGCAGGGCGGCCGCCTCCATCTCCACGGCCACCGCACCGTCCGCGACCCAGCCGGCGGCACGGGTGGGATCCCGCTCGTAGAACACGTCGCCGCTCGCCACGAGCGCCGGGTCGCGGCCGACGTGGTCGCTCAGGGCCCGGGTCAGCCCGGGATGGGCCTCGATCCGTCCTTCGGCGCCGAGGGCGCGGCTGGTCCCGTCGGTGGCGAGCACGGAACCGACGACGATCAGCTCCCCGAGTGCGTGATCGCCCGACAACGAGCCGCACGTCCCCACGCGGATCGCGCTCGTGACGCCCAGGTCGCAGAGCTCCTCGAGCACGATCGCCGCGCTCGGGCCGCCCATGCCCGTGGCCTGGATGGTGAGCGGCTCACCGTCGGCGGCGGCCCCGGTGTAGCCCCACAGTCCCCGGTGGTGGTTGAACATCCGTGGCGCTTCGAGCAGCAGCTGGGCGAGCGCGAGTGCCCGCCCCGGATCGCCGGGGAGCAGCACGCGTGGTGCCAGCTCCGCGGTCGGGTGAAGATGAATCCCTGGCGCGAGCAAGGCCCACCAGGATAGTGTGCGCACGTGGCCAAGAAGAACAAGAAGAGCAAGAGCCGCGCCGAGCAGGTCCGCACCGCGGTGGATCAGGCGTTCCACGCCACCGCGCAGGCGACCGCCGACAGCGCCCAGATCACGCGCGAACGCGCGCAGGAGCTCGCCGACGAGCTCGCCAACGCGGCGACGCGGGTCCGCGAGGCGCTCGAGGAGATGCGCCCGCCGACGGGCGACGAGGTGCGCAAGCTCCACGAGCGCATCGACGCGCTCGAGGCGAAGGTCGACGCGCTGTCGACCGCGGCGCCGCGTGCGGCGCGCTCCTCGCGCAAGGCGCCGGCGAAGCCTGCCGCCGCCAAGCCGGCGGCGTCGAAGCCCTCGGCCGCACGGAAGCCGGCCTCCCGCTCGACCGCGGCCAGGAAGCCCGCGACGCGGTCCACGGCTGCCAAGCCGGCGTCCACCCGGTCCACGGCCGCCAAGAAGCCCGCATCCCGGTCCGCTGCGGCGAAGCCCGCGGCGTCCCGCAGGCGTCCCACGACCGGAAGCTGATCCGCGGGGCGGACCGGTCGTCCGTCCCCGCCGTCCGCAACCGTCGGCATGGGTTCCATCTTCACCTCCGACACGGAGTTCCGATCCCTCATGGATCAGGTGTTCACGCTGATGAGCGAGGACCCGGACATGGGGCCGCGGCTGCGTGCCGCCAACGTCCCGCAGCGCTTCGCGTTCGAGGATCTGGGACTCGTCGTGAACGTGCGCCCCGGGTACGAGTGGGAGTCCGAGAACCTCGTCTGGGAGTGGACGGACGACGTGGACTGGGAGCCGCGGGTCTGGATGACGATGACCTCGGAGATCGCGAACCGGTACTTCCAGGGCAAGGAGAACATCGCGATGGCGATCGCGCGGCGCCGGATCAGCACCAGCGGGGACGTGAAGGCCGCGCTCGCGCTGATCCCGATCACGAAACCCGTGTTCGCGCTCTACCGCCGCGTCCTGCAGGCCGGTCACGAGCACCTCCTCGCGTGACCGAGCCGCCTGCGATCAGCCTCGCGGAGGCAGCACGGCGGGCGGGCATCAAGCCGGCCACGCTGCGCCGCTGGGTCGACTCCGGTGTCGTGCCCCGGCCGCAGGACGGTCGGTGGACGCCGGCGTCCGTCTCGTACGCGCGCGTCGTCGCCCGGCTGCGCAAGCGCGGTCACACGCTCGACCAGTTGCGCGACGCCTCCGCCCAGGGCCGCCTCGCGTTCGGCTACATCGAGGATCTGCTCCCCACCGCACACAGCGACTACACGCTGGAGCAGGCCGCGAAGGAGACCGGGCTCGAACCCGCGCTCATCGAGCGGATCTACTCCACCATCGGGTTCAACTCGCAGGCGCTGCGGCAGATCTCCGACGACGACCTGCAGTTCCTGCGCTACTGCGCGGCGGGCCTGGCCGCCGGGTTCCCGCTCGTGGCGTTCCTCCAGATGAGCCGCGTCTACGGGCAGGCCCTCGCGCAGATCGCCGACGCCGAGGTCCGCCTGTTCCATCTCTACGTCCATGAGCCCCTCATGCGGGACGGCGTCCCCGGTCTCGAGATGGCGGAGGAGATGGAGGGGCTGGCGCGGGAGCTGCTGCCGCTCGCCTCACCGCTGATGGATCACGTCCACCGGCGCTTCCTGCAGCACTTCGTCGAGCAGGACGTCATCGGTCATCTGGAGACCGACGCGATGGGCGAGCCGCTGGACCTGGGGCGGCTGCGGGTGGCGATCGCGTTCGCCGACCTGGCCGGGTACACGCGCCTCACGGAGGAGGAGGGGGAGGAGGAGGCCGTGAGCGCCGTCGAGCGCTTCGTGGAGAACGTCGAGTACACCCTCCCCGAGGACGCGCGGGTGATCAAGACCATCGGTGACGAGGTGATGGTGGTCGGCGGCGACCCGGCGGCGTTGACGGACTGGGCGGTCGGCTTCCAGATGCTGATGACCGAGCGACCGCTGCCGCGGATCGGCGTGCACTACGGCGAGACGCTGTACCGCGACGGCGACTACTACGGCCGGGAGGTGAACCTGGCGGCACGCGTCGCCGCCCGGTCGGCCGGTGGCGAGGTGATCGTCACGCGGCCGGTCGTCGAGCAGTCCGGCTCGCATCTGGAGTTCGATCTGATCGGCGAAGTGCGGCTCAAGGGCTTCAAGGAACCGACGGAGCTCTTCCTGGCGCGCCTGGCCGACGACGACTGAGCGGTCCAGGCAGGCCCGGGCGCGCCGCACGCGGGCGTCGGGCTACGCTGCGGCGATGGAGGTCTCGGTCGTGGAGCGCGTGCATCAGCGGGTGCGCGAGGGCGGGCTCCTGCCGCCCGGGACCCAGGTCGTCGTGCTCCTGAGCGGCGGTCGCGACTCGGTCTGCCTGCTCGACGTCGCAGCGACGCTCCTGGGCGCCGGTGCGGTCACCGCCCTGCACGTGAACTACGGGCTGCGGGACGAGGCCGACGCCGAGCAGGCCGCGTGCACGTCGCTCTGTGCCGCTCTGCGGGTCGGGCTCGAGGTGGAGCGCGCCCCGCGTCCGGAGGACGCGGGCAACCTGCAGGCGTGGGCCCGGGACCTGCGGTACGCCGCCGGCGCCCGGCTGGCGTCCGGGGCCGACACGGTGCTGGCCAGCGCCCACACGCAGAGCGACCAGGTCGAGACGATCCTCTACCGGCTGGCGTCCTCGCCCGGACGCCGGGCGCTCCTGGGCATGGAACCGCGCAGTGGTCGGCTCGTGCGTCCGCTGCTCGACACCACCCGCGACGAGACGACCGCCTACTGCACCGCTCGCGGGCTGCCCTTCGTCGACGACCCGGGCAACGACACCGACGAGTTCGCGCGCGGGCGCGTCCGCAACGGGCTGGTCCCGGCCCTGCGTTCCCTGCATCCGGCCGCCGAGCGCAACGTGCTGCGGACCGCGGCGCAACTGCGCGAGGAGGCCGCCGTCCTCGACACCGTCGTGCACACCGCGTTGGACGGCCGGCGCGACATCACCGTCGAGCACCTCCGCGCGCTGCCCCCGGCGCTGGGACGGCTCGTGCTGCGCCGACTGGCCGAGGAGACCACCGGAGCCCTCTGCGCCCGCGCGGCCGGACGCCTCCCGGACGTCCTGGCGCTGGGGGAGGGAGCGCTGGACCTCGGTGACGGCGCCCGGGCGGTCGTGCGGGGCGGGGTCCTGCGCGTCGAGCGAACCCCGCCGCTGGCCTGATCGTCCGCGGTCCTCGGGCGCCGGCACTACACTGGCGCCACATGCGCGACCCGCAGATCGGCGAGATCCTCGTCCAGCCCGATGCGCTCGCGGAGCGTGTTCGCGCCCTCGGCGCCGAGATCTCCCGTGACTACGAGGGTCGTGACCTCCTGCTGGTCGGCGTTCTGAAGGGCGCGGTGTTCTTCCTCGCCGACCTCATGCGCAACATCGACACGCCGTGCGAGGTCGACTTCATGGCGGTCGCCAGCTACGGGAGCGCCACCGACTCCAGCGGCGTCGTCCGGATCCTCAAGGACCTCGACCGGGCGATCGCGGGCCGGCACGTCCTGATCGTGGAGGACATCGTCGACTCCGGGCTCACGCTGCAGTACCTGCTGCGCAACCTGGGGGCACGGGATCCGGCGTCGGTGGAGGTGTGCGCGCTGCTCACCAAGCCGGAGCGCCGCAAGGTCGAGCTGCATGCCCGGTACGTGGGGTTCGAGATCCCGGATCGGTTCGTCATCGGCTACGGCCTGGACCACGCCGAGCGCTACCGGAACCTGCCGTACGTCGCCGCGCTGGTCCCCGGCGACGGCTGATCCGCACCGCCGCTCGCGGCCGTAGGTGCCGGTGATGTCGCACCTTCTCGCAGGCACGGTGCCGCCCCGCAACGGGCGGGATCCACGAGGCACCGTGGTAGAGTCGGCCTCCTTGCGTACCCACGCACGACGTCCACACGCCGCCGTCGCGGCAGAGGTTTCCGCCGTATGAGCCGGTTCTTCAAGAGCGCAGCGTTCCCGATCCTGATCGTGGTGGTTCTGGCGTTCTTCGCCCAGAAGCTCATCAGCCCGGGGGAGAAGCCGCCCAAGCTCCAGTACTCCGAGCTGATCCAGAAGATCGACGCCGGCCAGGTCAAGACCGTCGATCTCCGCACGCGCGACAACGTGCTCGTGTACGAGCTGCGGGAGCCCACCAGCAGCTCGACCAGCACGAAGGGCGAGAGCGGGTTCACCAACGGCAACGCGGACATCCTCGAGTCCAAGCTGGCCGCCGCGGTGCGCGAGGGCAAGCTCCAGAGCTTCGACATCGAGGGCAGCAAGAGCAACGGCTGGCTCTCGATGCTCACCTACGTCCTGCCGTTCCTGATCTTCATCGGGTTCTGGATCTTCCTGATGAACCAGATGCAGGGCGGCGGCTCCAAGGTCATGTCGTTCGGCAAGTCCCGTGCGAAGCGCATGAGCGTCGACTCGCCGAAGATCACGTTCCGCGACGTCGCGGGAGCGGACGAGGCCGTCGAGGAGCTCCACGAGATCAAGGAGTTCCTCGAGAACCCCAAGAAGTTCCAGGCGCTCGGAGCCCGCATCCCCAAGGGCGTGCTGCTCTTCGGCCCTCCCGGTACGGGCAAGACGCTGCTCGCCAGGGCGGTCGCCGGCGAGGCGGGCGTCCCGTTCTTCTCCATCTCCGGATCGGACTTCGTCGAGATGTTCGTCGGCGTCGGCGCCAGCCGCGTCCGCGACCTCTTCGAGCAGGCCAAGCAGAACTCGCCCTGCATCATCTTCATGGACGAGATCGACGCCGTCGGCCGGCACCGTGGCGCCGGCATGGGCGGCGGGCACGACGAGCGCGAGCAGACGCTCAACCAGCTCCTCGTCGAGATGGACGGCTTCACGATGACGGACAACATCATCCTCATCGCGGCCACCAACCGCCCGGACATCCTCGATCCGGCGCTCCTGCGACCGGGGCGCTTCGACCGCCAGATCATGGTCGACCGCCCGGACCGCAAGGGCCGCGCGAAGATCCTCGACGTCCACACCCGCGGCAAGCCGCTGGCCAAGGAGATCGACACCGACACCCTGGCGGGGCAGACGCCGGGCTTCACGGGCGCCGACCTGGCGAACCTCGTCAACGAGGCGGCCCTGCTGGCCGCCCGCACGGGCAAGCGCGAGATCACGCAGGCCGAGCTGGAAGAGGGGATCATGCGCGTGATCGCGGGCCCCGAGAAGAAGACACGCGTGATGGGCGAGAAGGAACGCCTGGTGACCGCCTACCACGAGATGGGGCACGCGCTCGTCGGGCATTTCCTCGAGCACGCCGATCCGGTGCACAAGATCTCCGTCGTGAGCCGCGGCCAGGCGCTGGGCTACACCATCTCGATGCCGGGCGAGGACAAGTTCCTCACCACGCGCGCCGAGCTGCTGGACCAGATGGCGATGACGCTCGGAGGCCGTGCTGCCGAGGAGATCATCTTCAGCGAGATCACGACCGGCGCCTCGAACGACCTGCAGAAGGTCACCGCGACCGCCAAGCAGATGGTGATGCGCTTCGGCATGAGCGAGAAGCTCGGGCCGCGCGTGTTCGGTCACGATCACGGTCAGCCGTTCCTGGGCCGGGAGTTCTCCTCCGAGCCGGACTACAGCGACGACATCGCCCGCGAGATCGACGCCGAGATCCGCCGGATCGTCGAGTCGGCCCACCAGCGCGCCAAGGACCTGCTGAGCGAGCACCGCGACGCGCTGCAGACCATCTCGGAGATCCTGCTCAAGCGGGAGACGATCGAGAAGGCCGAGTTCGAGGCGCTGATCGAGGGCAAGACCGAGCTCGAGGTCTTCGGGCCCGACGACGTCGAGCCCCCGGCCGACGAGACGCCGGAGCCGAGCCCGTCCTCGGAGCGCAGCGGGCGGGACGCCCCGCGCTCGCTCCCGCGTCCGGGTCTGGCCGGTGGCGGCGTCGAGGCGCGCGGGCTCGACGCCCCGGAGAAGCCCTTCCTCTGAGCACGCGGGGCCATCGGGCGACGTCCCACCCCGCAGGGAGCACCGCCGATGCTGCGTAGGATCCCCGGAGTGCGGGCGTTCACCGTCATGGGCGTGGTCAACGTGACGCCGGACTCGTTCAGCGACGGCGGCGCCTTCCTCGACGAGCGCGAGGCGATCGCCCACGGTCGTC
>NZ_JBFIGP010000116.1:0-10596 GCF_041602235.1 Paraconexibacter sp.
CCGTTCATCCGCTCGGTCGGGATCGCCGGCATGCTGATCCCGGCGGTGTCGGTGCTCGCGGCGATCACGCTGCTCCCGGCGCTCCTGGCCGTGCTCGGCGAGCGGATCAACAGCATCCGGCTGCTGCCGAAGCGGCTCGTGGACCACGGACACCCCGAGGAGCGGGCCTGGGGTCGCTGGGCGCGATTCGTCAACGCGCGCCCGCGACGGATCGCGGCCGTCGGGCTCGCGATCACCGGCACGCTCGTCTTCTACGGCCTGCAACTGAATCCGAATGAGGCCCAGCTGAAGAACATCCCGGGCCAGGGCGACGCGATCGCGGGCCGCGACGCCCTCGCCGCGGCCGGGATCAGCCCGGGCGTGCTGAAGCCGCTCGACGTCCTCGTCGAGCACGGTGGCGACCCGGAGGTCGTCGCCGAACGGCTGCGCGACGTGGACGGCATCGCCGCCGCGGTCGCGCCGGACGACTGGCGCCAGGGCGACGCGGCGATCGTCGAGGCGTTCCCGGCCGTCGACGGCGCGGATCCCGCAATCGAGGCGATCATCGATCGCGCCAGAGCTGCGCTGCAGGGGACGAACGCGACCGTGGGCGGGACCGCGGCCGTCGATCGCGACCTCGTCCACGCGATCTACGACAACTTCCCGTATCTGCTCGCCTTCGTGCTGGCGCTGACCTACGTCCTGCTGGCGCGTGCGTTCCGATCGCTCGTGCTGCCGCTCAAGGCCGTGATCCTCAACCTCGTCTCGCTCGGGGCAGCGTTCGGGATCGTGGTGCTCGTCTTCCAGCTCGGGCACGGATCGGGGATCTGGGGGATCGACGCGATGCAGGCGATCAACCCCTGGATCCCGATCATGATCTTCGCCTTCCTCTTCGGCCTCTCGATGGACTACGAGGTCTTCATGCTCTCGCGCATGCGCGAGGCCTACGACGAGACCGGCTCCACGGAGCGGGCGATCGAGCTCGGGCTCGCCCGCACCGGCAAGCTCGTGACGAGCGCCGCGCTCGTGCTCATGTGCGCCTTCCTGGCGCTCTCCACCGGCCCCGGCTTCCTGATCAAGGAGCTCGCGATCGGGCTCGCCGCCGGCATCATCTTCGACGCGACGGTGGTCCGCGCCCTGCTCGTCCCCGCGCTGATGCGCCTGCTCGGCGACGCGAACTGGTGGATGCCCGGTGGGCGCGCCGCCGGCTCCTCGTCCGGACGCCCGAAGAGCTTCCCCGGCACGCCGCTCACGGAGAGCCCAGTTCGAGGCACCCGGGGCGCACCTGCGAAGTCGTCGGGTCGGCGCGCAGGGAGTTGACCCGCTGCGGGGCCGTACGAGCGCGACCACCCAGCGTCGTGAGCGCGATCATCCCCGTTCGCTCGCGCGCGGGGGAGCCGTTGCTACGGTCCGTGGAAGATGCAGGACACAGCGGCTGACGCCCGTCTCTGGGAGATCGATGCCCTGCGCACCACGGCGATGGTGTTGATGGTCGTCTACCACGTCGGATACGACGTGCACATGCTGGCCCCGCAGGTCGCTCTGGACCCGTTCGAGGGCGGGTGGCGGGCGCTGCAGATCACGACGGGTTCGCTGTTCCTCGGCGTCGTCGGAGTCAGTTTCTGGATCGCGCACTCCCGGGCCGTATCGCGAGGTATCGCGGGACTGGGGCTGTGGCGGGCACACGCGGCGCGCGCCGTGGAGGTACTCGCGGCGGCCGCCTTGGTCTCGTTCGCGACGCTGGTCGCGCTCGGTGGTGATGATGCCGTGCGCTTCGGCATCCTGCATCTGATCGGGGTGCTGATGCTCGTCGTGTTGCCGCTGACGGTCCGCCTCGGGGTGTGGAATGCGGTGCTGGGAGCGTGCGTCGTCGCGGTCGGGATCGCCATGGACGCCCGCAGCGATGTGCCGGGGGCGCTCGTGCTGGGGTTCATTCCGCCCGAGAAGGGGGTCGACTGGTATCCGCTCCTGCCGTGGGCCGGCGCAGCCTTCGTCGGCATCGCTCTCGGGTCCGCGCTGTATCCCGGCGGTCAGCGCGGTCCGTCGCTGCGCCTGTTGGTCACGGCTCCGCGGTCGAGGCTGTTGGCGGGCGCTCCGGGGCGGTACTCGCTGCCGTTCTACCTCGTCCATCAGCCTGTCCTCATCGCCTTGACCGCAATGACCCTCGCGCTCGTCGGCACCGAGATCGATCCGTCCTGACACGGAAACCGCGGCAGACGGGCCGCGGGCGACGATCGGTCGCGCAGCGGGTAGGACACCGGTGATGCCGACCCCGGACGACCACACGGCCGCGCGCCGCGCGATCCTCGAGCTCCTGGCCCGGCGCGACCCGGACCTGACGATCTGCCCGTCGGAGGCGGCGCGCGTCGTCGCGGACGGCGCGGACTTCCGGCCGCTCATGCCCGTCGTGCGGGAGGCCGCCAAGGCGCTCGTGCAGGAGGGCCGGATCGAGGTCACCCAGGGCGGCGAGTCGGTCGACCTCGACGTCGCGCGCGGGCCCATCCGGCTGCGGGCGGTCGGGGCGGACGGGTGAGCGGTCGGCCCGACCGTCCTCAGCGGCAGGAGCCGTAGGTCCGGTGTCGCACGAGGCGCCGGCCCTTGCGCGTCGTCGCCCGGACCGTCACCTTGGCGCCGGCGGCCGGTAGCCGGACGTGGATGGCGTGCCGTAGCGCCCGACCCCGGATCAGCCGCACGCGCTTGCGGCCGACGTACACCCGCACGGAGCGCAGGCGGTCGCCGCGCGGGGCCCGGACGCGCACCCGCACCCGACGGCCCTGACAGCGCGGCGAGAGCGCGATCGGCGCGGGCTGGCTGATGCGCAGCGTCGAGGTCCCGGCGGGCAGACTCACGCTCGCGGCCGTCCCGTCCGTGCGGACCTCGACCGGAGCGCCGTTGCGGGTGACCGTCGTCGCGCTGCCGAAGCTGCCGCGCAACCGCAGCTCCAGTGGCGCGTCGGCGGTGACGGCGGCGTCGATCGTGCCGTACTCGGGCAGCCGCATGCGGCGGACGTCGAGCCCCGCCGACGCGAGGTTCGTCGTGCGCATCGCGAAGGCGTCGGAGATCGGCTCGGGCCCGCCCGGTCGCCAGCGGCGCGCCTGCCGGGTGTAGGTGCGTGCCCCGTTGAAGAGGGCGCCAGCCGCGACCTCGGTCGGCAGCGTCTCGTGCGCGCGGTCCGCGATCGCGCCGGACGTCACGTCGATCGTCCCCATCGCAGGCGTGCGATCCGGGTCCGCGAGCCGCAGATCGCTGACCCAGTAGGCGTGGTCGGAGCGCAGCCCGTAGCGGTCGTCGCTCACGAGCCCGTTCAGCACGTAGGTCACCCGCCGCGGGTCGCGGTCCACGGCGCTCGCGGTGCGGTTCAGGCTGCGGTATCCCTCGCGCACGAACTGGCGGTACTCGGCGTGACCCTCGCCCGGGTTCGTGCTCTGGAAGTGCCAGAAGTCGTAGCGGTAGCCGAGGTCGTCCAGCCGCCGGGCGCTGCGGGTCGTGATCGCCACGTCGACCAGCGGATCGTCGAGACCCGACGACGCCAGCACCGGCACGTTGCGCAGGCTTGCGAACGCGTCCCCGATGCCGGCAGCCCCGGTGTGGACGCCGAGGGTGGCGGCGGCCTCCGGGATCGAGCAGATCTCCGGCGCGATGTTGGGGAAGATCGCTTTGAAGAGGTCCGGGAACTGCGTGGCGAGCTTGTAGGTGCCGAAGCCGCCCATCGAGGACCCGGTCAGGAGCGCGTGGCGCGGATCGAGGCGGTAGTGCGACGCCACGTCGGCCCAGGCCTCGAACACGTCCGCGCCCGCCATGCCGTAGTAGCAGTACGTCATGCCGCGCGCGTTGGGCAGGACCATGATCGACGGGTGGCCGTCCTCGGCCAGCATCTGCCAGACGGAGAGCGGCGGCTCGGTGCTCCCACCCTCGAAGTGGTTGTGGTTGGAGTTCGCGCCGTGCAGGTTGATCACCACGCCGTAGCCGTCGGCCGGGCGGGACTGGGCCGGGACGTACACGGAGTAGGGCTGCAGGCGCCCGGAGAACTGGTACGTGCACTCCGGCGGGTCGCACGCGTAGTTGCCCACGATGTCCCCGCCGGCTGAGTTCCCGCGACCCTGGACCGCCTCGTAGTGGCTGACCAGGATGCGATTCATCGGGCCGGACTGCGGGACGCCGGTCTCGTCGTCGGTCCGGGTCGCGAGCTTGCGGAAGTCGACGTCGGCGTGCAGCGGGCTCAGGTCGCCGGCGGCCAGGGCCTGCTTCTGGCTCGCGTCCATCCACGTGTTCTGCACCCACGGCCCCGGCTCGCGGAAGGCCACGTTGTAGAAGGCGGGCTTGCCAGGGTCGGGGCGCAGGTACTCGCGCTTGGCCGTGTCCCACAGCCCGACCGCAGCGCCCACGCGCACGGTCCGCCCGCGGGGATCGAAGGCGGTGTGCGGGACCTCGATCTGCACCTGCCGTCGCTCCAGGTCGGTGGTGACCTTCGGCGCGGGAAGAGCCGTCCCGTCGCTCGCGCGCACCGTGTCACCGGCGCAGCCACTGGCCGTCACGAAGACCTCGGCGGCCATCGTCGCCCCCGCGTTGTGGGGCATCGCCTGGGCGCGGTCGCCGCCCCCGAGGCCGATCGTGACGGCCGCCGCGTCGGGGTCGAGCATCGAGTTCAGCGTCACGCGGATGGCCGTGGCCTTCTTCAGCTGCCGGACGCGTACCTCGACGATGTCGGCGGCGTTGCGGGCCAGTCGCGCGGGGTCGTCGGGGTAGGACAGCGCGCGATCGTCGTACAGGAAGTCCTGGTAGAGGAACTCACCGTCGCGGTACGCGCTGGCGCCGGAGATCAGGATCGGCTGGGCCTTCCAGGTGCCGGTGTTCTCGAGCTGCGGTGACCGCACCAGCTCGCGGTGCAGGATGTCCGGGCCGGTGCCTGCCGGTGCCAGCGAGGGCCGGTTGTCCGCCGGGACGTACCCGGTGCCGTTGGAGGGGGGCGAGGCGGGACAGGCGGACGCGGTCGCCGGCAGCGCGAGCGCGCCTGCGGCGACGAGGACCCCGAGAAGGCGCATGCCCGCTGCAACGTCGGTGCGGTGCGAAACGTGCGGTCCGGGCCCTGCCGGGCTCGAAGGGCCGTCCGGGGTTGCACCGCGGCGCTACAGTCGGACCACGCATCGAGTCGACGACGGTCGGTGGTGCACGTGACGCTCATGGGGTGGAGAGGACGGATCGCCGGTGCCGCGCTCGCGGTGGTGTCGGTCGGCGCCATCGGCGGGGGAGCGGCGCCGGCGAGGACCAGCGGACCGCAGCCGGAGGCGACGCGCGCGGTCGGGGGGTCGCCCAGGGCTCTCACGGCGCGCGTTCTCCTGCGCGCGCCGGCGGGGCTGCGGGCCACGAGCACGGACGCCGCGCGCATCACACTCGCGTGGCGCAACCGCGCCCGCGGCGCCACCCGCACCCGCATCACCTGGCGCGCCGCGGGCAGCCGGCGATGGCAGGGCCGCTCGGTCCGCGCGACCACGCGGCAGGCGACGCTGACGAGGCTGCGTCCGAACACGCGCTACCTGGTCGCCATCAAGGCGTGTCGCGGCGCACGCTGCGGCGCATCGGACCGCGAGTGGGCGCGGACCTCGGCGACCGGTCCCCCGGGTACCCCGGGCGGGACCTCCACCGTCGGCGGGTGCACCGTCTTCCCGGACGACAACGCGTGGAACCGGCGCGTCGACACGGTGCCGGCGCACCCGAACTCCGCCGCGCTCATCCGGTCCATCGGCGCCGAGCGCACGCTGCACGCGGACTTCGGCTCCGGCCGGTACGGCGACTACGGCATTCCCGTCACCGTGGTGCCGGCAGACCAGAAGCCGGTGCCGATCACGTTCACCGCCTACGGGGACGAGAGCGACCCCGGGCCCTACCCGATCCCGCCCGACGCGCGGGTCGAGGGCGCCCGTGACGGCGCCGACGGCGACCGTCACGTGATCGTCGTCCAGCGCGGCGCCTGCAAGCTCTACGAGCTGTACCGCGCGCAGCGTCGTGCCTCCGGCTGGGCCGCCGACAGCGGCGCGGTGTTCGACCTGTCGAGCAACAACCTCCGGCCCGCCGGGTGGACCTCGGCCGACGCGGCCGGCCTGCCGATCCTGCCCGGCCTCGCCCGCGCCGACGAGGCGAGCGCCGGGGTCATCGCCCATGCCCTGCGGTTCACGGTGCGCAAGACGCGGCGCGCGTACATCGCACCCGCACGGCACTTCGCGTCGTCGGACACCGACCCCGACCTGCCGCCGATGGGATTGCGGGTCCGCCTGAAGCGCTCGTTCAGCCTCGCGGGCTACACGGGGCAGGCGCGGGCGATCCTCGTCGCGCTGCGCGACTACGGGATGATCGTGGCCGACAACGGGTCGGACTGGTTCATCAGCGGCACGCCGGACCCCGCGTGGGACGACGACGATCTCGACCAGCTCAAGCGGGTGCCGGGATCGGCGTTCGAGGCGCTCGACACCGGGCCGGCGGTGACGGGCTGACCCGGCGGTCGCACGTCCGCGTTGCCGCCGACTATCGTCGTGCGTCGATGACCCCCGACGAGGCAGCTCCCCTCTGCAGTCACTGCGGCCGGCCGCTGCGCCCATCGCTGCGCGGCTTCTGCGCACGCTGCGTCACGACGCCCCGCCAGCGGCGCAAGCTCGGTGAGCGCTCACCCGACGCGATGGGCGGCGAAGGACCCGTCGCCCGCGCCCTGGACATCGTGCTGGGCATCGGCGCGCTCGCGATCGCCCTCACGGTCGTCGTCTTCCTCGGGCTCTGGCTCGGGTGGCCGATCGCGCTCGGCGCGGTCCTGGTGCTCGCCATCTTCGGCGCGGTGTTCGTGGGCTGATACGCGCGGCACGCCGACCTGCGTCAGGCCGAAGCCGGTCCCGCGCCCTCGTCCCGGGCGGCCGGCTCGGCCCCGGTCAGACCACAACGCGTCGGTGTCGGCCCGGTACGGTGGCGCGATGACACCGGACGTCGGGGCGGCGCCCCGGACACCGAAGGGGGCGCGCACCGCGGCACGCATCCTCGACGCTGCGACGACGGTGCTCGATCGCGATGGGTTCGGCGGCGTGACGCTCGGGCGTGTGGCGGACGAGGCGGGGATGGACAAGCGCAGCGTGCTGTATCACTTCGGCTCCCGTGAGGCGCTGTTGCTGCGCGTCGTGGGAACGGTGGGCGACCGTCTTGCCGCGAGCATCGCTGCGGACGTCGATGCGGCCCGCGGCGCGGATCCCGCCGATGCGTTCGTCGCAGCCATCTGGGACGCGGCCCGGTCCGACCAGCCCACGATCCGCGCGTACTTCGCCCTCGTGGGTGGAGGCGCGGAGAGCGCCGAGGTCCAGGGCGCGCTGCGGGACTTGAACGACGGGTACGAGCGGCTCGTCGTCGATCTCGTCCAGCGGGCGGACGGCGCGGGGGCCGGGCCGCCCTCGGAGGCCCAGCGGCGGCGCGGTGCGCTGGTGGTCCTCGTGCTGCGGGGAATGCTGCTCGAGCTGATCGAGCGAGGCGAGGGGCCGGGTACGGCGGACGGGCTGGAGCTGCTGCGCGCGATCATTCGCGATGAAGCACCAGCGTGTATTTCGCACCGATCGGGGTAAACGGCTGGTAGCCTCCACCGGCGATGAGCGTCGTTGTCGACGACCGACCGACCGAGGCACGCGCCGGGTCTGCGTCACCGAGTGGGGTGTTCGCCCGTCTGGGGGCGTTCGTCGTCGGTCGCCGGCGCCTCGTCATGCTCGCGTCGCTGATCGTCGCGCTCGGTGGTGCCGCGCTCGTCCCGGCCTTCACGTCCGGGCTGCTCGGTGTCGGGTACGAGATCGAAGGCTCGGAGTCCCATCGCGTCAAGCAGGCGCTCGCCGAGGCGACGGGGACGACGGAGCGCGCGATGCTCGTCGTCGAGGTGCCCTCCTCCTCCGCGCGCGCGGTACGCGGGGCACTGCAGCGGGCGACCGATGCCGTGCGTGCCGTCGACCCGGGGCTGACGATCATCGGTCCCGGGCAACCCGGCGGCGGCGCGTTCTCTGCCGACGGCCGCGCGGCGACTGCGGTCGTCGGACTCACCGGCGAGGCGAGTGAACGCCAGGAGACGGCCGCAGCGCTTCAGGGGGCGATCGACGCCGCCCTTCCAGCCGGCGCCGACGGTGGGATCACCGGGAGTTCGCCCCTCCTCGCGGACCTCATCGAGGTCGAGCATCGCGACATGCTGGGAGCGGAGGCCGTCGGCCTGCCCGTCGCCGCACTCGTGCTGCTGGTGGCGTTCGGCTCGGTCGTGGCGGCCGGGCTTCCGCTGCTCATCGGGGTGTGCAGCCTGGTGATCACCTTCGGGATCGTCGCGATCCTCATGGTCTTCCGCGACTTCAACATCTTCATCGAGAGCCTGATCACGATGGTCGGCCTCGGCGTGGGGATCGACTACGCCCTGCTCGTCGTCCGGCGTTTCCGGGAGGAACGCGCTGCCGGGAACGAGTCGGGTCCGGCGATGGTCATGACCATCGCGACCGCAGGCCGCACGGTCGCCTTCTCCGGGGCCATCGTGGCGACGTCGATGCTGCCCGTCCTCGCGCTCGGCGCGTCGTTCTACACCGAGGTGGCGACCGGCGTGATGATCGTGGTCGCCGTCGCGGTCGCGCTGACCCTCACCCTGCTGCCGGCGATCCTCGTCACGCTCGGGGACCGGCTCGAGCGCGGTCGTCTCCCGCGTCTCGCGCCGGTGCGTCGCCGTCGCCGTCGCGACGGGTGGGCGCGCTGGGCGCGGTTCGTCATGCGTCGCCCGTGGCCGATCCTCGTCGCCGGTGTCTCGCTGCTGGTGCTCGCGGCCAGCCCGGGACTGCGGCTCGAGACGGGGCTGGACCTGGGGGCGCGGGCCATGAAGGCCGAGGAATCGGTCAAGGCGCTGACCACGCTCCAGGCGCGCTTCCCCGAGGCAGCGCTCGTCCAGGTCGAGATGCTCGTCGAGGCGGAGCGGGCTGAAGGTCTGCCAGCGGCGCGGGCCGCCGCGATGCGAGTCGCGCAGGCCGATCCACGACTCGCCGATCCGAGGGCGCTCGACCTCGCGTCGGATCGGGCGCTCGTCGTCGCGGCGCCGACAGTCGGCGTGGACACCGGGGAGGCCGACGCCCTGATCCGCGACCTGCGCGCGGACCTCGCGGCCACGCGCGGACCCGCCTCACGGACGTTCGTCGGAGGCACGACGGCAGAAGGCGTCGATTTCACCGACCGGGTGAGCGACATGACGCCTGGGATCATCGCGCTCGCTCTGGCGTTGAGCTTCGTCCTGCTGCTCACCGTCTTCCGCAGTCCGTTGCTGGCGCTCAAGGCGATCGTCCTGAACCTCCTCACGATCGGCGCGGCCTTCGGCCTCGTGGTCCTCGTCTTCCAGGAGGGGCTCGGCGAACAGGTCCTCGACTTCACGAGCCCGGGATTCGTCCAGTCGTGGTTGCCGCTGAGCATGTTCATGCTGCTGTTCGGCCTGTCGATGGACTACGAGGTGTTCATGGTGACCCGCATGCGCGAGGAGTACCTGCGGACCGGCGACACCACCGAGGCGGTCGCCCAAGGGCTCCAGCGCACGGGCGTCGTGGTGACCTCTGCGGCCGCCATCATGGTCGCGATCTTCAGCTCGTTCATGCTGACCTCCATCCCGGAGATGAAGCAGATGGGGTTCGGACTGGCTGCGGCGATCCTCATCGATGCGACCGTCGTCCGCGCGGCGCTGGTCCCGGCGATCATGCGCCTCGCCGGGCGCTGGAACTGGTGGATGCCGCGCTGGCTGGACCGGATCGTCCCGCGGCTCGAGCACTGAGCCACCGCGGCCCGAACCCCGGTCCTTCCGGGGACTCACACGGCGGCCGCGGGCACCGTACCCAGCAGCGACGGGGCTCCATCGCGGAAGAAGCACACGTAGCTGGTCTTCGCCGCGTGACCGGTGACCTCGCTGACGCGGTGCTCGATGCCGGGCCGGATCCGGAGCAGCACGGCGTCCCCCGGCACGAGGTGCGCCGCGCCGCCGGTGCCCAGCGGCTCCTTCGTCGCGCTGTCGCGCACGGTCGTCTCGCCGCCCTCGAAGGGCTCCGGGCTCAGGTTGATGCTGAGCGCGGCGACCCGTCCGTCGATCACGTCCGTGTGCCAGTCGCCGACGTGGCCCGCACCCGGGACCATGCGGTACACGCGGCCGACCATCGCGGCGGGGCGTTCGGTCGCGGTCAGCGCGCCGACGAGCTCGCTGAGCGCGGGATCGCTCGTCAGGAGCAGCAGCAGAGCAGAGGTGGCGTCCTGCTCCATGATCTGCTCGCGCCGGTTGGTGGCCGCGATCAGGTGCTCGCGAAACGTGGCAGCCCCGATGCCGTCGAGAACCCGACCCAGCAGGTCGCCGCGGAGCAGGCCCGGCAGCCGGACGATGTGGTGTCGAGCGAAGTCCCGCTCGACGTGGTCGCGTACCTCGAGGGTCGGGCACGCCACGCTGGCGGCGGGGAGGGGCACCGCAGAGGTAGAGGGTGCTCAGGCTGTCAGCCGGCGCTTCCGATCTCGACGATGTCGAAGCCGCCGCCGGGTCCGCCCTGGGTCAGGTCCTGGAAGGACCCGAGCGTCGTGAGCGCCGGTGCTTCGTACGGGGTGCCCTCACCG
>NZ_JBFIGP010000117.1:0-10557 GCF_041602235.1 Paraconexibacter sp.
CCGTTGGTACCGTGCCGACCGTGCCCGCAGAACAGCAGTCCGTCCCCGGGGTCGAGCAAGCGATCGCCCTGGGCCTCACGCGCGAGGAGTACGCGCTCGTCATCGAGAAGCTCGACGGGCGTGAGCCCAACGAGGTCGAGCTCGCGATGTTCTCGCTGCTGTGGAGCGAGCACTGCGCGTACAAGCACTCCAAGAAGCTGCTGCGCACGCTGCCGACCGAGGGTGACGCGGTCTTCATGGGTCCCGGGGAGAACGCCGGGGCGGTCAAGGTGGGGCCGGCCGGTGGGGACCTGATCTGCGCCTTCAAGGTCGAGTCGCACAACCACCCGTCGGCGGTCGAGCCGTTCCAGGGCGCCGCCACCGGCGTCGGCGGGATCCTGCGCGACATCTTCGCGATCGGCGCACGGCCGGTCGCGGTGCTCGACGCGCTGCGGTTCGGCGAGCCCACGAGCGAGCGCTCGCGCTACCTGCTCGACCGTGCGGTCGCGGGCATCGGGCACTACGGCAACTCGATCGGCGTGCCGACGATCGGCGGCGAGGTCTACTTCGAGGCGCCGTACGAGACCAACTGCCTGGTCAACGCGATGGCGCTCGGCCTCGCGAACGCGGGGGACATGATCCGCTCGGCGGCCACCGGGGTCGGCAACCCGCTCATCCTGTTCGGCGCCTCGACCGGCCGCGACGGCATCGGCGGCGCGTCGGTGCTCGCGTCCGCGGAGCTCGGCGAGGCCGACGAGGACAAGCGCCCCACCGTCCAGGTCGGCGACCCGTTCGAGGAGAAGAAGCTCCTGGAGTGCTCGCTGGAACTGCTGGAGAAGGGCCTGCTCGTCGCGCTGCAGGACCTCGGCGCCGCCGGGCTGACGTCCTCGGCGTCGGAGATGGCGTCCAAGGGCGAGACCGGGATGGACATCGACGTCGCCAAGGTGCCGCTGCGGGAGCCGGGCATGGCGCCCTTCGAGATCATGGTCTCCGAGTCCCAGGAGCGGATGCTCTGCGTCTGCACGCCGGAGAACGTCGACGAGGTCATCGCGATCACCGACAAGTGGCTCGTGCACGGCACGGTCATCGGGTCGGTCACCGACACGCGGAAGATGCGCATCTTCGACGGGGACGAGCTGGTCGGGGAGATGCCCGTGGAGGCGCTGGTCGACGACTGCCCCCTGTACGACCTCGCCCCGGCCAAGTCGCCGACGCCGCTGTATCCGGCGCCCCTAGCGACGCTCGCCGCGGACGCCTCCCCGCGCGACTCGCTCCTGGCGCTGGTCGGCTCGCCGAACATCGCCTCCCGTCTGCCGCTGTTCGAGCAGTACGACCCGGTGGTCCAGTCGCGGACCGTGCGGCGTCCGAACACCTGCGACGCCGCCGTGCTGCAACTCCCGGACGGCAGCGGCCTGGGCGTGTCGATCGACTGCAACGGCCGTCGCGTCGCCGCCGATCCCTACCGGGGCACGATCGAGGCGGCCCTCGAGTGCGCGGCCAACCTCGCGTGCGCGGGCGCCAAGCCGCTGGGCACCACGAACAACCTGAACTTCGGCAACCCCGAGAAGCCCGAGATCGCCTGGCAGCTCACCGAGGCCGTCCGCGGTCTGGGGGAGGCGTGCCGCGCGCTCGACGCGCCGATCGTCGGAGGCAACGTCTCGCTCTACAACCAGGGCAGCGCCGGTCCGATCTACCCGACCCCCGTGGTCGGCATGGTCGGGGCGCTGCCCGACGTGACGAAGGCGGGCAACCTCGGCTTCCAGCGCGAGGGCGACCTGTGGGGGCTCGCGGGCTGGAACGCCATGCCGTCGCTGGAGGCCTCCGAGCTGGCGAAGCTGCGCGGAGAGGCCCTGCCCGACGGCCTACCCGAGTTCGACATCGACCACGTCCTGCGGACCCAGGAGGCGATCCGCGAGGCGGTCCGCTGCGGTGACCTCTCCAGCGCACACGACGTCGCCGAGGGCGGCTGCGCGGTCGCGCTGGTGGAGAGCTGCCTGGCGGGCGGACTGGGGGCCCGGTTCCTCGGCGAGCCGACCGCTGAGGCCACGGCGCCCGAGGTCGTCGACACGATCCTGTTCGGCGAGCGCCCCGGCGCGTTCATCGTCTCCGGGTCCGAGGAGGCGCTCGAGCGCCTGGCCGAGAAGATCCCGCTCGACATCTTCGGAGAGGTCGGCGGACAGGGGATCGACTTCGTCGTCGGATCCGAGACGTTCAGCGTCACCCTGGACGAGTTGCGCGAGGCCCACGACGGCCTGCGGCCGTTCTTCCCGTAGACGCGAGCGTGGACGCAGAGCGGTCCTGGCGCTCGCTCTCCCACGAGATGGGATCGGCGCTCGTCCTCGGCGGTGCGCCGAGCTCGGTGAGGACGGCGGCGAGCGTCTCGCGCCGCACCGCGCCGTAGGCGATGACGTGCGCGACCACGCCGCCGTAGGTGAACGCCTGGGGCGGCTCGCAGAGCGCGTCGATGAACGCGTCGTCCCACGCGTCGCGGTCACGTAGGCGGGCGACGATCCGCGAGAAGGCCGCCGCGGCGTGGTCGAAGCGGCGGATCAGGTCGTCCTGCTCCGTCGGGGGCTGCGGCTCACCGGCCATCGCGGCGACCCACACCTCGAGGGTCACCACCAGCCGGTTCGCCATCTGCCGGGCCGTCGGCTCCGCTCCCTCGAAGTCGACGATGACGAGGCCGGGGCGCATCTCCCGATCGAGGTCGCCGGGCGTGAGGCGCTCGGCCCGGTCGAGCAGGTCACGGGTGCGGTCGAGGTGGTGGCCGATCAGGCGGTCGAGCACGTCGCGGCGGCGTGGGGCAGGCGTGGCCGGCCCAGGATCCCGGGCGGGACCCGCCAGGTGCAGCCCGGCGGGCGCGTGGAAGTGGATGCCGTTGGGCGCCGGGATCGCCACCGGTGCGCCGGACGTCGCGAACGCGCTGGGCGGCGTGCCGTACGCCCGGGCGAACGCGCGCGAGAACGCCGCGGCCGAGGTGTAGCCGGCGGCACGGGCGATCGTCGAGACGGGGACGTCCGGCTCGGCCCGCAACTGCCACGCGGCCCGCTCGAGGAGCAGACGGCGGCGCAGCGCCACCGGCGTCTCACCCGTGGCGCTCGCCAGCACCCGATCGAGGTGGTCGCGCGAGAACGCCGCCCGGCGAGCCAGCGCCGGCCCGTCGAGGCCGGCGTCGTCGAGCGATCCGACGACGAGGTCCAGGAGATCACGCAGGCGGTCGGTCACGGCGTCCCAATCCTGCCGTGCCCGGCGGGCGGCATGCAGCGCGTGATCGTTTTCGACGTGTTGGTCGCGTGCGCTGAGCGGGTCGGCACACTGCTGCGCATGGCCCACTTCTCCGACCTCGAGGACGCCGCTCCGGCGCTCGCCGCCCGGGTGCGGGAGCGTCTGGATGCCCGCGTCCACAAGACCCTTGCCACCCTCCGCGCCGACGGGACCCCTCGCATCAGCGGCATCGAGACGCGCTGGGCCGACGGGGATCTCTGGATCGGCTCCATGTCGGCCGCGCGCAAGGCCCTCGACCTCCGGCGCGATCCGCGTTTCGCGCTGCACAGCGGCTCGGACGACCCGCCGGACTGGACCGGTGACGCGAAGGTCTCGGGCCGGGCGGTCGAGGAGCACGACCCCGACCGGCGGCGGCTCGTGCTCGGGGATGAGCACGGCGACGCGCACCTGTTCCGCCTCGATCTCGACGAGGTCTCCACCGTGGGACTCAACGAGGACCGCACGGGGCTGGTCATCGAGGTCTGGACGCCGGAGCGCGGGCTGCGGACCGTGAACCGGTAGGCGGACGGCCGTCGCGGGCCTCCGCCCGGCGGCGCGTCACTCGACCGGCTCGCCGGCCTCGCCGATCTGCACGTTCCACAGCGCGGCGTACCGGCCACCGGCGACGACGAGGTCGTCGTGCGTGCCGGCCTCGACGACCTGCCCAGCCTCGAGCACGTGGATGCGGTCGGCGTGGCGCACGGTCGAGAGCCGATGCGCGATCACGATCGTGGTGCGGTCTGCGCTCACCGTGCGCAGCGAGCGCTGGATCGCCGCCTCGGTCTCGGTGTCGACCGCGGCGGTGGCCTCGTCGAGCAACAGGACCTGCGGGTCGCGGAGGATCGCGCGGGCCAGCGAGAGGCGCTGGCGCTGGCCGCCGCTGACGCGCAGGCCGCGCTCCCCGACGAGGGTGTCGACGCCGGCGGGCATCGCGCGGACGAAGTCGAGCGCCTCCGCGGCGGCGAGCGCCTGCTCGACCTCCGCGTCGCTCGCGCCGGGCCGGCCGTAGGCGACGTTGTCCCGCACCGTGCCGCTGAAGAGGAAGACGTCCTGCGCGACGTACCCGATCGCGCCGCGCAGCGACTCCAGCGAGACGTCGGGCAGTGGTGTGCCGTCGATGGAGATCGTGCCGCTCGTGGGGTCCTCGAGTCGCAGCAGCAGCTTCACCAGGGTCGACTTCCCGGCGCCGGTGGGACCCACGATCGCGTGCGTCTCGCCCGCCGGGACGTGCAGGTCGATGCCCCGGAGCACCTCGGGCGCGTCGGGGCTCACGTGGTGGTAGGCGAAGCGCACACCCCGCAGGAGGACCTCGCCGCGCACGGATCCGGCGGCGCCGCCCAGCCGGCCCGGGCCGCCGACGATCCGCGGCGGCACGTCGAGGAGGTCGAGGATCCGGCGGGTGGAGGCCATCCCGCGCTGGTAGAGGTCGAGCACCTCGCCGAGTTGCGTCAGCGGCCACAGCAGGCGCTGGGTCATGAACACCAGCACGCTGAACGCGCCGACCTCGAGGTTGCCGTCGAGCGTCGCCTTGCCCCCGACGATCAGCGTCGTCGTGAACCCCGCGAGGATCGCCATGCGGATCAGGGGCACGAACGCGCTCGACACGCGGATCGCATCGCGGTTGGCCTCCCGGTAGGCCTGGGATGCGGCGGCGATCCGGTCGACCTCACGCTCCTCGGCGGTGAACGCCTTGATCGTCGCGATGCCCGCGAGGTTGTTCGCGAGCACCCCGGCGACGTCGCCCGCCCGCGCCCGTACGGCTGCGTACAGCGGTTCGAGTCGCCGCTGGAACGCCAGTGAGCCGAAGGCGATGACCGGGATGGGGAGGAAGGCCAGCAGCGCGAGCAGCGGTGAGATGACCACGAACACGAGGCCGACGAGGACCACGTTCATCACCGTCAGGATCATGCGGTTGGCGCCGACGTCGAGGAACCGCTCGAGCTGGTTGACGTCGTCGTTGAGCACCGCGAGCAGATCGCCGGTCTCGCGGTCCTCGAGCGCGCCCATCTCCAGGCGCTGGACGTGCGCGTAGGCGTCCATGCGCGCCTCGTGCTCGATGGTCTGGGCGAGGGACCGCCAGCCGATCGCGGCCAGGTACTCGGTCAGGGACTCGAGGATCCAGACGACGAGGTTGATCGCGCCGACGACGAGGAGCTGGTGGAAGCGGTCGTCGACCCCGAACACGTCGGCGACGATGGAGCCGTCGCCGCGCACCACGACGTCCACGGCGACGCCGATCAGCAGCTCCGGCGCGATGTCGAAGAGCTTGTTCAGCACGCTCCACATCGCCGAGATCAGCGTTGCCCGACGGTGCCGGGCCGCGTAGTCCCACAGACGCAGCAGAGGTGATCGGGGCGGGGTCGGGGTGGTCATGGGCTCCGACACGATGCCACGCGAGGACCAGGTGCCGATCCCGCTCCTTCCGGGAAACCCCGGACGAGGGCTCCTCGTCGCACGCAGCGCCACCCGCCCGCGCTGCTACCCTCGGGCTCTGCCGCCCACCGGCAGTCTTCTCATGAGGCTCAGCGCTCCCCTTCCCATGGCGGACCCGGACGGCCGCGAAGGACCGCGCGACGAATGCGGGGTGTTCGGGATCTACGGTCCCGGGCACGAGGTCTCGCGTCTCGCGTACTTCGCCCTGTTCGCGCTCCAGCACCGCGGCCAGGAATCGGCCGGCATCGCCGCCGCCGACACCGGCGGCTACATCATCACGCAGCGGGCCCTGGGCCTGGTGTCGCAGGTGTTCAAGGAGCACGACCTGCAGGCCCTCGGCGGGGACCTCGCGATCGGGCACGTCCGGTACTCGACCACGGGCTCCAACGAGTGGGAGAACTCCCAGCCGGTGCACCGCTCCGCGGGCTCGGGCGGGAACCGCAGGGAGCTCGCGCTGGCGCACAACGGCAACCTGATCAACGCCGTCGAGATGCACGCCAAGCTCCGGGCGCAGGGCGTCACGTTCTCCTCGACCTCGGACTCCGAGATCATCGCCGCGGCGCTCGCCTCCCACCCCGCCGAGACGATCGAGGACGCGGTCGCCGACGTCATCCCGCAGCTGCGCGGCGCGTTCTCCACGGTCGTGATGACCAACGACAAGGTCGTGGCCTTCCGCGATCCCGCGGGGGTCCGCCCGATGGCGCTGGGCAAGTTCGGCGACGCCTGGTGCGTGGCGAGCGAGTCGTGCGCCTTCCTGACCATCGGAGCGGAGTACGTCAGGGACGTCGCTCCGGGCGAGATGGTCGTCCTCGACGCCGACGGGCTCACGAGCCGGCAGATCGGGGACCCGGCCGCCCGCGAGGCGTTCTGCGTCTTCGAGTACATCTACTTCGCCCGCCCCGACTCGCAGATGGGCGGCGGATCGCTGCAGGTCGCCCGCGAGCGCATGGGCGCCGTCCTGGCGCGCGAGGCCCCCGCGCCGGGCGCCGATCTCGTGATCGCCGTCCCGGACTCCGGCAACCCGGCCGCCCGTGGCTACTCCCGCGCGTCCGGCATCCCCCAGGGCGAGGGCTTCGTCAAGAACCGGTACATCGCCCGCACGTTCATCCAGCCGGGCCAGGAGCTGCGCAAGCACGGCCTGCGGCTGAAGTTCAACCCGCTGCCCGAGGTGGTCGACGGCAAGTCGCTCGTGGTCGTGGACGACTCGATCGTGCGCGGGAACACGACGCGCCAGATCGTCCAGATGCTGCGGGACGCCGGCGCGCGCGAAGTGCACATGCGCAGCTCGGCGCCGCCGATCAAGAACCCGTGCCACTACGGGGTCGACATGAGCACGCGCGAGGAGATGGTCGCGCACAACCGCACCGTGGACGAGATCGCCGCTCATCTCGGGTGCGACTCGCTGGCGTACCTCTCGCTGACCGGGGTGTACGAGGCCGTCGGCGCGGCCGACCCGGGCCGTCACTGCGACGCCTGCTTCAGCGGGAACTACCCGCTGCAGGGAACCACCGAGGCGAACGGCAAGTTCGCGCTCGAGACCTCCCTGCCGCTGGCGCAGTCCGCCGCCCGCTGACGGCACGCGCGCCGTCGTGAGGTGGATCGCGACGACTGCGGCCGCCTTCGTGGCGGTGCTGGCGTTCGGCGCGCTGATGGCCGGCGAGGAGCGGGAGCGGCCCGAGGCGGGATCCCGGCCGAACCCACCCGCCGGCCTCGGCGCGGGCGAGGCGCTCGCCCGGACGATCGAGGACCTGTCGGCGGCCGCGACGGTCCGCTACGACGTGAAGGCCCGCGACGGCACCCGCATGGAGGCGCTCGACGTCGTGTCCACGGTGCTCCTCGACCGGCCCCTCTACCTCGGCGTCGCCCACCGCCGCCGTGCCGGCCGGTTCGTGACCGGGCTCTTCGCCTCCGATGACCTGCGGTCGTGGCGGCACGTGCGCGACCTGCAGGACCGCGCCTCCCAGGGCGCGCTCACGGCGCTTCCGGACGGCGGGTGGCTGCTCGCGGTGGAGATCGACGAGGCCGGGCCCGACGGCGTGCGCCGCGGGCACCTGCGCTTCCTGCGCTACCCGACCGACGACGCGCTCGCGCAGGGACGGCCCGACTGGCGCTACGACGCGCCGCGAACCCTCTCGAAGGTGGCGGGGGCGTTCGAGGGCACCCCCTCGCTGCGCCGGATCACCGCCACCAGCGCGGAGGTGGGCTTCCACTACCTGACCGCCGACGCCGTGGATCGCAACGCGCGCGCGACCCTCTCGGGCATCGGCACGGCCGCGCCGCGCTGGGTCGCCCGGCCGGCCCCCGACATCGACGACCCGCTCGAGCGCTCGGGAGTGGAGGGCAACATCGGCGATCGCACCCACGTCGCGTTCCGGGGCGTCCCGCTCACGCTCGTCGAGGGGCAGCGGCGACCGAGGGACTTCGGGTCCTGGTCGGTCTACGTCCTGGATCCGGCAGGGACCGACGCGCGACGCCTGGCGTTCCGGACGCCGGGCGGCTCGGGCTCCTTCGGCAACGCCGCCGCGGGTGTCGTGCCGCTCCCGGGAGGGGGGCGCGGCGTGTTGCTGACCGCCTACGTGTTCACGGAGGGCGCAGCGGACGGGGAGGCGGGGCAGATGCTCGCGGTCTTCCCGGTCGACGGCTGAGGCTCGCCACCGGCCGTGACATGCGTCACGGAGGTGTGACGAACCCGCGGCGGCGACCGGCAGCGTCGCTAACGTCGCTCGCCGCCATGACGGACCTCCACGGGGCGCTGCGCCACCACTTCGGGCACGACGCCTTCCGCCCCGGGCAGGAGGAGGCCGTGGCGGCCGCCGTGGCCGACAGGGACGTGCTCGTCGTCATGCCCACCGGGGCCGGCAAGTCCCTCTGCTACCAGTTGCCCGCCCTCATGCGGGACGACCTCACGCTCGTGGTGTCGCCCCTGGTGTCCCTCATGCAGGACCAGATCTCGGGGCTGTCCCGCGGGGCACGGGACGGTCCGCGGCTCACGGGGATGATCAGCGCGCAGCAGGAGGCGGCCGTCAACCGCCGGACGATCCACCGCGCGGCGCGCGGCGATCTGCGGCTGCTGTTCGTCGCGCCGGAGCGCTTCGCGTCCCCGTCCTTCCTGCGGCAGCTCGGGGAGGCCCGCATCGGCCTGTTCGTGGTCGACGAGGCCCACTGCGTCTCCCAATGGGGACACGACTTCCGGCCCGACTACTTCCGCCTCGGTGACGCCGCCCGCCGGCTCGGTGCCACGGCCATCGTCGCCTCGACCGCGACGGCGACGCCGCAGGTCGCCGCGGACGTCGTCGCCCGGCTCGGACTGCGCGACCCCGCGCGGATCGCGACCGGGTTCGACCGCCCGAACCTCACGTTCGCCGTGGTGCCGTGCGACTCGCCGACCGATCGCGCGCGTCGGATCGTCCATGCGCTCGCGTCGTCCGATGCCCGTCCGGCCATCGTCTACGCGGGCACGCGGCAGGGCGCCGAGCAGCTCGCCGCGCGGATCGCGGCCGACCTCGGGATCGGGTGCGACGCCTATCACGCCGGCATGGCCCGAGGTCACCGGTCCGAGGTGCAGCGGCGGTTCACGGATGGGACCACGGAGGTGGTCGTCGCGACCAACGCGTTCGGGATGGGCATCGACAAGGCGGACGTCCGCACGGTCGCCCACGACGGCGTCCCCGTCTCCCTGGAGGCGTACTACCAGGAGGCGGGGCGCGCAGGGCGCGACGGCCATGCGGCCCGGGCCCTCCTGTTCGCGACACCCAAGGACAAGGGCCTGCACGTCTTCTTCATCCAGCGGGCCGAGATCGATGACGCGGCGCTCGACCGTGTCGCCGAGCACCTGCTCCGCGCGGCCGTCGACGGCCGCGTCGACATCCCGGTGACGGAACTCGCGGTAGGTGAGACCACCGACCGCGTTCGCGCGATCATCGGCCACCTGTCACGGGCCGGCGTGTTCGAGCCGTCGCCGTCGACGGTCGACCGCGTGCAGGGGCGCATCGTCGCCGCGTACGACGCGCGTGCCAAGGCCGCCTGCCGGGTGTCGGCCGGGGAGGGACAGCGCGCTCGCTGGGCGCAGTACCGGACGGTGTGGGCGTTCGCCGAGGGGCGTCGGTGTCGGCGCAGCACGATCCTGCGGCACTTCGGCGACGGTCCGCGCGGAGCGCCGTCGGGTCCCTGCTGTGACGTCTGCGACCCGAGCGTGCTGCCCGGGCCCGCCCGTCCGCCGACCGGGGTGCGGCGGCCGGCAGCCGGACGCCGGGTCGACGGCGCGACGGGTGGTGTCACGACGGTCGACGGCCTCGACGTGGACCGCGCGATCCTGTCCGTCGTGCGCCGCGCCGGGCCGCCGGTCGATCGCACGACGCTCGTCGAGATCCTCCGGGGAGGTCGCTCGCGGACGATCCTGCGGCACGCCTACGACGGCCTTCCGGAGTACGCCGCCTTCGAGCATCTGCCCGCCGATGAGCTGCACGCCAGGGTCGACGCCCTGCTCGCGCAGCGGCTCCTGGCGGTCACCGAGGGGGACCCGGCGACGTTGACGGCGCCCCGGCGCGCGATCATGCCGGTATGAGCGGGCTCCGCGTCGTCGTCCTGGCCTCCGGGGCGGGCACCAACCTCCAGGCGATCCTCGACCGCGTCCACGGGCGCGACGGCATCGCGGTCGTCGGGGTCGCCGGCGACCGCGAGGGCGCGCCCGCGCTGCGACGCGCCGCGGAGGCCGGCGTGCCGACCGCGGTCTTCGCCCGCGACGCGTTCGCCGATCGCGCACAGCGGGACGGGGCCCTCGCCGAGCAGGTCGTCGCGTGGGACGCGGATCTCGTGGTGCTCGCCGGGTACATGGCGCTGCTGGACCCGGGCTTCATCCGGCGGTTCGCCGGGCGCATCATC
>NZ_JBFIGP010000118.1:0-10551 GCF_041602235.1 Paraconexibacter sp.
GTTGGCGGTGAGCGCCCGCAGCCCGTCGGCGTCCCGGCGGGCCGCGAAGCGGCTCAGCGCCGGGTACAGGACCGTCGCGACCGCGACGCTGAACATGCCCTGCGGCAGCATGTAGATGCGGAAGGCGGCGTCGATCGCGCGAGGCGCCTGCTCGCTGACCAGCGCGCCGAGCACCGAGTTGATCAGCAGGTTGAAGTTGATGAGGCCCAGCCCGATGGTGACCGGCAGCATCAGCCGCAGCACCTGCCGCACCCGCTCGTTGCGCCAGTGGAAGTTCGGGGCGATGTTGAACCCCATCCGCCGCAGCGACGGCACCGCCATCGCGACCTGCACGCTCGTGCCGATGAGGACGCCGATCGCGTAGGCGTACAGCTCGTCGTCGCCGGAGAAGAACGGCTTGGTGCCGATCAGCAGCGCGAGGATCACGATGTTCCAGATCAGCGGGGAGAGCGCCTGGATCGAGAACTTGTCGTACGCGTTGAGGATCCCGACGAGCAACCCGTTGACGCCGAGCAACAGGACGATCGGGAACAGGACCCGGGACAGGCCGACGGTCAGGTCGTCCAGCGGCCCGCTGAACTCTGGTCCCGTGAACAGGGGCATCAGCACGCCGGCGCTGAGCATGAAGAACGCCGTGATCGCCCCCAGGACCGACAGGACCATCCAGAACAGGGTCGACGCGAGCCGGAACGCCTCCTCCTTGCGCCCCTCCTCCAGCAACTCCGTGAAGACCGGGACGAACGCGGCGCTGAGCGCCGCATCGGCGAACAGGCTGCGCACCACGTTCGGCACCTGGAAGGCGATCGTGAAGGCCGAGAAGGCACCCGAGGTGGCGAAGTAGCTCGACGCCACGATCTCCCGCCCGAGACCGGCGACCCGCGACAGGCCGGTCAGGGCGCTGAACATGACCGTGTTGAGCGCCATCGCGCGCCCCCGGGACGCGGCTGCCTCCGCGATCGGCGGCTCCTCGGAGGGAGCGTTCTGGGCGGGGGCCTCGGGCGTCACGCGCGGGGATGCTACGGACCGCTATGATCCCGCGCCGGTTATGGCCAACATCCACTCCCAGAAGAAGCGCATCCTGCGCGCCGAGCGCGAGCGTCTCGAGAACCGTCGCTACACGACGAAGATCAAGACCTACTTCCGCCGGCTCGAGGCCGCTGTCGCCGCCGGCGACGACGCGACGGCCGACGTCGAGCACCTCGAGCTCGTCCGCACGATCGACAAGGCCGTCAAGCGCGGCGCGCTGCACAAGAACACCGGGGCTCGCAAGAAGAGCCGCGCCGCCCGCACTCGCGCGGGCCAGCCGTCCGCGTAGGACGCTGCTCCCCGCTCGGGGCGTCGCACACACCGGTCCTCAGGCCCGCCTCCGGCGGGCCTTTTCGCGTTCGCCGCCCGGTCCCGGATCAGGACGTGATGCGCCCGATCGCCAGCAGCGCGCTGGTCTCCTGATCGAGCAGGCTGCCACCGCGCGTGTCGAGCTCCAGATCGGCGAGGGTCTCGAGCGCGAGCGTCAACCGGTCGGGGTCCGCGCCACGCGCCTCCTTGATGCGCCGGTCCGCCGCCCAGGGACTGCCCTTCAGCGTCGGCTTGATCTGCGCGGGCGACTCACCGGCCGCCAGCCGCCGCGCGATCGACAGCACCTCGCGCACGCGCCTGGCGATCATCGGGACCAGCCGGGGCAGCGACTCGCCCTGCTCCCGGAGCACGAGGTACTCGCGTACCGCCCGTCGACCGTCACCACCGGCGACCGCGTCGACGAAGCCCCAGATCTGGGTCTCCGAGGAGGGCGCGGCCAGCGCGCGGACCTCCTCCTCCCCCAGCCGCGCCCCGCGGCCGTGGTAGAGCGCGAGCTTCTCGAGCTCACGGACCAGCCGCTGCTGACGCTCCCCGACCTCGGCCACCAGCGTGGCCGCCGCCACCCCGTCGAGCTCGATGCCGTGCCGGCCCGCCTCCCCGCGCACCCACGGCACCATCTCCTTGCCCTTGACCGCGGCCTCGGCCCGGACCACGCCGCCCGCGGCCGTGACGGCCTTGGCGAGCGCGGCCGGCACCTTGGCCCGCCCGTCCTCACGCCCGAAGAAGGCGACGGTCGTCTGCGGGTCCGCGGATGCGAGCACCGGGGCGAGGTGCTGCTTGACCGCATCGTCCTTCCAGCGCTCGACACCCTCCACCACGAGGAAGCGGCGCCCCGTCGCGAAGGTCATCGCGCACAGGGCGGCCGCCACGGCCTCGGGGGTCGCGTCGTCGCCCTCGTACACCTCGATGCCGCCCGAGTCGCTCTCGGCCTCGGCCCGCGCGCGCAGGCCGGCGCGACGCTCGGTGATCCGGCCGTGATCGTCGCCGTGGATCAGATAGGCGGGCTTCCAGGCGGCGGACGGCGTGCTCACCGACGGAAGGATAGGCGGCGGGACGGCGGCCTCACCGCAGGCTCCGCACGGTGGTCCCGCCGGGGGCGTCGTCGAGCACCACGGTGCCGTCACGATCGGTGCGACGCACGACGGCCACCCCGGCCCGCAGCGTGCGGACCGTCTCCGGCCGCGGGTGCCCGAACGGGTTCCCGGCACCGGCGCTGACGACGGCGATCCGGGGCCGGAGGCGTTCCAGGAGGTCGGCCAGCCCGGGGTCCGCGCTGCCGTGGTGGGCGACCTTGAGGACGTCGATGCCGGCGAGGTCGAGCCCCCTCAGCACGTCGGACTCGGCGTCGGCGGGCAGCAGGGCGCGCGTGTCGCCGCACCGCACCTCGAGGACGATCGCGCGTTCGTTGGGGTCCGCGCCGGCGTGCCACGCGGCGGGCTCGCGGCGCGGGGAGAGGACGTGCAGCGCGATGGGACCGACCCTCAGGACCTGTCCCCGGTCGGGGACGACCGACCGTGCTCCGGCGCGCCTGGCCGCGGTCGTGATGCCGGCGCCCTCCGGGAACGGCGCGCCGTCGCGACCGTCGAGCACGATGTCGGTCGGGATCGCCTCCAGCACGTCGACCGCCGCACCGGCGTGGTCGCTCTGGGCGTGGGTCAGGACGAGGGCGTCCAGATGCCGCACGCCGAACCGGCGCAGTCGGTCGAGCACCGGGCCGGACGGCGGTCCCGTGTCGACGAGCACGGCGCGGGACCCGTGCTGCAGCAGGGTCGCGTCCCCCTGTCCGACGTCCAGGAAGGAGATGCGCAGCCCGGCGGGAGGCCCGAGCACCGGGGCGGGCCGCGGCGCGAGGGCGAGCGCGAGCGCCACGAGCCCCGCCAGCGCCGCGGGCGCGGGGGCGCGCGCCCGCGGCCACCGGATCGCGACCGCGACGACCGCGCACACCGCCGCCACGGCCCAGACGGGCGCGGCCGCCGTGGCGCCGGGCACCTCGGCGCCGTGCCTGCCGACCAGGACGAGACCGTGCAGCGGCAGGGCGGCGAGGCCGGCCAGCCACGCCGCAGCAGCGGCGGACACCTGGGCGATGGCCGCCGCGACGAACCCGACCCACATGACCGGCAGGACCAGCGGCGCCGCGAGCACGTTGGCGGGCAGGGCCACGAGCGACGTCTGGCCGAAGGTCGCCGCGATCACCGGCGCGGTCGCGACGGTGGCCGCGAGCGTCGTGGCCACCGCGTCGGCGAGGGGGCGTGGGACACCGCGGTCCGTGAGTCCGGCGTGCAGTGGCGGTCCGAGGGCCAGCAGGCCCAGGACCGCCGCGAACGACAGCCGCCACCCGGCGTCGCCGCACGCGCGCGGATCCAAGGTCAGCGTGACGGCGGCCGCCAGGAGCACCGCGTACCACCTGGAGGAGGGCCGCCCGGCCAGGGCCGCGAGCAGGCCGGCCGCCCCCATCACGCCCGCCCGCTGGATCGAGGGGCCGCCGCCCGCCAGCGGAACGTAGAGCGCGGTGAGCGCCAGCGCCCCGAGGATCCTCGACCGCCAGGAGGTCCCGAGCGCGCCTCCGATCAAGAACACGAGGGTGGCCAGCAACATCACGTTCTGCCCGCTGGCCGCGACGAGATGCGCGAGCCCCGAGGTCCGCATCGCCTCCCTCAGGTCCAGGGGCATCGCGCTGTCGTCCCCGAGCACCATGCCCTGCAGCAGGCCCGCGGTGTCCGGGCGCAGCGCGGAGGCGAACGCCCGCTGGGACCGCTCGCGCACGCGGTCGAGCGCTCCTGCGAGCCCGGCCCGGCGATCCCCGGTCGCCGCCACCGTCCTCGCCCGGAGCACAGCGTGGGCGCGGACGAGCCTGGCGTGCCGGTCCGGCGGGGTCAGGCGCCCGGTGACGCGCACGACGTGGCCGGGGCGCGGGCCCCCTGAGCCCTGGGCCCCCGGCGGGTCCGCCCGCGGCAGGCGCAGCAGGACCGGCTCACCCCGCAACTCGACCAGCGCGGTGCGTCCTCCCCGCGCCGTGCTGCGGACCGGGGCCGTGACCGTGACGTCGAGTGCGCCGGGTGCGGCCGCGGTCATCAGCGGTACGAGGGAGGAGCTGCTCAGCTGACCCAGACGGTGCTGCGCGACCCCGAGCCCGGCCAGCAGGGCGACCAGCGTCAGGCCGATCAGCAGCCGACGACCGGCGAGGACGAGCGCGACGAGCCCGGCCACGCCCGCCGCCGGGGCGGGTGTCCACACGAGCAGGAGGCCGAGCACGTAGGCCGTCAGCACCACGTGGCGGGGGTGGCGCCCGAGGTGCTCGGCGACAGCGCTCACACACGGACCCGCGGGCGGATCGCCGCCAGCCGCTTGGGTCCGATCCCGGGCACGCCGCCCAGCTCGTCGACCGATCGGAATCCGCCGCGGCGCGTCCGTTCCTCCAGGATCTTCCGCGCCGTCGCCGGCCCGACCCCGTCGAGGGTGTCGAGCTGCTCGAGCGTCGCCGTGTTGAGGTTCAGCGGGACGTCCGGTGCGCCGGGAGCGGCGGCGTCCGCACCTCCCGCCGTGCCCGTCGCCCCTCGAGCCGGGACAAGGACCTGCTGGCCGTCCGTGACCTTGGCCGCGAGGTTGACGGCGTCGAGGTCGGCACGCTTCCCCGCACCCCCCGCCCGTTGGAGTGCGTCGGCCACCCGCTGCCCTTCGCGCAGCCGGTAGACCCCGGCGCGCCGCACGGCACCTGCGACGTGGACGACGACCCTCCCGCCCTGCTCGCGCGTGACGACGGGAGCGCGCTGCCCCGCGGTCGCGGAGACGCCGGCACCGGTCCCGGACGCGTCGGGCAGCGTCGGGGGTCGCAGAGCCCGCGCCCCGAGGAACGCGATCGCGGCCACCGCGAGCACCGACAGCAGGACGTGGCTTCTCGGCACCTCGTTCACGCCCACCGAGGCTAGGTCCCATCGCGTGCCGCGGGACCCCGTGATTGCGACGTCTGTGTGCCGATTGCGTGGGCGGTGCGGTCACGCCGCCGCGCACCTCACCGCACGACGATGTTGACCAGCTTCCCCGGGACGACGATCTCCTTGACGACCGTCTTCCCGTCCAGGTGGGGAGCGAGCTTCGGCGACGCGTGAGCGAGCGCCTTCAACTCGTCCTCGCCGGCCTCCGACGGCGCGGTCACGCGATCGCGGACCTTGCCGTTGACCTGGCAGACGAGCTCGAAGGTCTCCTCGTCGAGGTAGACCGGGTCGGACGCCGGCCAGGGTTCCTCCCACACCCGCTCACCGGTGAGCAGGTGGTACGCGTCGCTGGCGGTGTGCGGCGCGAACGGGAACAGCAGCGAGGCCGCGGTCGTCAGCGCGAACCGCAGCGGGCCCGGTGACGGGGACCCGTCGTTGTAGGCCCGCGAGATCTCGTTGGTCAACTCCATGACCGCGGCGATCGCCGTATTGAACGCGAAACGCCCCGCCATGTCGCCCGTGACCTTCTCGATCGCCCAGTGCGCCTTGCGGACCAGGGCGAGGTCGTCACCGTCGATGTCGTCCGGGATCGGGTGGTCCGGTGTCTCCTGGGCCACCGCCGCGCTCAGGCGCCACAGGCGCGAGAGGAACCGGTGCACGCCCTCGAGGCCCTTGTCCGACCAGTCCGCGTCCTGGTCGGGAGGTCCGATGAACAGGATGTAGCAGCGCGCGGTGTCCGCGCCGTGCGAGGCGACGATCGACCCGGGCGCCACGACGTTGCCCTTGTTCTTGGACATCTTCGCGCCGTCCTTGGTGATCATCCCCTGCGTGAAGAGCTTCGCGAACGGCTCCTGGTGCGAGAGATGGCCGAGGTCGTGCAGCGCTTTGACGAAGAACCGCGCGTACAGGAGGTGGAGGATCGCGTGCTCGACGCCACCGATGTACTGGTCCACCGGGGCCCACTGGGCGACGACCGCCGGGTCCCAGGCCGCCTCGTCGTTGGCGGAGTCGCAGTAGCGCAGGAAGTACCACGAGGAGTCGACGAACGTGTCCATCGTGTCGGTCTCGCGGCGGGCCGGCGCGTCACAGCGCGGGCACGTCGTCGCGACCCAGTCCTCCGCGGCGGCCAGCGGCGACTTGCCCTTCGGCGCGTAGTCCTCGACGTCGGGCAGCACGACCGGGAGCTGGTCCTCGGGGACCGGGACGATGCCGCAGGCCTCGCAGTGCACGACGGGGATCGGGCAGCCCCAGTAGCGCTGGCGCGAGAGCAGCCAGTCGCGCAGGCGGTAGTTGACCGACGCATGCCCCTTGCCCTCGCGATCCAGCCAGTCGACGATCGCGCGCAGGGCCTCCCGGTTCGGCATCCCGTCGAAGTCGGGATGCGAGTTCACCAGCGGCCCGTCACCGGGGTACGGGAGGCCGTGCTCGTCGCCGCCCTCCTCAGGCGTGCCCTCCACGACGCGCCGGATCTCGAGGCCGTACTTCGTCGCGAAGTCGTAGTCGCGCTCGTCGTGACCCGGTACGGCCATGATCGCGCCGGTGCCGTACTCCATCAGCACGTAGTCGGCGACGTACATGGGGATCTGCTCGCCGTTGACCGGGTTGGTGACGGTGCGCCCGAGCGCGACGCCGGTCTTCTCGCGGTCGGCGGACCCGCGCTCCTCCTTGTCGTGCGTCAGCACGCGGTTGACGTACTCGCGCACCTCCTCCTCGTGTCCGGTGCCCTTCGCCAGACGCTCCACGTCCGGGTGCTCCGGAGCCATCACGAAGAACGTCGCGCCGAAGAGCGTGTCGGGGCGGGTGGTGAACACCGGATAGTCGATGCCCAGCTCCTCGCAGCGGAACACGACCTCCGCCCCCTCCGAGCGACCGATCCAGTTGCGCTGCATCGTCTTGACGTGCTCGGGCCACTCGATCGTGTCGAGGTCGTCCACGAGGCGGTCGGCGTAGTCCGTGATGCGGAAGAACCACTGCTCGAGCTGGCGGATCTCGACCTCGGCGCCGCAGCGCTCGCACTGCCCGTCGACCACCTGCTCGTTGGCGAGCACCGTCGCGTCGTTCGGGCACCAGTTCACCGCCGAGTCCTTGCGGTAGGCGAGCCCGTGTTCCAGGAGCTGCAGGAAGATCCACTGCGTCCAGCGGTAGTAGCGGGGCTCGTGGGTCCCGAACTCCCGCGTCCAGTCGATGCTGATGCCCCACTCGCGGAACTGCTTCTGGAACGAGGCGATCGCGGCCGCCGTCGAGTCGCGCGGATGCTGCCCGGTGCGGATGGCGTGGTTCTCGGCCGGCAGGCCGAACGCGTCGTAGCCCATCGGGTGCAGGACCCGCTTGCCGGTGCGGCGCTGGAAGTGCGCGACGGCGTCGCCCACCGAGTAGACCTTCAGGTGTCCGATGTGCGGCTCGCCCGAGGGATAGGGCAGCATCTCCAGGACGTAGCTCTTGTCCCGGTCGTCGGGATCGTTGGAGACCTCCCAGGTGCGCTCGGTCTCCCACACCTGCTGCCAGCGGGGCTCGATCTCTGACGGGTCGTAACGGTGGTCGCTCATCGGGCCCCCAACAATAGAGTTGCGACGATGAGCACCGCCGCCCCCGTGCCCCTGGACCCGGAGGCCTTCGCGATCCATCGCGCCGAGGTCCGGCCCGGCGTGCAGCTCGCCTACGTGCGGGAGAACCCCGGGGGCTTCCCGCTGCTGCTCGTGCACGGCTGGCCGGAGACCAAGCGGATCTGGTGGCGGAACATCGGGGCCCTGGCGGACGCGGGCTTCGAGGTGATCGTCCCCGACCTTCGCGGGTTCGGGGACAGCGGCGTGCCGGCGGACGGGTTCCACGATCTCGCCGCCCATGCACGCGACCTCCACGCCCTGGTCCACGACGTCCTGGGCCACGAGCGCTGCGCGGCGGTCGGCAGCGACCTGGGCGGGGGCGCGGTCCAGGACCTCGGGCTGCGCTTCGAGGGCTTCGTCGTCCGCCAGGTGCTCTTCAACGCGATCCTCCCCGTGCTGCCCGACGAGTACGCCGCGGCGGGCATCTCGAACGAGATCGCGCCGGCGGTCCGCCAGGCGGCCGACTACTACGTGCGGCAGTCACGCGACGCGGACGGCCTGGCGGCGGAGCTCGACACCCCGGAGCGCCGCCGTCGCTACGTCGCCGGGTTCTACGGTTCGCGGTTCTGGGGCACCCCGGGCGGGTTCACGCGGGCGGAGGTCGACTTCATGACCGAGCCGTTCGCGGACGCGGACCGGCTGCGGGCCGGGTTCGGGAACTACGAGAGCGCCGTCGGCACGATCCCCCTGTCGGAGGCTCCGCGGTTCTTCCGCGTCAGCGACGTGCCGACCATGGCCCTCTACGGCCCCGACGACCACGTGATGTACCGGGACTTCCCGGAGCGCTGCGAGGTCGCCTTCCGTGATCTGGTCGGACCGTTCGTGGTGCCACGAGCGGGACATTTCCTGCAGTGGGAGCGGGCGGCGCTGCTGAACGGTGCGGTGGTGGCGTTCTTGCGCGACCTCTTGTAGAGGGCTTCTACTCTGTGGGGCATGGAGGAGCAGAACGCCCCCACTCCGACCCCGGGCGACATGTCGCAGGTCTACTCGCGGGTCCAGGCGATCGTCGATGCCGCCGAGCGCTCCGCGGCCGCCCTGCGCGAGGAGACCGAGCAGCGCGCGCGCGACCGGATCGCCGAGGCCGACCGCGCGGCCGCCAACCGCGTCCGGGCCGCCGAGGATGAGGCGGAGGAGATCCTCGAGAAGGCGCGGGCCGACGCGCGCGAGATCGTCGCCGAAGCCCGTGGTGCCGCGCGCGAGGTCATGGGCGCCGGGACCGAGATCAGCCGTGATCTCGAGCAACTCGGCGCGTCCCTGCGCCGCAACGCCGCCGTGATCCTCAAGGACGTCCAGCACGCGCACCGGGAGATGCAGAGCCGCATCGACCGGATCTCCCCGCCCACCGCAGCCGACCGGATCGCGGCCGCGAAGCCGGAGCGGTCCTTCTCGGTCCCCGAGCCGGTCCTGCCGTTCGGGGTCAGCGCGCGTCGCACCCCCTCCTCCCGGTCCGACGCCGCTCCGGTCGACGCCTCGGACGTCCCGGTCGACGACATCGAGATCCCGGAGTTCACGCGGAACTACGTGCCGCAGCGACGCCGGCGCTGACGGCCGGACGCCACGACGCCCTCGCGCCGCTCTCGCACGCGACCGACAGGGCCCGATCGCAGGCCCCCGGCGAGGAACAATCAGCGGCACGGTGTTACCATGGCCAGCGACTACGAACTCCCCGGGGCTATAGCTCAGCTGGGAGAGCGTCTGGCTGGCAGCCAGAAGGTCGCCGGTTCGAGCCCGGCTAGCTCCACTCCTCCGAAGGCCGCCCGAGAGATCGGGCGGCCTTCGGCGTTCGTGGTGCGCCCCGCGCCCGCGCTCGCCGGCGGCTACCGCGCGACCAGCCGGTACACCGGACCGGTCAGCGACATGGCGTAGATCCGGCCCGCACGGTCCTCCGCGAAGGACGACAGCAACTCGACCCGCAGGCCCTCGCTGCGCGGTCGCAGGCCGCGAGGGGCACGCGGCACGATGCTGTTGATCCGGCCGGAGCAGAAGTCGCCGTAGAGCATCCGGCCGCTGAGCCTCGGGATCCCGGGGTCGCGGACCACCGGCCCCCCGATCACCGAGCATCCCCGGTCGCGCGCGTAGGTGTGCATGGGCGCGACCGCCCGACGCGCCCGCACCGAGCGGTTGAACCTCCGGTTGCCCTCGTAGGCGCTCCAGCCGAAGTTCGCACCGGCGCTGCGGGCCCGGGGGCGGTAGTTCAGCTCCTCGAACGTCTCCTGGCCCACGTCGCCGAGGACGAGTGCGCTGGTGCGTCGATCGAACGCGAACCGCCACGGATTGCGCAAGCCGTACGCGTAGACCTCGTCGCGCGCGCCCTTCACGCGCACGAACGGGTTGCTTCGCGGGATCCGGTACCGCCGGCGCTTGGTCGCCCGCGGATCGATCCTCAGGATCTTCCCGTGCAGTGATCCGCGGTTCTGGGCCACCCGTCGCGGGTCGCCCACGCCGCCGCCATCCCCCGTCCCGATGTACAGCAGGCCCTCGGGCCCGAACACCAGATGGCCACCGTTGTGCGTCGGCGTCGGCTGCGGGATCCGGATGACGAGGCGTCGGCTGTCGGGATCCGCCCTGTCCGGCGAGCTGCGACGGGTCCTCCACTCCTCGACCCGCAGCGCCCCGCGGCGGTCCGTGTAGGAGACGTAGAACCGCCGGCTGCGCGTGTA
>NZ_JBFIGP010000119.1:0-10535 GCF_041602235.1 Paraconexibacter sp.
CCGGACAGCACCCCGACCGGGGACCTGCGACCCGCGTCGTCTCCCGGTCTACCCCTGGGTCGTCGAGTCCTCGTCGCGGTGGTCGGGATGCGCACCCGGCTCGACCGGCTCGAGCACGCCGAGGATCTCGCCGACACGGCACACGAGCAGCCGCTCCTCGTCGACCTCGACCCACGCCCCCGCCGAGGCCGGGAAGACCACGTGGTCCCCCGGGCTCACCGGCATCGCGACACCTGCCTGCGCCCACCAGTCCAACCCTGGCCCGACGGCGAGCACGATCCCGTGCTGCGGTGGCGGCTCGTTCGTCCCGGGCGGCACGAGGAGCCCGGACTGCCGCATGCGATCGGGCTCGAGCTCCTTGATCACGATGCGGTCGAAGAGGGGACGCAGCTGATGACGCACCCCTCCAGTGTAGGCGGGCGGTGCCCGTGGAGGCGCCCCTCAGTCGCGCGGGAGGTCGGCCCGTGCGACGAGGTAGCGGCTCGTCGCGCGAAAGGCCTGCGGGTCCTCGTTCTGCTCCGTCAGCAGCGCGATGGTCCTCTGCCGGACGTCCTGCCACGCGGCGGCGTGATCGGCCAACTCCGCACGCGCGGCGCGCCACATGGGGTGGTGCTCGGCCTGCTCGTCGAACCACGTGGCCGGGCTGGCGTCGGTGAAGGGCAGAAGCTCCTCGGTGACCGTGACGCTCGCCCCGTGACGCTCGAACGCCTCACGGAGGAAGGCGGGGTCCCCCCAGGCCACCGGCTCCGTCGTGGAGGCGCGCTCGTCGGCGGGCATGCGCTCGGTGAGGGCTCGGCGCACGATCTGACCGGCCCCGGCGATCGCCCCTTCGGGCACCCAGCTGGTGATGACGATGCGCCCGCCGGGCCGCGTGACGCGGACCGCCTCCGAGACGGCGGCCGTCGCGTCGGGCACGAAGATCACCCCGAAGACCGAGAGCGTCACGTCGAAGGTGTCGTCGGGCAGCGGGAGCGCTGCGCCGTCCCCGACCAGGAAGGTGCCGTCCGGGACCCGACCCCGCGCCACGTCGAGCAGGCGCGCCGCCGGATCGACCCCGGTGACCCGTGCGCCACGGTCCGCCGCGACCGCCGCCGCGTTGCCCGTCCCGCAGGCGATGTCGAGCACGTCGTCGCCCGACGCGACCGCGGCGATCTCCACCGCGCGCTCGGCGGCGGGAGCGAGGTCATCGGCGGTCATCTCGTAGGTGCCGTCTCCCCAGTCGGTCATGCCTCGGAGCATGACAGCCGGCCCGCCGCGCGACGCTCAGCGCATGGACAGCAGCACGACGCCGGCGATCGTCGCGAGCGCCCCGATCGCCTGCGGTCGCCGCAGCCGCTCGCCGTCCAGCCCCACCGCCAGACCGACGGTCACGACCGGGAAGAGCGACCCGAGGACGGACACGACGCTCAGGTCGCCCTCGCGGGTCGCGATCGCGTAGGCCATCGTCCCGGCGAAGAGCAGCAGTCCCGGGACGGCCAGCACCGGCATCCGGCGTGGGACCAGCTCCCGGAAGACCCCGAGGCGCACCACGAACGTGGCGAGGACCGCGACGAGGCTGACCCGGCTCAGCAGCACCGCCCACCCGGCGGCGTCCTCCGCGGCCGGGGCGATCGCCGCCAGGAACACGCCGAAGCACACCGCCGAGAGCGCCGCGAGCACGACCGCGGCCCGACGGTGGGAGTGCTTCTCGTCATGGAGATCGGCGCCGGGCCGTCGGGCGACGAGCACGACCCCCGTCAGCGCGAGGAGGATTCCCAGCCCCTTGAGCACGGTCATCGCCTCGCCGCCGGCGATGCCGATCGCGACGGGGACGGCGGCGCCCAGCGAGCCGATCGGCGTCACGATGCTCAGCGGCCCGACCGCGGCGGCGCGGTAGAACAACACGAGTCCGCCCGCGTTGCCGAACCCCGCCAGGAGGGCGAACCCGATCGCCTCCGCGTCCGGCAGGCCCTCCCCCTGGACCGCGACGACGACCCCGGCCAGCAGCAGGGAGCACGTCTGGCCGACGAGCAGGAGCAGGAACAGCGAGACGTCGCGGGCCAGGCGCGGCCCGGCGAAGTTCGAGACCCCGTAGGCCAGCGAGGCCAGCAGCGCGAGGCCGGCGGCCATGAGCTGTCAGCCGGCCGTCGTCGTCCGACGTGGCCGTGTGTCGCTCACCGGAGCCGGTCTGCGTCCAGGTTCTCGGGGAGCGGGACCTCCTGCGGCGCAGCGTGCTCGGTCGCCTCCCACGACGCGTAGGCCTGCCCGTCCCGTCCGGCGTGCTCGGCGCTCCCACCGAGCGCGAGGAGGACGACGCGTCCTGGGCCGCGGTTGACGAGCTGGCGCCGCAGCTCCGGGCCGACCCGGACGACGTCCCCCCGCGCGCACTCGTGCGTCTCGCCCTCGACGATCAGGTCGAGGGTCCCGTCGAGGACCACGTAGACCTCCTCCTGGCGCTCGTGGCGATGGATGCGCCCGCGCTCACCCACCTCGAGCGTCATGAGGTTGATGCCGAACGACGTCACGCCGAGATCGCGCCGCAGCGCCACGAACCGCTCGTGCGGCGGGTCGTCCAGGTCGACGTGGGCGCGGGAGAGACCGGGCTCGATGGACATCCCCGGACCCTACCCAGGCACCCCCGTCGCCACCCGGACCGTCGGTCAGCCCTTGCCGATGTCGACCATCTTCTCGACGTGCACGAGCTTGACCCTCGGCCTGCCGTGCGGCTCTCCCGTGGTCTTCTCGTGGGTGTTGATGCGCTCCCACGCGTCGTAGTCGATCCGGTCCGGGACCCGCTCGTCCAGCAGCGCGTGCAGTGCGGCGCCGTCGCCCGACGGGTCGGCCAGACGTCCGGCCTCCCGGTCCTCCAGCAGGACGCGGACGGTCTCCTGCGCGTCCTTCTTGTTCGTCCCGATGACGCCGCTGGGTCCGCGCTTGATCCATCCGGCCGTGTACACGCCCGGCAGCGGCTCGCCCGACTCGAGGTCCGTGACACGTCCCTCCACGTTCGGGATCACGCCACGGCGCTGGTCGAACGGCACCCCGGGCAGCTCGACGCCGAGGTACCCGATCGACCGCAGGACGAGCCCGCACTCGATGACCTCCTCGCGATCGGTGGGGCGCGCCGACACGGAGCCGTCGTCGTTCGTCACCAGCTCGTTGCGCACGATGCGCACGCCCTCGACCCTGTCGGTGCCGAGGATCTCGACCGGTGAGGTCAGGAACCGCAGGTGGATCCGGCGCTCCGCGCCGCTGGGCGTCCGTCCCGCGTACTCGGTGACGATCTCGACGTTGCGTCGCCGGGTCTTGTCCGCGCCCTCGGCGACGAAGGCGGCCGTCGCCTCGTCCAGAGCGACGTCCTGCGGGTCGACGACGACGTCCAGCCCCGCGATCTCGCCGAGCTCGAGCAGCTCGGGGTTGGTGTACGCGGCCTCGAGCGGCCCGCGGCGCGCGAGGATGAAGACGTCGCGGATCTCGCTGTTGGCGAGATCCTCCAGCGCGTGATCGGCGGTGTCGGTGGTGTGCAGCTCGGCGACCGGCATGCCGAGCATGCGGGCCACGTCCAGGGCGACGTTGCCGGCGCCGACGACGACCGCGCGCTCGACCTGCAGGTCGAGGTCGAGGTCGCGGAAGTCGGGGTGGCCGTTGTACCACCCGACGAAGTCCGCGGCTCCGACCGAGCCCTTGAGCTCCTCGCCCGGGATGCCGAGCTTGCGGTCGGTCGGGGCGCCCACGGAGTAGACGACCGCGTGGTGGTGGGCCAGCAGCTCCTCGTGGCTGATGTCGCGCCCGACGTGGACGTTGCCGTGGTAGTGGAACCCCGGCAGCGCGGCGGTCTTCTCGTAGACGCGCGTGACGGCCTTGATGTTGGGATGGTCGGGGGCGACACCGGCCCGCACCAGCCCCCACGGGGTCGGCAGCCGGTCGAACAGCTCGACCTCGACCGAGCCGTCCTTCGCCTTGAGCAGTTCGCCGGCGGCGTAGAACCCGGCCGGACCGGCGCCGACGATGGCGACGCGAAACGGCGTGCTCATGCGAGGGCCTCACTCGGAAGGGCGGTGGATCGGACGAGGACGACGGGGACCATGTGGCTGCTCCAGCGAAGAGACCGAACGGCGTGCACGAGCGCCGCAGGCTAGCGACCATGACGGTATCGACGACCGCAGGGTCACCGCGTCGGCGCGGGGGAACCCCCCGTTCGTGGGGTGGCCGCTCAGCGCGGACGCGTGAGCCTGCGCCGGAGCACCTTCCGCGACCCGCGGGGCTTCGCCGGACGCACCGTGACCACGAGGGCCCGCTTGGCCGCGTTGCGCACACGTCGTCGCAGCGACGCGGGCACGGTGATGCGCAGAAGGACGACCCGCTTGGTCGATCGGCTGGTGTACGTGCGGGTCGTGATCAGCTTGCGGTGCTCCCGCGAGCCCGACCGCGACCGGGTCGCGGCCGTGACGCGCACCCGGCCCGAGCACACGCCGTCGCTCGAGCGGCAGGCCAGCCGCAGCAGCAGCTGGGCGGGCCGGAGCTTCGACCATCGCCCTCGGGTCCCCGGCACGGCGGGGCCGGTGCGCGAGCGCAGCTCCGCCAGGTTGCCGGCGAGCGCCCCGTAGCTCGGCCGCGTGCTCCCGTCGGGTCTAATGAGCCCCGCGTCGAAGCTGTCGCCGAAGCCACCTCGCCAGTGGTAGACGTACATCCGCGTGATGCGAGGGCGGTCCGCGGCGATCGCGAACGCCCGGTCGATCGCGTCCCGCGCGCGGGACTCGTCGGTGCGCAGCGTCTCCCGTCCGCCGGAGCGCAACGTGACGATCCCGCCGGTCTCCTCGACCCACAGCGACCCCGGGACCGTGGCCAGGACCCGGTCGGTCCCAGTCGTCCTTCCGTAGGTGACGTCGCCGTAGTTGTGCAGTCCCCACAGCCGGGGGGCGGTGTCGGACGCGGCCAGGAACCGCCGCAGCCACGTGACGTAGCCGCCGGAGTCCAGCACGTCGCCCGCCACGACCGTGCACTTCCGGCAAAGCTCGCGCAGGTCCTCGTAGTACCCCGCGACCCTCTCGGGCAGGTTCACCACGGGCTGGGCGCGGTGGTTGGCCTCGTTCCACGTCGTGTACGTGGTGACCTGGGGGAAGCGGGCGAGGAACGCAGCGACCGCGTCGCGGTACTCCGAGCGGCTCGGCGCGCGGCACGAGGTGGTCCGGCAGTCCTCCCCGCGACGGTGCTGGAACGCGACGTGCGGCGTGAAGCCCTGGGCGGCCACGGCGTCGAGCCACGCCTGCACCCGTTCCGGTTCGGAGCGGGCGGCGTCCCACGGCACGATCAGGCGGGCGTGGCGCAGGCCGAGCGCGCGCAGTCGTGGGTCGGGCCAGGAGTCGGTCTGCTGATCGGACATCCCGACGACGAGGGCGCGGGCCGGCGCCGTCGGCGCGCAGAGCACGAGCATCGCGCCCAGCAGCATCGCGAGCAGGCCTGATGTGGTGCAGCGTCGAGGGACCGCGCTCACGGACCCTGGTCGCCCGGCGTACCCGATTCCCGGACGCCGTCGGAGGGCGGCCCCTCGAAATCGGGAGCATCGCTCTCCTGCGAGAGGGTCGGCCCCGACGTGCCCACCGCGGAACCCTCGGCCCCTCGCCGGCGGTCGCCGGTGCGCGACGGTCGCGGGTCCCCGCCACCCCCGCCCCGGCGCGCGTCGATCACGTCGCGATCGGGCGGCTCCGTCGACGCCGTCCAGGCGGGCGGCTCGGCGGTCGGCCTGCGCGACGGGCGACGGGTCGGGCTCGCGGCCTCGGCGCCGTCGGCCGCGGTGCGCTGTCGCCGTGTCCCGCGAGGGCCGGGGCCGGACGGCTCCGACCCCGCGTGGGCGGCGTCGCGGCCGCCCTGACGGCGACCGGCTCGCGGAGTCGCCCCGTCCTCCCGCGGTGAGCGGCCCGTGCCGCGTGTCGCGTCCCGAGCGGCCTCCCGGGCACCGGTGTCCGGGCCGGTTCGGGTGGCGGTCGATGGATCGCCGGGGGTCGCGCGACGCTCGGCGACGCGACGCGCATCAGCACCGGTGGCGGCGCCGGCTCGCGCTCCTGGGGTGGTCGCGGGCACGCTCGCCCGGGTCGTCGTCCCCCCGGGTGCCGTGGCGACGCCGACCGTCGCCGCGCGGGCGGTGCTCTGCGTGGTCGTCTGCGCCCGCTCGTGCGTGCGGTGGACCTCGTGCACGGCCACGGGGGCCGCTCCGGCGGTGAGGGCGGCGAAGCCGGCCAGGACCTTGACGCTGCCGGCGAACCCGCCCGCGGAGATCGTGGTGGTGGCGCCGGCGCCGGCGGTCCCCGCCCCCGCGCCGCCGAGCAGTCCGGCGATCCAGCCCCACGCCCCGAGCCCCGCGCCCGGCAGCAGGGAGAGGTGCTCGCGGCGGGTGTCCTGCGACTGGTTCCAGGTCCGGCAGGCGCTGCAGCCGCGCAGGTGGCCGCGGGCCTTGCGCGTCGGGCGGCGGCGGTGGTCGGAGGCCGACAGCTCACGACGGATCTCCGCGCAGGCCTCGTCGCGGCCCGCCCGGTCGTCCTGCAGCGCGGTGCGAGCTTCGAAGACGGCCTGGCGGGCTCCCCCGGTCGTGATGCCCAGGATCTGCGCCACCGACGCGTAGTCGAGGTCCGCCAGCTCCCGCAGCAGCAGCGCCTGACGGGCTCGCACGGGCAGGTCGCGGATGCCCTCGAGGACGGCAGTGAGCTCCTCCCGTACCTCGAGCGCCGCGGCCGGCGCGGGGGCCGCGAGCGTCGCGACCGCCTCACCCAGTTCGGCCGTGGGCCGGCGCCGCCGGATCAGGGAGATCGACTCGTTGTGCGCGATGCGGAACAGCCAGGCGCGGACAGCGAGGTCCTGCTCGCGTCCGCGCAGGGCGACCCAGGCCTTCGTCACCGCGTTCTGGGTCGCGTCGCGCGCGTCCTCGTCGTTGCGGAGGATCGAACGGCAGTAGAGCTCGAGCCGCACCTGGTAGCGGGAGACCAGGACGCCGAACGCCTCCTCGTCGCCACGCGAGGCGCGGCGCGCGAGGGCGTCATCGCCGGTGGCACGGAGGAGGCGGACGGGCGACATCGGCGGCCTAGCCGTAGGACCCGCCGGAGATCGGCTCCTGGGAGCCGTCGGTGGTCTCGTCGCTCTGCGGGTCCCGCTCGGACTCGTCGCAGTCCCGGTCCCGCCCGTGACGACCACCCCGGCCGCGCGCGGGTCGACTCGCTCCGTCGACCTCCGAAGCGTCGCTGGTCGGGTAGTCGGCGCCGTCGGAGGTGCTCTGGCGCGTGGGCTGCAGGGCCGCGACGGCGGCCTGGGTCGCGCGCACCTGGGTGAGCGCATCCTGGAGCCCGCTCGTCCCGTCGGCGGTCAGCTCGTCATCGGTCAGCGCGTCGCCGATGTCCTCGATCTCGCCCTTCACGGTCCTCGCGATGCTCCGCAGGACACGGCGGTAGGCCCGCTGGTCCTCGGTGTCGAGCGCGGCGATCGCGGAGACGAGGTCGTCACGGCCGTCGAGCACCGCGTCCAGCGTCGTGAGCGAGGCGGCGGTGAGGTCGGCCCCGGCGCCGTCGAGCAGTCCGATGGCCCCGTCCGCGATGCGTCCCTCGGCGCGGCTCACCGCGAGCGCCGACGGCGCGCCGGTCCTCGTGTCGGGAGCCACGCGCCGCTTCGCGGACTTCAGGGCGGAGGCATGGTGCTTGCGCACCGAGGTGAGGGCGCTCACCGCGCGCGAGGTCTCGCCGTCGTCAGCGCGCTCCTGCGCACGATCCAGCGCCCGCTCGGCGCTTCTCAGCTTCGAGGTGATGCGGCTCGGGACGTTCTCGCCGTCGCGGTCTCGACCGCCGTCCCGTGCCAGTGCGGTCGTGGGCACGGCGGCGACGACCGCGGTGACCAGCGTGGCGACACCGATCCTGGTGGTGATGGACATCTCGCTCCTTGAGGTGATGGGGTGCGGCGCCCGGACGAGCGGTTTGCTCCGTCCGGGGCTGTGCAGGAAGGACGCGAGCGAGGCGTCGGGCGTCAGGACGTTGGCACCCGAAGCGGCGCAGACAGCCCGCAACTGGACGAATGTCCGAGCGCCAGACCGTCGGTTACCTTCGGACTTCTCCGGGCATACGGCGTTCTTAGGTACATGCACGTCCAACTCGCACGCCGACGCCGTGACTGGCCTCCCGAGCCTCGCCCCTCGCGCTCGCGCGGGTGCACCTCGTCCGGCGTGTCCGTCGCCGACCGGCTGGTGGGTGAGCTGCTCACCGCGCAGCGCACCTTCCGCATCGACGTCTGCGAGCGGCCGCTGGAGGACACCGCTCGTGAGGTGCTGGCGAGCGCCCTGGACCGCGACGTGCCCGCGGCGGCGTGCCTCGCGCTCCTGGAGCGGCTGCGGCCCACGGCCGCCCTCGGCGCGTTCACGCTGAGCGATCTCGACGTGCGCCTGTGGTTCCTGGACTGGCGCCTGCACGAGACGGACCCTGCCGCCCGATGATGCGAGGCTCCTGAGCGGAGGCTGAGGGTTCCCTGAGGATCGCGCTCAGCCCCGCAGCGCCGCCTCCAACGCCCGCCCGGCGGCGAGCACGCGGCCGTCCGCGCCGGCCGCGGCCACCAGCTGCACGGAGGCGGGCAGCCCGTCCTCGGCGGGCCCGCACGGCAGGGCCAGCACGGGCGCGCCGATCGCGTTGAACGGATAGGTCAACGAGAGCGTCCGGGCCCGGATCGGCCGCTCGCCGCCCGCGGCCGGCGGCGCGACCATCGGCATCGTCGGGGTCAGGAGCAGATCGACGTCCTCGAGGATCCCGGCCAGCAGCTCCCGATAGGCGTCCCGCACCCCGGCCGCCGCCGTGACCTCGGCGTCGGCCACCGTGAGCGCGCGCTCGATCTGCGCCGCCACGTTGTCGCTGTAGCGGTCGCGGTGGGCGAGCAGGAGGTCCGCGTGCACCTCCGCCGCCTCGCGGTTGAACACGGGGTAGGTGCCGTCGGGGAACGGGAGGTCGAGCCGCACGACGCTGCCGAAGTGGGCCGCGGCTTCCTCGACGCGGGCCCGGACGAGCGGGTCCGCCACAGCGGTCCACGCCAGCCCGACCCGCAGGTCCGCCAGATCCACCGCCGGATCCGGGGCGAAGCCGGGGACCAGCGCGGCGAGCATCCGCTCGCAGCCGGCCACGTCACGCGCCATCGGGCCGGCGTGGTCGAAGCTCGGGGCGAGCGGGAAGCAGCCACCGAGGGGCACGAGGCCGTGGGTCGGCTTGAACCCGACGGTGCCGCAGCACGCCGACGGGATCCGGATCGACCCGCCCGAGTCGGTCCCGAGGCCTGCGTCCGCCAGTCCGGCCGCGAGTGCCGCGGCGCAGCCGCCGCTGGACCCCCCGGCGATCCGGTCGGCCGCCAGGGGGTTGGGCACGTGGCCGTAGTGGTCGTTCTGCGACGTGATGCCCCAGGCGAACTCGTGCAGGTTGGCCTTGCCGACGCTCACGTACCCGGCGGCCTCGAGCCGGAGCACGGCGGGCGCGGTGGCCGTCGGCACGTGCTCGGCGAACACCGCCGAGCCGTAGGTCGTGCGCACCCCGGCGGTGTCGAACAGGTCCTTCACCGCGAGGCGGTGCCCGGTCGCGATCGGCCGCTCGGGTGCCGTGGGCGTGATGAACACGTTGCGCACGATCACGACCGTAGTGGTCAGCGTCCGCGTCGCGCGAGAGACTAGGCGCATGGTCTCCACCTACACCGTGCTGCTGGCACTGCACCTGCTGTGCGCCGTCCTGTGGGTCGGCGGGTCCGGAACGCTCCACGTCCTGGGCCGAATCGCGCAGAACTCGGGTGATCGGCAGCGGATGCTGCAGTTCTCGAAGGACGCGGAGTACATCGGTCCGCGGCTCTACGCACCCCTGTCCCTGGGTCTGCTGATCTTCGGCATCCTGCTGGTCAACGAGGTCGGCTACGACCACTCCGACCTGTGGATCACGCTGGCCTACGTCGGCTGGCTGAGCTCCTTCGTGATCGGCATCGCGTTCTACCCGCGAGCGGCGCGCCGTCGCGACGCGATCCTCGAGCAGGACGGGCTGGAGTCCGACAAGTTCCTGGAGAACTACGTGCAGACCGCCACGATCAGCATGGTCGAGCTGACCATCCTGCTGCTGGTCGTGGTGGACATGGCGATCAAGCCCGGCTGAGCCTGGCCGCCCAGGGTCCACGGTCGCCGATGCCCGCTGACCGCCGCGAGCTCGCGGCCATCTTCGTCGGCGGGTTCCTCGGTGCGGTGGCGCGTGCCGAGGTCAGCGAGGCGCTCCCGCACGACCCGGGGGCGTGGCCGTGGGCGACGTTCCTCGTCAACGTGGCCGGGGCGTTCCTGCTGGGCTACGCCGTCACCCGGCTGCAGGAGCGACTCCCGCAGTCGGCCTACCGCCGGCCCTTCATCGGCACCGGGGTCTGCGGAGGCCTGACGACGTTCTCGGCCATGCAGATCGAGGCGCTCACGCTGCTGGACGCGGGCCACGTCGGCCTGGCCGCGACGTACCTGCTCGCCACGGTGTGTGTCGGCTGTGCCGCCGTGCTGCTCGCCTCGAACCTGGTGCGGCGCGCCC
>NZ_JBFIGP010000120.1:0-10527 GCF_041602235.1 Paraconexibacter sp.
CTCCGCCGCTAGGACCACGCCCGGGCGTGCCGTACCGCGGGTCCGCCGGCGCGCCATGTCCTGGACCGGCCGTTCCACCCAGCGCCAGCTGGCCGCCGCGACGAGCAGCGTCGGCGGCAGCACCACGAGCGTGGCGCTGAGTCACCCGAGCGGCAGGAGTCCGTTGGCGCGCAGGACGAGCAGCAGCGGGACGTGCCACAGGTAGATGCCGTAGCTGATGCGTCCGATCGCGGCCATGCTCCGGTGGCCGAGCAGGCGAAGCGGCCGCTGGGCGGTGGCGACGACCGCGAGGATGCCGGCGAAGCCCAGGGCGGCCAGGTCGTCCCTCCAGATGCGCAGCCACAGGGCCCCGGACCCGCGGGTCGCCTCGTCGATCGCCAGCGCCGCGTCGACGAGCACCGCCGCGCACCCGAGCGTCACGGTCAGGCGCACCACCCGCCGGGAGGGCGAGCGCCCGTGGACCAGGACCGCGGCGAGCATCCCCAGCGCGAAGTACGGGGCCATCGCCGGCAGCTGCTTGCTGAGGAGGCTGAGGTTCAGCTGGCGCTCGTCGGCCAGCACGTAGTTCCAGGTCAGTCCGAGCGCCCCGAACGCGAGCGGGACGACGCACTGGAGCGCGCGTCCGCCGCGGCGCGCCATCGTCACGGCGATCCACCCGAGCAGCGGCAGCGTCAGGTAGAACGCGACCTCGACGGCCAGGGTCCACATCGGCGGATCGAGTCGCAGGAGCGTGGACTCCTTGAGGTTCTGGCCGAAGACCGCGAACAGCCACAGGTCCTCGGCGGGCGGCAGCCGGACGCCGGGGGAGTCCCCGATCGGCCACAGCAGCGCGATCGATCCCAGGATCGCGAGGTAGTACGCCGGGACGATCCGCGCCGCGCGCCGGGTCAGGTACGCGCCGACGCGAGGGCGCGTGGAGCCCTCCAGCGCGCTGCGGACCCAGGGGCCGTAGAGCAGGAAGCCGCTCAGGACGAAGAAGAGGACGAGCCCGAGGCGCAGTTCGTGCAGCGCGTAGTCCAAGCCGGTGCGGGTGCTGCCCGCGTCCACCGTCGGCAGCGTGTACAGCCACGCGTGGTACACGAGCACGGAGAGCGCGGCCACCGCGCGGAGGCCGTCGATGCCCGCGGCGCGGCGGGCGTGCTCCACGCTCACGGGTCGCGGACCTCGAGGGTTCCGATCCGCTCACCGGACAGGCGGAGGGAGATCGGGAACGTGCCCGTGCGGTCGGCGATGACCACCACCGTCGTCGCGGCGTCTGCTTCGACCGACTGCTCGACGCCGAGATCGCGGATCTCCACGCGGTCGGCCACGTCCGAGGAGACGTCGAGCTCGACCACGTCGCCCACGGAGGCGAGCACCGGCTTCCGGGCCGGGAGCTCGCCGCGGACCCGCTCGGTCCCCGTGCCGGTGCTCGGCACGACGGGCGCGGTGGCTGAGCCGGAGTCCTCGCTGGTGGTGGTCGTGGTCAGCGCGCTCGCGAACGCGGCGCTGAGCAGCACCAGCGATGCGAAGAGCAGCAGTCGGCGCGCGAGCACGGCACCGATGGTGCCAGATGGCGATGTCCGCGGATCACCCGTTCCGGCGCCGACGGCGCCGCAGGGGTACGACGAACGTCCACGCATCCCTGACGGCTCAAGGAGCGGGGGTACCCAGTCGATAGGAGCCACGTGCAATAGCCAGTACCAAGGTGTCAAAGGCAAACCACTCGTGAGGGTGGGACGCAAAGCCACGGACCTCGGGCCAGTGACGAGGAAGCCGAGCTGCCACCGGGACCGCATGGACCCCTCGGCAACGACCGCGGAATTGGCGCAGTTCACCACAGGTCCATCGATCCAGGAGGGTCACTCGCAATGCTCCACAAGCTCCGCAACGACGAGGGCGGCTTCACGCTCATCGAGCTCCTCGTCGTCATCCTGATCGTCGGCATCCTCGCCGCGATCGCCCTGCCGACCTTCCTGGGTCAGCAGAAGAAGGGCCAGGACGCGTCGGCCAAGTCCGATGCTCGCAACCTCGTCTCGCACGTCGAGTCGTGCTTCGCCGACACGCAGGACTACACCGGGTGCGACACCGCGCTCGAGCTGGGCACGACCGGCCTGACGATCGGCACCGCCGACGGCGAGGTCGGGATCACCGCGTCCAACGCGACGTCGTACGTCATCACCGGCTACAGCAAGTCGGGCAACGACTTCCTCATCACGAAGACCAACGGCGCGGGCCCGACCCGGACCTGCACCACCGCCGCGACCGGCGGCTGCAAGACCGGCGGCGTCTGGTAGGCACCGCCACACCCGAGCTGGACGCCGCGGGGCGGGTCTTCGGACCCGCCCCGCGGTCGTCGTACGCCACCGCCGGCCCGGCGCCTGACCGGCCGCGGCCCGGGCGTCCAGGGTCGTCCACCCGGCCCTCCCCGGAACTGGGGACCGCGGCGTCGATCACGCGCCGAGGCGCCACGGTCGGGCTCATCGGTGGGTGCACCCGCACCGATGCGACGAAGGCCATGGATCGGCGCTCCCTTCTCACGGACGACTCGGGCTTCACCCTCGTGGAGGTCATGGTCGCGGCCACGTTGCTCGTCGTGGGGCTGCTGGGCACGCTCTCCATGGTCGACGCGGCGAACTCCGCGACCTGGTCGACCAAGGCCCGGGAGCAGGCGGTCTCGCTGCAGCGTGAGGTCGTCGAGGGCGTGCGCGGCATCCCGTACGACCAGCTCACGCCCAACAGCGTCGGCCCCCTGCTCCGCGCCTCCGCGAGCCTCGCGGACACCAACCTCTCCGCGGCCGGCTGGACCGTGCGCCGCCGGGGGTTCACCTACACCATCGCGGTCGGGGTCTGCTCGGTCGACGATCCCCGCGACGGCACGGGCACGCACGACGGCGCGCTCTTCTGCGCGACCGGGACCGGCTCGACGAGCGCGCAGACGTGCAGCACGCTCCTCGGCATCCAGGGCTCCATCCAGGGCACCCCAGCCGCCGCCACGGCGGGGGCCGCGGTCGGCGACTGCGGGATCGACCTGAACCTCGACGGCGCCGTCGACAACCTGACCGAGGCGAGCCTGGGGATCTGCATCGGCATCTGCCCGATCGGGACGGCGGACACGACCCCGTCGGACTACAAGCGCGTCGTGGTGCTCGTGCGCTGGGACCGGGGGCAGGGGACGCGCTACGCGCTCCAGTCCACCACGATCGCCAATCCCGGGCTCGCTGCGGCCCCTGCGGTCATCACGCTCACCGCGGGAGGCTCCATGCCGGTCACGAGCGGGACCTCGGTCACCTTCGCAGCGACGACCAACAAGGCTCCGGCGACGGTCGGCTGGTCGGTCGACGGGACGCAGCGGGGCACCGCGACCGGTGCCGGTCTCAGCTGGGCCTTCACCTGGTCGCTGGGGTCCGTGAGCGCGGGCAGCACACCGGGGAGCGGTGAGGTCCTCGACGGCTCCTACGTCGTGGGGGCCAAGGCGTTCGACACCTACGGCCAGTTCGGATCCACCCGTGCCCTCACGGTCACCGTGAACCGGCGGGCTCCCTACCCGGTGCAGGGCTTCCTCGGCGGGCGCAACGGGTCGACGGTCGAGTTCGAGTGGAGCCCGGCGAAGGAACGCGACATCGTCGGGTACCGGGTGTACCGGCGTCCGACGATCGGCGCGCCCGTCGAGGTCTGCGCGCTCACGAGCGCCAGCACCTGCCGGGACACCAGTCCGCCGGGCTCGCCGCTCCTGACCTACTACGCGGTGGCCGTCGACCGCGCGAGCTCCGGAGCGTTGCGTGAGGGCGCGGCCTCGGGCGACATCCTGGTCGCCTCGACCAACACGCCGCCCCCGGCGCCGCCCACCCTCGCTGCCAGCCTCTCCTCCGGCAACACGGTGCTGGCGTGGACCGCGCCGCCCGGCGGTGACCCGGATCCGGGCGATGCGATCGCCTTCTACCGGATCTACCGCGACGGCTCGACCTACGCGGACCGCTACGACCGCACCGGCACCGGCGGGACACTCACCTTCACCGACACCCAGACCGGCGGTCAGCAGCACACCTACCGCGTCACGGCGGTGGACACCCAGTTGGCCGAGAGCCCGATGGTGGGACCGGTGACCCGATGAGGGCGTGGCTGCGCCGGGTACGGCGTGAGGAGCGGGGCGACCTGAGCATCACGGGCACCCTCATGGCCATCGTGGTCTTCACCGGCGTGCTGGGTGCGACGCTCACGACGTTCCAGTCCTTCGCCCGTGACCGCACGGCGCTGGAGCAGCGCAACGGGGCCCAGGACGGGGCCCGGACCGCGATCGACCGCGTCGCTCGCGAGCTGCGCAACCTCGCGAGCCCGACGACCTACCAACCGCAGGCCTTCGACGCTGCCGGCCCCTACGACGTCGTGTTCAAGACCGTGGACCGCAACGGTCCCAACGCCGGGCTCAACGCCCCGAACATCAAGCGGGTCCGGTACTGCCTCACGAGCACCGACCCGCAGGCCGCGAGCCTGATGGCGCAGACGCAGACCTGGACGACCCAGGAGCCCCCCGCCGTGCCCTCCACGACCGCCTGTCCCGGCACGGGGTGGAACTCGACCGAGACGGTCGCCGTCGGGCTCTCGAACCGCAGGTCCGGGCAGGAGCGCCCGGTCTTCACCTTCAACAGCGCGACGCTCACCGACATCACGACGATCCATCTCGAGCTCCACGTCGACGACGACGGTGCGGGCGCGTCCGAGGAGACGACCATCTCCAGCGGTGTCTACCTCCGCAACCAGAACCGCAAGCCGACAGCGTCCTTCACGGCCACCCCCAGTGCGCAGGGGATCGTCCTCAACGGGTCGGCCTCGTTCGATCCGGAAGGCGAGCCGCTCACCTACGTCTGGTACGACGGCACGACGAAGATCGGCAGCGGGATCACGTTCACCTACCCGGCCACGCTGGGCAGCTCGCGCACGATCCAGCTCAAGGTGTACGACCCGGCCGTGCTGGAAGGCGTCTCGGCCCCGCAGGTGGTCGTCGCATGAACCGGATGCTGCGCCGGCTCGCCCGCGACGACGGCGGATGGGCCCTGTTCACGTCACTGACGCTGATGGTGGTGATGCTCGGCATCGGGACCGCGACCTTCGGCATGGTCGACGGGCAGACCGCGCAGTCGCGGGTGGGCCGGGAGAAGGAGACCGCGTTCAATCTCGCCGAGGCGGCGATGAACGCGCAGATCTTCCAGCTCGCCCGGGACTGGCCGGCGGCGGGGTCGGCCGGCAATCCCTACCCGGCCTGCACCCAGGACTCGACGGCGAGCCGGTGCCCGAACGCCGCGCAGCTCACGGCGCTGTTCGCCTCGCCGGACGTCGGGACCAGCGCGCAGTGGTCCACGTCCGTGCGCGACAACAACACCAACGCCACCCAGAACTTCTACTCCGACGCGCTCACGCAGTCGGCACCCGGCTACGACGCCAACGGCGACGGCCAGCTCTGGGTCCGCGCCCAGGGCCGGGCGCGCGGCCGGACCCGCACGCTCATCGCCCTGGTCCGGGCCCAGGAGCAGCAGGAGGACCTGCCGCGCGGGACGCTCATCACCGGTCGCCTGGACATCTCCAACAACGGGAACAAGGTGATCATCGACGCCCAGGGCGGGTCCAGCGAGAGCGGCCTCGTCGCGGTCCGGTGCACGCCCGTCCTCCTGGAGTCGACCCCCTGCCTGGGCCACAATCTCGGCGGCGGGCTGCTGGCCACCGCCCTGGCGAGCCTGAACTCCCTGCTGAACAAGCAGATCAGCCCCAACATCACGCAGACCGGGTACAGCTCCGCTCCGGCGCTCAGCGCCGAGGGACGCGCCCGTCTGAAGGCGACGGCGATCGCCAACGGCACCTACTACGCCAGCGGCTGCCCCAGCGCGGCCGGACTGAGCGGCGCGATCGTCTACATCGAGAACGGGAACTGCTCGTACACGTCCAACACGCAGTTCAACTCGCCGTCGGCGCCGGGCATGGTGCTCGTGGCCCAGGGCTCGCTGTACCTGGGCGGCACCACGAACTTCTACGGCGTCGTGTACCACGCCAACGAGGCGGCGATGAGCGGCACGGCCGTCCAGATCCAGGGCAACGCGGTCGTCCAGGGCGGCGTGCTGGTGGACGGTCAGGCGACCACGATCGCCGGGTCCTCGAAGCTCAACATCCGGCTCGACCTGAACGCCTACGACAGGGTTCGCTCCTACGGGTCCGCGGGCGTCGTGCAGAACACCTGGCGGGAGATCACGGGCTGAGGCGTCCGGGCCGACCGGCAGGCTCAAGCCTCCGGCGGCCGCCGCCGATGCCACCTCACCATGCTCGCCGTCGCGTTTCTCGCCCTGCTGCTCGGCCTGATCGTCGGGTCGTTCCTCAACGTGGTCATCCACCGGCTGCCGCGCGGCGAGTCGCTGGCCTCGCCGCCGTCGCGGTGCCCCTCGTGCGAGCAGCGGGTCAGCCCGCGGGACAACGTCCCGGTCGTGTCCTGGCTCGTGCTCCGCGGGCGCTGCCGGCACTGCGGGGTGGCGATCAGCCGCCGGTACCCGCTGGTCGAGGCGCTCACGGGCCTGCTGTATCTCGCCGTGGTCCTCGCGCTGTGGGACGACGGGCGCGACGTGGCGCTCGGGATCGCACTCGTGACGCTGCTGGTCCCCATGACCTTCATCGACCTGGACACGCGCACCATCCCGAACCGGCTGCTCGCACCGTTCGCGGTGATCGCGCTCGCGCTCGGTCTCGCGTTCGATCCTGGCTTCGTGCCGGAGCAGCTCATCGCCGGGGCCGCGGCGTTCTCCTTCTTCCTGCTGGCGGCGGTCGCCCGGCCCGGGGGGATGGGGATGGGCGACGTCAAGCTCGCCGGGGTCCTCGGCCTGTACCTGGGTCGGGCGGTGGCCCCGGCGATCTTCATCGGTCTCATCGCCGGCGTCCTGGTGGGTGGCGTGATCATGGCTCGCGTGGGAGCGGCGGCCGGCCGCAGGACGACGGTCCCGTTCGGACCCTTCCTGGCGCTCGGCGCGACGATCTCGCTGTTCGTCGGCGCGGAGCTCGTCGACTCCTACGTCGACACCTTCTGACCGCCGGCACGGACACCCGTCCAGGTCTCTGGACGGCATCCTCAAGTCTGGGGTGGGCGTGGACGAAAGGTCGGGTGGAGGCGCTCGGAAGCTCACCCCGTGAGCAGAACGGTGCCGATCCGAACCCACGCCATGGCCAAGAAGCCCTCCATCCTCGTCGGTCTCGAACTCGACCCCAGCGGCATCACCGCCGCGGCGGTCACCACCTCCGGTGGTCTCGAGATCAAGCACGCGGTCACCACGACCCTGGACCCGGGCATCGTGCGCGACGGCGAGGTCGGAGATGTCGACGCGCTCGCGGAGGCGCTGCGAGACATGTGGCGGGACGAGAAGGGACTCGACCGGCGGGTTCGGATCGGCATCGCCAACCAGAAGATCGTCGTCCGCGTCCTCGAGCTGCCGCCCATCGCCGATGCCAAGGAGCTCGAGCAGGCGGTCCGCTTCCAGGCGCAGGACCACATCCCGATGCCGCTCGACGCGGCGGTCCTCGACTTCCAGACCCTGGAGGTCGTGGACACCCCGCAGGGACGGCGCCAGCGGGTCCTGCTCGTGGCGGCCCGGCGCGACATGCTCGACCGGGTGCTCGGCGCCGCGCGCGCCGCCGGCCTGCGGCCGGAGGGCATCGACCTGTCGGCCTTCGCGATGGTCCGCGCGCTCGCGCCCACCGCCGCTGCGGCGGCGGCCGCGCCGGGGGAGACCGTCCTCTACATCTCGATCGGCGGCGTGACGAACCTCGCGATCGCCACCGGCGTGAGCTGCACGTTCACGCGCGTCGTCGGCGCCGGTCTCGAACAGCTCGCGGTGGAGCTCGCCGAACGGCGCCAGCTGACGCTCCATCACGCTCGCGGATGGCTGACGCACGTGGGCACCGAACGTCCCCTCGACGACATCGACGGTGACCTCGAGGTCATCGGCGAGGCCCGGACGGTCCTGCAGGAAGGGGTCCGCCGGATCGCCGCGGACGTACGGCACAGCATCGACTTCCACCACGCCCAGGGCGCCGCATCGGCGGTCGCGCGCTGCGTGCTGACGGGTCCGGCGGCCGCGGTGCCCGGGTTCGCCGACGCCTTCGGCGTGGAGCTCGGCGTGCCGGTCCACGTCGGTGCCGTCCCCGGCGGACCGCAGGGCATGGGGCCCAACCTCGCCATCGCGGCCGGACTGTCGATCCCCGAGGCCCTCGCCGCATGAGGGCCGTCAACCTGATCCCGGCCGACGCGCAGCGCGGCGGCGGCAGCCCCGGCAAGTCCGGTGGCGCCGTGTACGCGCTGCTCGGCGGGCTCGCCCTGCTCGTGATCGTGGTGGCGAGCCTCACGATCGTCGGTCGCACCGTCGACGAGCGCCGTCAGGAGCTTGCCGGACTCGAACAGCAGGTCGCCGCCGAACAGCAGCGCACGGCGCAGTTGCAGGCGTACACGAGCTTCGCGTCGCTGCGCGCCAAGCGGGTGGAGACGGTGTCGAGCCTCGCCGCCAGCCGCTTCGACTGGGGCGCCGCCCTGCACGAGATCTCCCGCGTGGTGCCGAAGGACGTCTGGCTGACGCAGCTCACCGCCACCGCTGCCCCCGGCGTCTCGGTCGGCGGATCCGGCGGCAACACGAGCAGCCTGCGCAGCGCGCTCCCGGTCCCGGCGATCGAGCTGACGGGGTGCACGACCAGCCAGCCCGCGGTCGCGCGGACGATGGCGGCGATGCGCCGGATCGACGGCGTGCGTCGCGTGAGCCTCGCGAGCTCCGAGAAGACCGAGGGCCCCGGCTCGGGGTCCGGTGGGTCCGGTGGCGGCGCGAGCGACTGCCGTCAGGGCCGCTCGACCTTCCCGCAGTTCGCGCTGGTGGTCTTCTTCGACCCACCCGCCGGGGCTGCGGGGACCGCGCCCGGCGCACCCGCCACGGGCGGCCCGACGGGGGCCACCGGCGCCTCCGGGGCCGCTGCCCAGAGCACGGCCGGAGCTTCGAACCAGGAGGACGGACAGTGACCGCCCGCGACCGCACGGTCCTCATGATCGTCGGCGCCCTGGCGGCCGTCGCGGCGTTCTGGTTCCTCGCCCTCTCGCCCAAGCGCCAGGAGGCCGCGGACCTCGGCGGCCGGATCGCGGCGGCGCGCGGTGAGCTGCAGGCGGCGCAGGACGGCGCCCGGACGGCGGCCGCCGACAAGGAGCGCTACGCGTCGGACTACGCGATGGTCGCCCGGCTCGGCAAGGCCGTGCCCGCCGAGGACGAGGTGCCGTCCCTGCTGGTGCAGCTCGAGTCCGCCGCCAAGGCCTCCAGGGTCGACTTCCGCGCGATCCGCGTCGAGTCCCGGGGCGCCGCGCCCGCCGCCGCGGCCACGCCCGCAGCGGCCGCGGCGCAGGTCGGCAACGCCGAGAAGGACGCCACCGCGACGACGCCGCCCGCCGCCGTGCCGGCCAGCGCGACGGAGTCGGTCGCCGCAGCTCTGCCACCCGGCGCCACCGTGGGTCCCGCCGGCTTCCCGACGATGCCCTTCAGCTTCACGTTCGAGGGCGGCTTCCGCGGTCTCGAGCGCTTCCTCGACCGGATCGCGGCGTTCACCAGGATCAAGGGCGACGAGATCAAGGTCCGCGGACGCCTGCTGACGATCGACGGCGTCGGGCTGACCGCCGGACCGAAGGGGTTCCCGCAGATGCGGGCGGAGATCGCCGCGACCGCCTACCTGCTGCCCGCCGACCAGGCAGTGGTCCCGCCGCCGGCCGACGCGACCGCCCCCGCGCCGCCGTCTTCCTCCACGGCCGGGGAGACCGTCACGGCGAGCACCCCGCGCGGGAAGCGCGCCGTGACGCCGACCGCCGTGGTGCGGGCCGGAGGTGCCCCGTGAGCCTCCTGCGCAACCTCGGCCACGACCTCGTCGACAAGAAGCTCTGGCCGCTGGCCGTCGTCCTGCTCGTGGCGCTCGTCGCGGTTCCCGTCGTCCTCGGCGGACCCGCGTCCACGACCGGGCCCGCGTCGGCGGCCGGCCCGACGGGGGCTGCGGGAGTGGCTGCGGTCCACGCGCCCGAGCCCGCGGCCGGCGCCGCGATCGCGTCCGTCGCGCAGGCGTCGCCGCTCAGGAAGCGCCGCGGAGCCGTCCGTGACCCGTTCCGCCAGCAGCACGTCCCCAAGCCGTCCACCGCCACCGCGAAGTCCGTGGCAGCGGCGCCTCCCACGAAGGCCGCGGCCCCGTCCTCCGGCACCGGGGGCTCCACGGTCAAGGCCGCGCCCGCCCCGAAGGTGGCGCCCACGACGACCGTCAAGCCGGCGCCGAAGCAGCAGCCCACGGCGGATCCGTCCCCGAGTGCCGCCAAGGGCTACGGCGTGACGCTGAAGTTCGGCGAGCCCGGCGCCCAGAAGACCTTGCGGAACCCCGACCGCCTGAGTCCGCTCCCCAACGCCGAGAAGCCGTTCTTCGTCTTCCTCGGCGTGCTCACCGGCGGGAAGAAGGCGGTGTTCCTGATCAGCTCCGACGCGACCGCCAGCGGTGACGGCACCTGCCGCC
>NZ_JBFIGP010000121.1:0-10382 GCF_041602235.1 Paraconexibacter sp.
CCGTTAGACGGTCAGCCCACCCTCGCGAACGCCCTCTGCGAACGCCTTGACGTTTCCGTGGAACTGGTAGCCGCCGCGATCGAACACGGCGGTCTCGACGCCCTTCGCCTTGGCCCGCTCGGCGAGGAGCTTGCCGGCCTTTTCGGCCTGCTCCTTCGGGGCGAGCCCGCGCAGGTCGGCCTCGGTCCAGGCGACCGCGGCCAGCGTGTGCCCGGCGAGGTCGTCGACGAGCTGCGCCGCGATGCCGCGGTTGGACCGGAACACCGAGATGCGCGGACGCTCCGCGGTGCCCGACACCTTCGCGCGGACGCGACGACGCCGCTTGAGGCGGGACTGCTGCTTGGTCTTGACGCTCATGCGCGCTTACCAACCTTCCGGGCGACGTACTCGCCCTCGTAACGGATGCCCTTGCCCTTGTAGGGCTCCGGCGGACGCTGCTTGCGGATGTAGGCAGCGGTCTCGCCGACGAGCTGCTTGTCGATGCCGCGCACGATGACGCGGGTGGGCTGCGGAACCTCGAACTCGATCCCGGCGGGGGCCGGGACGGAGACGGGGTGCGAGTAGCCGAGGGCCAGCTCGAGGTCCTTGCCCTTGAGCACGGCGCGGTAGCCGACGCCCTGGATCTCGAGGGTCTTCTGGAAGCCGTCGGTGACGCCCTCCACCATGTTGGCGACCAGGGAGCGGGTCAGCCCGTGCAGGGCACGGTGCTCACCGCGATCCGTGGGACGCGTGACGAGGAGCTCCTCGCCCTCCTGCGCGACGGTCATGTCGCGGTGGATGCGCTCCTGGAGCTCGCCCTTGGGGCCGTTGACGGTGACCAGCTCAGGCTGGATACCGACGGTGACACCGGCGGGGACGGGGATGGGCTTGCGGCCGATACGGGACATGCTGCCTACCAGACGTACGCGACAACCTCGCCGCCGACGCCCGCTTTGCGCGCGTCGTGACCGGTCATCACGCCCTTGGACGTGGACACGATCGCGGTACCCAGGCCACCCTGCACCTTGGGGATGTCCGCGTTCCCGACGTAGTTGCGCTGCCCTGGACGCGAGATCCGGCGGATCCCGCTGATGGCGCTGCGACGATCGTCGGAGTACTTGAGGTCGATCTGGATGAGCTCGGCCGGGTGGGAAGCGCTCGGGGCCTCGACGGTCCAGCCGTCGATGTAGCCCTGCTCCTTCAGGACGCGAGCCATCTCCTTCTTGAGCTTGCTGGCCGGGATGTCCACCGTCTCGTGCGACGCGTTGATCGCGTTGCGGATACGGGTGAGGAAATCGGCGACGGGGTCGGTCATCGACATACGATCAGCACCTACCAGCTGCTCTTGGTCATGCCGGGGATGTAGCCGTTGTGCGCGAGTTCGCGCAGGCAGATGCGGCACACGCCGAACTTGCGATAGACGGAGCGCGCACGACCGCAGCGGCGGCAGCGCGTGTACTCACGAGTGCTGTACTTCTGCGGGCGCGACTGGCGCACACGCTGGGACGTCTTGGCCATGTGCGTCAGGCCTCCTCGGTGTTGGGGACGTAGGGGTTGTTCTCCTTCGAGAACGGCATGCCGAAGGCCTCGAGCAGGGCGTAGGCCTCTTCGTCGGTCTTGGCGGTCGTCGTGAACGTGATGTCCAGACCACGCACCTGGTCGACCGCGTCGTAGTCGATCTCCGGGAAGATGATCTGCTCCTTGACGCCCATGGAGTAGTTCCCCATGCCGTCGAAGGACTTCGCCTTGAGGCCGCGGAAGTCGCGGACGCGCGGCAGCGCGATGGTCGTCAGGCGATCGATGAACTCGTAGGCGCGCGCGCCGCGCAGCGTGACGCTGGCGCCGACGGGCATCTCCTCGCGGAGCTTGAACGCGGCGATGGACTTGCGGGCGCGGCGGACGTTCGGCTTCTGGCCGGCGATCGTGCCGAGCTGCTCCATGGCCTGCTCGAAGACCTTCGAGTCCTGCTTGTGCTCGCCGAGCCCCATGTTGAGGGTCACCTTGACGAGCTTCGGAGCCTGCATCGACGACGAGTACCCGAAGCGCTCGATGAGCGCGGGCTTGATCTCGTCCTCGTAGCGGACCTTGAGGCGGGCGGGTGTCGTTGTGGCGGTCATTCGTCTGTCCGGACTAGTCGAGCTTCGTGCCCGAAGACTTGGTCACGCGGTTGCGCACGCCGTTCTCACGGCTCACGCCGACGCGCGTCGGCTTCTTGGTCTTGGGGTCGAGCAGCATCACGTTGGAGATGTGGATCGGGCCTTCCTTCTCGACGACGCCTCCGGCGGCCTTGACCGGGTCCATGGACTGCATCGGGCGCTGGTGGCGCTTCACGATGTTCAGACCCTCGACGTAGACGCGGTCCTTGTCGCGGTCCACCTTCAAGACCTTGCCGGTCTTGGAGCGGTCCTTGCCGGAGATGACGACGACCTCGTCGCCCTGGCGGATCTTCGTAGGCATGCTAGAGCACCTCCGGCGCGAGCGACACGATCTTCATGAAGTTCCGGTCGCGCAACTCGCGCGCCACCGGGCCGAAGATGCGCGTGCCGCGCGGGTTGTTCTGCGCGTCGATGATGACGGCGGCGTTCTCGTCGAACGCGATGTACGTCCCGTCGTCACGGCCGAAGCTCTTCTTCGTGCGCACGACGACGGCCTTGACGACCTCGCCCTTCTTGACGGTGCCCTGAGGGGTGGCCGCCTTGACGGTCGCGGTGATGATGTCCCCCACGCCGGCGTAGCGACGGCGGGAGCCGCCCTGCACGCGGATGCAGAGGATCTCGCGGGCGCCGGTGTTGTCGGCGACCTTGAGTCGGGTCTCGTTCTGGATCACTTGGCACGCTCCAGGATCTCGATCAGGCGCCAGCGCTTCGTGCGCGAGAGCGGGCGGGCCTCCACGACGCGGACGGTGTCCCCGGCGTTGGCGTCGTTGCTCTCGTCGTGCGCGTGCAGCTTGATCGACGAGCGGACGATCTTCTGGTACTTGCGGTGACGGCGGGCGCTGTCGACGCGGACCACGATGGTCTTGTCGGCCTTGGCCGACACGACCACGCCCTGACGAACCTTGGGACGGCCTGGGCCGTGCTCCTTCGGCGGGGTCTCGACGGCGGGCTGGTCCGCCTTGGCGGCCTTGGCCTTCTCGCGCTCCTGGAGGCGGCGGCGGCTGCGGGCCTTGGCCTTCTCCTTACGCAGCGCGGCGCGCTCCTCCGGCGTGGAGGGGCGGCGCTGACCACGGCGGGCGCGGGAAGCGAGCTTGCGCTCCTTCGGCGTCAGCTGCGCGACCGGCTCGGCCTTCGGCGCGGCCGGGGCAGCCTCCTCGGCGGCCGGAGCCTCGTCGGCCTCGGGCGCAGCCTCGGCCTCAGCGGCCTCAGGTGCGGCCTCGGCCTCAGGGGCCTCAGGCGCAGCAGCCTCGGCCTCGGGGGCCTCAGGCGCAGCGGCCTCGGGCGCCTCGGCGGCCGGGGTCTCTTCAGTTGTCTCGGGAGTCTCGTCGTCAGCCATCTTCTTACGCCTTGTCGATGTCGATGCCGCGCTCGCGGGCGACGGTCAGCGCGCGTGCGATCTCGCGCTTCGTGTTCTTGAGACCAGAGGTGTTCTCCAGCTCGCCCGTGGCGTGCTGGAAGCGCAGTCCGAACAGCTCCTTGCGCTGGCTCTGGATGTGCTTCACGAGGTCCTTGTCCTCGAGATCACGCATGCCCTTCGCATCCATGGTCACGCCTCCTCTCGCAGGACGACCTTGGTCTTGACCGGGAGCTTGCGACCGGCGAGGCGCATCGCCTCGCGGGCAAGGTCCTCGGGAACGCCGGCGAGCTCGAACATCACCCGGCCGGGCTTGACCACGGCGACCCAGCCCTCGGGCGAGCCCTTACCGGATCCCATGCGGGTCTCGGCGGGCTTCTTGGTGAAGCTCTTGTCCGGGAAGACGTTGATCCAGACCTTGCCGCCACGCTTGATCTTGCGGGTCATCGCGATACGCGCGGCCTCGATCTGGCGGTTCGTGATCCAGCCGGCCTCGAGGGACTTGAGGCCGTACTCGCCGAACTGCACGGTCGTCTGACCGCGGGACAGGCCGCGACGGCGACCACGGTGCACCTTGCGGTGCTTGATGCGCTTGGGGGCAAGCATCTATCGACCTCCCTGCGGGCCACGCCCGCCGCCGCCGGATCCGCCTCGACCGCCGCCACCGCGACCGCCGCCGAAGCCGCCACCCTGGCCACCTCGACCGCCGCCACCGCGACCGCCGCCGAAGCCGCCGGGACCGCCGCCCTGGCCGCCCTGACCGCCCTGACCGCCGCGACCACCACGGCCACGTCCGCGGCCACGACCGTCACGGTCGCTGCGTCCGCGACCATCGCGGTCGTCCTGGCGCTGGGCCGGTCCGTCGAGGTCCGTGAGGTCGACCCCGGTGAAGCCCTCGGGCATGATCTCGCCCTTGTTGATCCAGCACTTCACACCGATGCGGCCGAACGTCGTGACGGCCTCGTAGAAGCCGTAGTCGATGTCCGCGCGCATGGTGTGCAGCGGGACGCGACCGTCCGAGTAGGACTCGGTACGGGCCATCTCGGCACCGCCGAGGCGGCCGGAGACCTGGACCTTGCAGCCCTTGGCACCGGACCGCATCGCGCTGGTGAGCGCGCGCTTCATCGCACGCCGGAACGCCACGCGGTTGCGGAGCTGCTCGGCGATCGACTGCGCCACGAGGTTGGCGTCCAGCTCCGGGCGCTTGATCTCGAGGATGTTGACCTTGACCTGCTTCTGCGTGATCCGGTGAAGATCCTTGCGCAGCGCGTCGACCTCGCTCCCGGACTTGCCGATCACGATGCCGGGACGCGCGGTGTTGATGTTCACCTCGACCTCGTTGGCGTCCTTGCGGATCGTGATGTGCGAGAGGCCAGCGTGGGAGAGCTTGCCAACGATGTGCTTACGGATCGCGACGTCCTCGGCGAGGTAGTCCGCGAAGTGCTTCTCGTTGAACCAGTTGCTCTTCCAGTCGTGGATGTACCCCACGCGCATGGACTCGGGATGGACCTTCTGTCCCATGGTCTACTGCTCCTTCGGGGTCAGCGCGATCGAGAGGTGACTCGTGCGCTTCCGGATCTGGGTCGCGCGTCCCATGGCTCGGGGACGGAACCGCTTGAGGGTGGGGCCTTCGTCGGCGTAGACGGCGTGGATCTTGAGGTCCTCGCCGATCAGCTCGTGGTTGTGCTCCGCGTTGGCGACGGCGGACTCGAGCAGCTTGCTCCAGTCCTCGGCGACCTGGCGGTTGGCGTGCGCGAGGATCGCGCGCGCCTCCTCGACGGACTTGCCGCGGATGTGATCGCACACGAGCCGCGCCTTCCGGGCGGACGTGCGGACGTAGCGGGCCTGGGCGCGGACGAGCTGGACGTCGCCCTCGGTCGGCGCGGGCTTCACGGTCCTGGGCTTGGCGGGCGCCTCGGGCTGCTTGGAGGCAGCGGGCTTCGCCGGCTCCTCGTCCGGGGTCTCCTCGGCCTCGGCCACAGGCTCCTCGTCGGCCTCGGCCACAGGCTCCTCGTCCGGGGTCTCGTCGGCCTCGGCCACCGGCTCCTCGGCGGGCGCCTCGGCAGCCTCGTCCGTGACGGACTCCGTGGACTGCGTCTCGGACTCCTCAACCTCGGCGGCCGCGGTCTCCTCGACGTCGTCGGGCTTCTCGGTCTCGTCGATCATCGGATCAGCGCACCTTTCCCGAGCCGGCGTGGCCGCGATACGTGCGGGTGGGCGCGAACTCGCCGAGCTTGTGCCCGACCATCGATTCGCTGATGAACACCGGCACGTGCTTCTTCCCGTCGTGCACGGCGATCGTGTGACCGACCATGTCGGGGAAGATCGTCGAGGACCGCGACCAGGTCTTGATCATGGTCTTCTTGGTGCCCTCGTTCATCTTGTCGACGCGCGCCATGAGGCGCTCCTCGACGAACGGGCCCTTCTTGCTGGAGCGAGACATGTCTAGCGCTTGCCCTTCCCACGGCGACGGCCGCGCACGATGTAGCGGTCGGACGCCTTGTTCTTCTTACGGGTGCGGTACCCGAGCGTGGGAACACCCCACGGGGTCACCGGGTGACGACCGGGGGTCGTCGAGCCCTCGCCACCACCGTGCGGGTGGTCGACGGGGTTCATGGCGGTACCACGCGTCTGCGGGCGGACGCCCAGGTGACGCTTGCGGCCGGCCTTGCCGATCTTGACGTTCTGGTGGTCGGAGTTGCCGATCACGCCGACGGTGGCGCGGCACTCCGCACGCACCTGCCGCATCTCGCCCGAGGGCAGGCGCAGCGTGGCGAGATCGCCCTCCTTCGCCATGAGCTGGACCGAGGTCCCCGCCGAGCGACCGAGCTGACCGCCGCGACCGGGCTGCAGCTCGACGTTGTGCACGACGGTGCCGGTCGGCATGGCCGAGAGCGGCAGGCAGTTGCCGACCGCGATGTCGGCCTCGGGACCGGACACGACCGTCATCCCGACCTGCAGCTTCGCGGGGGCGAGGATGTAGGCCTTCACACCGTCCACGTAGTGGAGCAGCGCGATGTAGCTCGTGCGGTTGGGGTCGTACTCGATCGCGGCGACCTTCGCCGGGATGCCGTCACGCCGGCGCTTGAAGTCGATCTTGCGGTACAGGCGCTTGGCTCCGCCACCGCGGTGACGAGCGGTCTTGCGACCGTTGGAGTTGCGGCCACCGGACTTCTTGAGGCCCTCGACGAGGGTCTTCTCCGGCTCGGTCTTGGTGATCTCCGAGAAGTCGGCGTACGTGACGAATCGGAGGCCGGGGCTGGTCGGCTTGGGTTTGCGGACGGGCATTCAGCTCACCCCTCCAGGCCCTGGAGGCCCTGGAAGATCGGGATGGAGTCCCCGGGGCGCACCTGCACGACGGCCTTCTTCCAGGACCGCGTGCGACCGCGCGAGATGCCGCGACGCTTGGGCTTGGACTTCACGCTCATCGTGTGCACGCTGACCACCTTGACCTCGAACAGCTGCTCGATGGCCTGCTTGATCTGCGTCTTGTGCGCGTCCTCGTGGACACGGAAGGTGTACTTGTCCGCCGAGGCGAGCACGTAGCTCTTCTCGCTCACGACGGGACGGATGATGACCTGGCTCGGGTCCATGACCTAGGCCTCCTCAGTGGTCTCGGAACCGGCGGCGACCTTCTCGCCCTTGGCCCGCGAGGTCAGCGCGTCGAGCGCTCCCTCGGTGACCAGCAGCGAAGCGGCGCCGACGAGGTCGGCGATGCCGACCGCTGACGCGGCGATGACCGACACGCGCGGAAGGTTGCGGAACGACAGCGACGCCCGCTCCTCCGTGTCCGCGAGGACGATCAGGACCGACCCGCGCTTGCCGTCCTTCAGCCACCCGTCGAGCAGGGCCACGGCGGCCTTGGTCGAGGGGGTGTCGAACTGGGCGGGATCGAAGACGGCGAGCGAACCGCGCTCGGCGTGCACCGAGAGGATGCTGCGAAGCGCGGCGCGCTTCTCCTTGCGGTTCACCTTGAACGTGTAGTGGCGCGGGCTGGGTCCGAAGACCGTGCCGCCCCCGGTCCAGATCGGGCTGCGGCTGGAACCCGCGCGAGCACGGCCGGTCCCCTTCTGGCGCCAGGGCTTCGCGCCACCGCCGCGGACGTTCCCGCGGGTCTTGGTGGCAGCGGTGCCCTGACGGCGGGCGTTGAGCTCGGCTCGGACGGACTCGTGGACGAGCGGGCCGTTGAACGGCGCCGCGAACGCGGTCTCGTCGAGTTCGACGGTCTTGGTGCCGCCGAGGATGGGGGCGCTAGGCATCGGTACGAACCTCCACGACACCGTTGCGAGGGCCGGGCACGGAGCCGCGGACCATCAGCAGGTTCTGGCCAGCGTCGATCTTGATGATCTCGAGGCCCTTCTGGGTGACGCGCTTGTTGCCCATCTGGCCGGGGCCGCGGATGCCCTTCATCACGCGAGCCGGCCAGGCGGAGGCGCCGATGGATCCGGGGGCACGCACGTTGTGCGAGCCGTGCGACTTGGGGCCGCTGGCGAACCCGTGGCGCTTGATCGTGCCCTGGAAGCCCTTGCCCTTCGACGTGCCGCTGATCTTGACCTGGTCGCCGACCTCGAAGGTCTCGACGGTCACGGTCTCGCCGATCTGCAGCTCGCCGGCCTCGTCGCGGAACTCCACGAGGTGACGGTGCGCGGACGTGCCGGCCTTCTTGAGGTGGCCGAGCTCGGGCTTGGTGAGGTGCTTCTCCTTCGTCGCGCCGAACGCGAGCTGCACGGCCTCGTAGCCGTCCTGGTCGACCGTGCGGATGCCCGTCACGGGGCACGGGCCGGCCTCGAGCACGGTGACGCGCTCGACGCGTCCGTCCTCCAGGAACAGCTGGGTCATGCCCAGCTTCTTGGCAAGAATCGCGGGCATGGCTAGCCGACCAGCTTGATCTCGATGTCGACGCCCGCCGGAAGGTGGTCGAGCCGCTGGAGCGAGTCGACCGTCTTCGGCGTCGGCTGATGGATGTCGATCAGCCGCTTGTGGGTGCGGATCTCGAAGTGCTCGCGGGAGTCCTTGTCCTTGAAGGGCGAGCGGATCACGCAGTAGACGTTCTTCTCCGTGGGAAGCGGCACGGGACCGGTGACGCTCGCGCCGGTGCGCGTCGCCGTCTCGACGATCTCCTTCGCCGCGGACTCGATGGCCTGATGGTCATAGGCCTTGAGTCGGATACGGATTTTGTTCTGAGTGGCAGTAGCCATGGGAGCTCTTTCTTGGGTCCTGCAGCGATTCCGTCTGACGTCCGGTGTACTTCTTCTGCTTGGGCGCTTGCGCGCTGAGGGCGGATCCCGTTCACGACCGGGTTCCGCCCGAGTCCTGCGACCTGCTGTTTCCTGCGTCACGCGCCAGAGGCGGGGCCGTGGGCCAGCCCACGCCTCCGTCGCGATCAGTACTGCGGTGCTACTCGATGACCTCGGTGACGACACCCGAGCCGACGGTGCGTCCACCCTCACGGATGGCGAAGCGCAGGCCCGGATCCATGGCGATCGGCTGGATGAGCTCGATCTCCATCTGGACGTTGTCGCCCGGCATGACCATCTCGGTCCCCTCGGGGAGGTTCGCGACGCCGGTCACATCGGTGGTGCGGAAGTAGAACTGGGGCCGGTAGCCGGTGAAGAACGGCGTGTGACGGCCACCCTCCTCCTTCTTCAGGACGTAGACCTCGGCCTTGTACTTGGTGTGCGGGTTGATCGAGCCGGGCTTGCACAGCACCTGGCCGCGCTCGATCTCCTCGCGCTTCGTACCACGGAGCAGGCAGCCGACGTTCTCGCCCGCGCGACCCTCGTCGAGGATCTTGCGGAACATCTCGACGCCGGTGACGACCGACTTCGAGGACTCGCGGATACCCACGATCTCGATCTCGTCGCCGGTCTTGACGATGCCCTGCTCGATGCGGCCCGTGGCGACGGTGCCGCGACCCGTGATCGAGAAGACGTCCTCGACCGGCATCAGGAACGGCTTGTCGAGGTCACGGACCGGCTCCGGGATGTAGGTGTCCAGGTGGCCGGCCAGCTCGAGGATCGCGTCCTTGTACTTCTGGTCGCCCTCGAGGGCGCCGGTCGCCGAACCCTGGACGAACGGGATGTCGTCGCCCGGGAAGTCGTACTCGGAGAGGAGGTCGCGAACCTCGACCTCGACGAGCTCGAGGAGCTCCTCGTCGTCGACCATGTCGACCTTGTTGAGGAACACCACGATGTACGGGACGCCGACCTGACGGGCGAGCAGGATGTGCTCACGCGTCTGCGGCATCGGGCCGTCCGCAGCCGAGACGACGAGGATCGCGCCGTCCATCTGGGCCGCGCCGGTGATCATGTTCTTGACGTAGTCCGCGTGACCGGGGCAGTCGACGTGGGCGTAGTGCCGCGACTCCGTCTGGTACTCGACGTGAGAGGTCGCGATCGTGATGCCGCGCTCCTTCTCCTCGGGAGCGTTGTCGATCTCGGCGAACGACTTCGCCTCGCCGCCCATCGCCTCGGCGAGCACGGTCGTGATCGCAGCGGTCAGCGTCGTCTTGCCATGGTCGATGTGACCGATGGTCCCGACGTTGACGTGCGGCTTGTCGCGCTCGAACTTCTCCTTGGCCATCTACGTTCGCTCCTCGTTGAATCTTCTTCTGGGGTCGGCCCGCCGACGCTTCAGCGAACCAGGGAAAGCTATCTCAGAACTGCGTTTCGTGCGGTCCGGGGTCAGGCCGCGCTGGGGGCGCCGTTCCGAGCCTCGGCGATCTTCTCACCGATGCTCGGCGGCACCTCCTCGTACTTCTCGAACTGCATGGTCGAGGACGCACGGCCCTGCGTGTTGGAACGCAGGTCGGTGACGTACCCGAACATCTCCGACAGCGGCACGTACGCCGTCACGGCCAGGGCGTTACCGCGGGGCTCCTGCCCCTCGACGCG
>NZ_JBFIGP010000122.1:0-10372 GCF_041602235.1 Paraconexibacter sp.
GCGCTGCCGGTGTACGCGGAGAGCGCCGCCGTGATCCTCGCCGGGGCGGCGATCGCGCTGCCCCCGCTGGGCTTCCTCGGCGTGGTCTTCCTCGCCTACCTCTACGTGCAGGGCCGCCGTCGCGACGGCGAGAAGTACGCCGGCCTGCGGATCCTGCGGTAGGCGCACGTGGCGTCACCGCGCCCACCGAAGCTCGTGCTGGCCGTCATCGACGGACTCAAGCCGAGCGCGCTGGAGAAGGCGGTCGCCGCCGGCCGCGCGCCGGTGCTGAAGGCGCTGATGGCGCGGGGGACCTACGTCGACGACTGCTGCGCGGCCTTCCCGTCCGTGACCCCGTGCTGCGCGGCGACCATCGCGACGGGGCGCCGGCAGGACGAGCACCGGATCGCCTCGATGAACTGGTACCACCGTGAGGAGAAGCGCTACGTCGAGTACGGGTCGAGCTTCGGGGCGGCTCGCCGGATCGGCATCGCCAAGCAGCTCGGCGACCTCATCTACCGGATGAACCACGAGCATCTCCCGGCGGACGTGCCGACGGTGTTCGAGCGACTCGACGACGCGCACGTGCGCACCGCCGGGACGACCTACCTGTTCTACCGCGGCCGGCACGAGCACCAGCCGTCCCGGGAGTCGCCGCTCTCCCGCCTGGCCACCACGGTCATCCGCCGTCCCGTCCAGGGACCCAAGGAGCTGTTCTACGCCGACCTGTTCGCGAGCCGGGAGACGGGCTGCTGGTCGCGGATGGGGATGCCGGGGCTGCGCGACCAGCACACCGGGTGCGTCGGCGCGTACCTCGTCGAGCACGACCTGTGCGACTTCCTGTTGTTCTCCCTGCCGGACAACGACACGCACTCGCACGAGCACGGACCCGACGCCCAGGTCGCCTCGATCGCGGAGGCCGACCGCCAGCTCGAGCGCCTCGTCCACGCGGGGGGCGGCCTCGACGCCTTCCTCGCCGAGCACGCGATCATCGTGGTGGCCGACCACTCCCACGCGCTCGTCGAGCAGCGCATCGACTTCTTCGAGGCCTTCGCGGACTACGCGGTCCTGCCCGCCAACGGGGCGCGCCCCAAGCGCGCCGAGATCGCGCTGTGCCCCGCCCAGCGCAGCGCGATGGTCTACGCGCTCGAGGGTCCGTCGCGCGACGTGCTCGTCCCCCGCATCGTGGCCACGGCGCGCGGCCTGGACGGGGTCGACCTCGTCATGTGGCGGGCCTCCGACGGGACCGCGGCGGTCGCCCGCGGGTCGGGGGCCGGTGGCGGCGAGGTGCGCTTCGCCCCCGGAGCGGAGCTGCGCGACCGCCGCGGCGTGGGCTGGATGGTGGACGGCGATCTCGAGGTCCTGGCCCTGGAGCGGGACCAGGGGCGGGTGTGGAGCGACGTCTACCCGGACGCCCTCTCGCGGATCTGGGCGGCGCTGACCTGCCCCACCTCGGGCGAGGTCCTGCTGTCGGCCGCCGTCGGACGGGAGTTCCCGGACTGGGGAGGCAGCGACCACGTCGGTGCGGGCAGCCACGGGTCCCTCCACGCGAGCGACTCGCTGGGCGCGCTCGTGTTCTGCGGGCTCGACCCGGTCGACGACCACGCGTCGCACGCCCCGGGGGGGTCGGGCGAACGGTGGTCCGGCTGGTCGATCGCCGACGTCACCCCGATGGCGCTGGCCCACTTCGGGCTGTCGCAGTAGACGCCGCGACAGCGAGCACTGCCTCGGCGGGCCGCTACCCTCCGCCGACGATGTCCACGCCCGGTCCAGACGGCTCGCACGCCGACGTGATCGCCCCGCTGGCCCGCGCCGGTCGGGTGCGCGCGGGCCTGCGCCGTCCCGCGAACTGGTTCGAGCTCGTGCGATTCGGGGCGGTCGGCGCCAGCGGCTACGCCGTGAACCTGGCCGTCTTCGCGCTGGCCGTCCACGCGCTCGATCTCAACTACCGGGTCGCCGCGGTCATGGCCTTCCTGGTCGCGGTCGCCAACAACTTCACCTGGAACCGCTACTGGACGTTCAAGGCGCAGGACGGGCACGCCGGGTTCCAGGCGGCGCGGTTCTTCGTCGTGAGCGTCTGCGCGTTCCTCGTGAGCCTCGGCGTCCTGGAGCTGATGGTGACGGGCTTCGACGCCCCCGAGGTCCTCGCACAGGCGGTGGCGATCGTGGTCGCCACGCCGTTCAACTTCATCGGCAACAAGCTCTGGAGCTTCAGCCGGTGAGACGCGCCGTGGTCGGCGTCGCGGCGGTGCTCGTGACGTTCACCGCGAGCGTGGCTCCGGGGGTTGCGCAGCAGGCCGGTTCCACCGGGGCCGCCACGGTCACCGCGGCCCCGGCGCCCAAGAGCGGTCCTCCGACGGTGGCCCGGGCCTCGACGGTCTTCGACGAGCTCGTACCGCCGGGCGTGCTCGACAAGAAGCCCGCCGGGCACCGGCTCGACGGGTTCCGGGCCATCGCGATCGCCCGCAAGGAGGCCAAGGTGCGCGCGGTGCTCCGCGAGCACCCGTCCGCGTACGCCGGCGTCTACCTCAAGGGACCGTCCCGCTGGCAGGTGGGCTGGTATCAGAAGCGCCGTCCCCCCGAGGGCGACCGCGAGCTCGTCCAGGTCACCATCGACGACGCCTCGGGCCAGGTCCTGGAGGCGTGGTCCGGGCACCAGGTCGCCTGGACGATGGCGCGGGGGTACCCCGGGGCGTTCGGGCGCAAGGTCAACTCGCCGTGGGTGTGGATCCCGCTGACGGTCCTCTTCGTCGTGCCGTTCCTGCAGCCCCGGCGGTGGCGTCGCATGCTGCATCTCGACCTGCTGGTCATGGCGGCTTTCGGGATCTCCGTCGCGTACTTCAACGACGCCCAGATCGACGTCAGCGTCCCGTTCGTCTACCCGCTGCTCGTCTACCTGCTGGCCCGCCTCCTCTGGATCGGGCTGCGCCGTCCGCGGCCGGCCGGCGAGACCACCGGCACGGCGTCCGAGCGCACCGGCGGTCTGCCGCTGCTGGTACCGGTCACCTGGCTGGCGATCGCCACCGTGTTCCTCGTGGGGTTCCGGATCGGGCTCAACGTCACGAGCTCCAACGTCATCGACGTCGGGTACGCGGGGGTGATCGGGGCGCAGAAGCTCGTCGACGGCGATCCGCTGTACGGAGCGTTCCCCAAGGACAACGAGCACGGCGACACCTACGGGCCCGTGGTCTACGAGGCGTACGTGCCCTTCGAGCAGGTGCTGCCGTGGTCGGGCCGCTGGGACGACCTGCCCGCCGCGCACGCCGCATCGATCGCGTTCGACCTCATGGCGCTCGTCCTGGTGTTCCTGCTGGGGCGGCGCGTCCGGGGCCCGTCGCTGGGGATCGCGCTCGCCTACGGGTGGGCGGCCTACCCGTTCACGCTGTACGCGATGAACACCAACACCAACGACGCGCTCGTGACGGTGTTCGTGCTGGCCGCCCTCCTGGCGTCCACGGCGGGCCGCCGTGGCGCGGCCATGGCGCTCGGCGGGCTCACCAAGTTCGCGACCCTCGCGCTCGCCCCGCTGTTCGCGACGCACGACCGTCCGCGCACGTGGCCGCGGTTCGTCCTGGGGTTCGCGCTCGCCGCGCTGGTGGCGATGGCGCCCGTCCTCATCGCCGGAGAGTCGCTGTCGACCATGTACGACCGCACGGTGCGCTTCCAGGCCGAGCGCGGGTCGCCGTTCTCGATCTGGGGGATGTACGAGCTGGACGGCCTGCAGCGCGCCTGGCAGGCGATCGCCGTCGCCCTGGCGCTCACCCTGCCGTTCCTGCGCCGGCGGGACGACGTCGTCGGCCTGGCGGCCTGTGCCGGGGCGATCCTCATCGCGCTGCAGCTCGGCGTGACGCACTGGTTCTACCTCTACCTTGTGTGGCTGGCGCCCCTCGTCCTGCTCGCCGCGCTCGGTCGCGAGGTCGTGCCTGCGGCGGACGCCGGCGACCCCGCAGACACGGCGGCACCGGCCCCGTCCGCGGCTGCCGCGGCGACCCCGGCGTGACCCGGGCGGCCCTCGTCGCCCCGCTGCTCGCGCTGGCGGCGACGTTCGCGGTGCTCACCGTCGTCGGCCCGCTGTCCGACGACACGATCAGCGACCTGTTCGTCTACCGGACCTACGCCACGGCCGTCCTGGACGGCGCGCACCCGTACGCCGACCTGGGCTTCGAGTACCCGCCCCTGGCGCTCGTGCCGATCGTGCTGCCCGGTCTGGGCCCCGAGAGCGCTGCCGCGTTCGAGTGGCGGTTCGGGGTGCTGATGCTCCTGACCGCCCTCGCCGTCCAGGCGGCGGTGGGGGCGCTGGGTGGTCGGCGCGCCGCGTGGCTGTGCGTGCTGCTGCCCGTCCTGGCCGGGGCGCTCCTGCGAACCCGGTTCGACCTGGTTCCCGTCGCGCTCATGCTCGGCGGCCTCGTCCTCGTGCACCGGGGGCGCCCGACGGCGGGTATGGCCGTGCTCGCCCTCGGCTCGGCGACCAAGCTCTTCCCGGCGCTCGCCGCCGCGCTGGTGCTCGTGCACCTCCTGGCGACCGGACGGCGGCGCGCCGCCGCGTATGGTGGCGCGGCGTTCCTCCTGGTGCTGGCGGTGGTCTGCCTGCCGTTCGCCGGGGAGGGCTTCCTCGATCAGTTCCGCTTCCACCTCGACCGTCCCGTGCAGATCGAGTCGACGCCCGCGAGTCTGCTGTGGTTCCTCGGTGACTCCACCATCACGGGGTTCCCGGTCCGGCCCGATCCGTTCAAGAGCAACGGCCTCGACGGCGGGCCCGCCGATGCCGTCATGCTGATCTTCGCCCTCCTCGCGATGGCCGTCCTGGGGGTCTGCGCGGGCCTGCTGGAGCGGGCGCGCGACGCGCCGCACGCGTTGGACCGGGCGGTGCTCGCGGCGCTGCTGGGGTTCGTGGCGCTCGGCAAGGTGCTCTCGCCGCAGTACCTGATCTGGATCCTGCCGCTGGCCGCGATCGCGTGGACGCGCGGGGATCGCGCGGTCGCCGTCCTGATCGCCGCGGCGGCGGCGCTCACGGCGGTGTACTTCCCCGGCGACTACTTCGACCTCGTCGACGGTGACGACGGGACGGCCGCGATCGTCGCCGCCCGCAACGTCCTGCTGCTCATGGCGTTGGGGGTCAGTCTGTGGTCGCTGGCGTCGGCCGATAGGGCAGGAGCACCTGCTCGATCGCGTCGGCGCGACGCGGCTGCGTCGCCGTGATCACCACCGCGTTGATCCACGGGTCGTCGTCGCTGGTCTCGAATCGCACGCGCATCTGCGTGACGAGCGACTCGATCGCCTGCTCCTTCTTGACGCCGATAACCCCGCCGCGCGGCCCGGTCATCCCGACATCGGTGCAGAACGCCGTGCCGCCGGTCAGGACGCGGGCGTCCGCCGTCGGGACGTGGGTGTGCGTGCCGAGGACCGCGGTGACGCGACCGTCCAGGTACCAGCCCATCGCGACCTTCTCGCTGGTCGCCTCGGCGTGGAAGTCCACGAGGATGTGGTCGCACTGGGACTCGAGCCGGGCGACCTCGACCTCCGCCTCGGTGAACGCGTGCCGCCCGCTCTGCAGGAACACGTTGCCCTGGAGGTTCAGCACCCCGAGCTTGATCCCGTCGCGCTCGACGACGCACGATCCGCGGCCGGGCTGCCGCTTGAGGAAGTTCGCGGGCCGGACCACGCGCTCGGAGGCGTCGAGGTAGGCGAAGACCTCGCGGTGGTGGTAGGTGTGGTTGCCGAGCGTGATGACGTCCACGCCGGCCGCGAGCAGCTGGTCGGCGATCTTCGGCGTGATCCCCAGGCCGCCCGCGACGTTCTCCGCGTTCACCACGACGAACGTCGGGGCGTACCGCTCGCGGAGCTCGGGCAGCAGGCCCAGGAGGGTGCGTCGCCCGAGCGCGCCGACGACGTCTCCGACGAAGAGGATGGTCGCGGGACTCTGCGGCATCGCGGCATCCTCGCACCTCCCGATCCCGGGGCCGTGGCTCGTGACGGCGAGGTGACGGCCCATCGGTAGCCTCCCTGGCCGTGACCGCCGCCCCATCTGCGCCGTCTGCCGCCATCGCGGCGACGGGCGTCGTCAAGACCTTCGGCGATCGCCGGGCGCTGCGCGGGGTGTCGTTCTCCGCCGCTCCGGGCGAGGTCGCGGCGATCATCGGGCCCAACGGGGCCGGCAAGACCACGCTGCTGTCGATCCTCGGTGGGTTGCAGCCGCCGACGGCGGGCACGGTGAGCCGCTCGGCGTCGGAGGTCGGATGGGTGCCGCAGCAGCCGGCGGTCTACCGCAAGCTCTCGGTGGCCGAGAACCTCCGGCTCTTCGCGCGCCTCGAGGGCGTCGAGGATCCCGACGCCGCGGTCGCGCGGATGCTCGCGCAGACCGGCCTGGAGGACCGTGCCGGCGAGGAGCTCGGCCGGCTGAGCGGGGGCAACCAGCAGCGCGTCAACATCGCGATCGGCCTGCTCGGCGACCCGCCCGTGCTGCTCCTCGACGAACCGTCGTCCTCCCTGGATCCGCGTCAGCGCGAGCGCCTGTGGGAGTTCATCCGCGGCCTGGCGACCGGGGGGACCGCCGTCGTGTTCTCGACCCACAACGTGCAGGAGGCGGAGCGGTTCGCCGACACGGTCCTGGTGCTCGCCGACGGCGAGCTGCTCTTCAGCGGGTCACCGCGCGGGCTCGAGGCCGAGGTCGGCGACGGGGACCGCGACTTCGAGGCGGCGTTCGTGGAGTTCCTGCGCGAGCGGGGGCACTAGCGGACGATGCGCTGGCTGCTCGTCAAGGACCTCCAGATCCTGCGGCGCTCGCCGCTGCTGGTCGTGCTGCTCGTCGCCTACCCGGTGATCATCAGCGTGCTCATCGGGCTGGCGCTCTCGAAGGGCCCGGACAAGCCCACGATCGCGTTCGTCAACGAGGTTCCGGCGGGCGAGACCGAATTCACCATCGGCGGGGAGGTCCGCGACGCGTCGACCTACGCGAGCGAGCTGTTCAAGTCGGTCGAGCCGGTCCGCGTGCGGACGCGGGCCGAGGCTGTGAAGAAGGTCAAGGACGGGGAGGTGCTCGGCGCGCTCATCATCCCCCGGGACGCGACCGAGAAGCTTCGCAGCGCCCTCAGCCTGTCGGGCGCGGTCGAGCTCCCCACCCTCGAGGTCATCTACAACCAGGAGGACCCGATCAAGGCCGAGTTCGTCGAGTCGACGATCAAGGCCCGGCTCGCGGACGCGAACAAGGCGCTCTCCGACGAGCTGACGAAGGTCAGCGGCCAGTACCTCGACATCCTGCTGCGCGGCGGCAGCTTCAGGATCCTGGGCCGGGGCTTCGACGTGCTGGGCCTGCAGCGCACCAAGCAGGTCCTGGAAGGGGTGCGTGCCGACCTGCCCGCCGACGACCCCAGTCGCCCGGCGCTGGACGAGGTGATCCGCTTCGCCGGACTCGCGATCGACAACCTCGACCTCTCCGACGAGATCCTCGGGGCGATCGGCGAGCCGGTGAAGGTGAAGCGCACCGTGCTCGACGGCGCGTCGACGCCCCTGGACCGGTTCGCGATCGCCGTCGCGGTCACGATCTCCTTGATGTTCGTGACCGTCCTCCTGGCCGCCGGGATGCTCGCGCTCGAGCGGGAGGAGCACGCGTTCGGGCGCCTCGTGCGCGGGCTCGTGTCGCGCACGACGCTGGTGGTGGAGAAGATCGTGCTGAGTGCGCTGTGCGCGCTCGTCGTGACGCTGCTGATGCTCGGTGGCCTGTCGCTGTTCGTCGCACTGGATGCCGGCCGCGCCCCGCTGTGGCTGCCCGCGCTGGGCGCGGGGGCCGTGGCCTTCGGTGCGATGGGGGTGGCCCTCGGGGCGCTGGCGCGTGAGGTCCGGGCCGCGTCGCTGCTGGCGTTCCTGATGTCGCTGCCCATCGCGTTCCTCGCGCTGGTCCCGAGCGGGTCGGTCAGCGCGGGGCTGTTCGACGTCATCCGCGTCGTCAGCGCGGTGTTCCCGTTCAAGGCGTCGCTGGACGCCGTGGACGCGGCCGTCAACGACGCCGGTGGGCTGGGGGTGGCGCTGGCGCATCTCGCGGCGCTCGCCGCCGCGTACGCCGCCGTCGCGCGCCTCGCGCTGCGGCGCTTCGCCTGATCGCAGAGAATCGCGGCGTGCCGATGTCGCGCTCCATCAGTCCGCGTCTGCGCCTCGAGAGGGAGCGGACGGCGATCCGTCCGTTCGCGGCGCGCGACCTCGAGGAGCTTCTCGCGCTGCGCATCGCGAACCGTGCGTTCCTCGAGCCCTACGAGTCGCGGCGTGACGAGCGGTTCTACACCGCCGACGGGCAGGCCCGCGAGCTGCGCCTGGACCGTGAGGCGTGGACGACGGGTCAGGGCTACGGGTTCGCGGTGCTCGACATCACGGGCTCCGTCGACCGCCTGATCGGCCGGGTCGCGCTCGCGAACGTGGTGCTCGGATCGTGGCGCAACGCGACCCTGGGCTACTGGATCGACGAGGCGTCCGGCAGTCGGGGGCACGCCACGGAGGCGGTGCTGCTCACGTTGCGGTTCGCCTTCGACGAGCTCGGCCTGCACCGCGTGCAGCCGGCCGTGATGCCGCGCAACGCGCGCTCGATCCGGGTCGTGGAGAAGTGCGGGTTCCGCGACGAGGGTCTCGCGCTGCGGTACCTCCAGATCAACGGCGCGTGGGAGGACCACCGCATCTACGCGATGACCGAGGAGGAGTGGCGCGCGCGAAGACGCTGACGCGGCGCCGTCCATACGGTTGCGTATGGAAAGGCTTGACACCGCCGAGCACGTCCGCTTCCATACGCAGCCGTATGGTGCGTCATCGTGGCGCGCCGATCGCTCGAGGAGGCAGCCATGACGACGACGTCCGACATCACCATCACGCACATCGGCGGCCCGACCGTCCTGCTGGAGGTGGGCGGGTGGCGCATCCTCACCGACCCCACCTTCGACCCGCCCGGGGGACGGTACTTCTTCGGCTGGGGCACGTACTCGCGCAAGCTCGCGGGACCCGCGATCCCGGCCGCGGAGATCGGGCCCCTCGACGCGATCCTGGTCAGCCACGACCACCACGACGACAACCTCGACGCGACCGGTCGTACGCTGCTCGCGGACGCCGGGACGGTCGTGACGACAGCTCCCGGCGCGGGGCGCATCGGGCACGGTGCCGTCGGTCTCGCCCCGTGGGCGACGACACGGCTCGAAGCACCGGGCCGCGTCCCGCTGGAGATCACCGCGACGCCGTGCCGTCACGGTCCGCCCGGCAGCCGGCCCATCGTGGGACACGTCATCGGCTTCGCGCTGCGGTGGGACGGCCAGCAGCACGGCGCCCTGTGGATCTCCGGGGACACGGTGCTCTACGACGGGGTCCGCGAGGTGGCCCGACGCCTCGACGTGGGCACCGCGCTGCTCCACCTCGGTGGCGTCACGTTCCCCTGGCTCTCCGGGCCGCTGCGCTACACGATGAACGCGGCCGAGGCCGTCGAGCTGTGCCGCGAGTTGCGGCCCACCACGATGATCCCCATCCACTACGAGGGGTGGAAGCACTTCCGTCAGGGCCGTCCGGCGGTGGAGAAGGCGTTCGGCTCCGGAGGCGGGACGATCGCGCCCACCTGGCTCGAGCATGGGGTCCCGGCGATACTCAGCACGTGAGTCGAGCCGACGCGGGCACCAAGGATCGGGACGACTGGATCGAGGCCGCGCTCGCGGCGATCGAGGAGGGCGGCCTGGGAGCCGTCGCCGTGGAACCCCTCGCACGCCGCCTCGGCGTCACCAAGGGCAGCTTCTACTGGCACTTCGCGGACCGGCGCGCGCTGCTGGGCGCGGTGCTCGCGACGTGGCAGCAGCGCTTCGTGGACGACACGGCCGAGCGGTTCGACGCCATCGCGGATCCGCGCGAGCGGCTGCACCTGCTGCTGCAGCACGCGTTCGTCGAGCTCGAGCCGACGGTGATCGTCCGGCTGATGGCGGCCGGGGACGACGAGGACGTCGCCGCGGCACTGACGGTGGCTGCCGCCAGCCGCATCGCGCTGCTCCAGCGCGCCTTCTCCCAGCTCGGCCTGACGCCCGCGGCGGCGCGCAACCGCGCGGCGCTCGCGTACAGCTCCTACCTCGGGCTCGCCCAGCTCAGGTTGCAGGCGCCCGGCCTGCTGGACTCGCCGCGGAAGGTGTCGGCGTTCCTGCGCGACGTCGAGACGGCGCTGCTGCACGATGTCGCACGCCCCTGACGCTCCGCCGTCGGGCCCTGCACCGCGGGCTGGGCGCCGGCGCAGCCGCACCCTGAGGGTCATGGCGTGGGGGCACCGGACGTTACCCTCACGTCGTGTCCTTCCCGCACGTCCGACCCCGTCGCCTGCGCGCCAGCCCCGCGCTGCGCGATCTCGTCCGCGAGACCACGCTCACGGCGGGCGATCTCGTCCTCCCGC
>NZ_JBFIGP010000123.1:0-10311 GCF_041602235.1 Paraconexibacter sp.
ACCATGGTGCTGCTCGTCCCCGAGCCGATGCACCCCGTCGGGCTGTCGACGCTCGTGTTCGCGGCCGCCTCGATCGCGCTGGTCGCCATCCCCCGCCGGCCGGGCGTGGCGTGGCCGGTCCTCGGGGTCCTGCTGGCGTTCATGGCGCTCACGAAGGTCAACCTCGGGGCCTTCGCGGTCCTCGCGCTGGCGGTGGCGCTCGCCCTCGCCACGCAGACGGACACCTCGCGCCGGCCGGTGCGGTTCGCGATCGCCGCGCTGGTGCTCGCGCCGTTCGTCCTGCTGCTGCCCGACCTCGCCGATCGCGGCCCCTACAACCTGCTGGTCCTGCTGTGGGCCGGCACCGCCGGCGTCGTGGCGGTGGGCGTCGGCGTCGAGGTGCGGGCGGGCGACCGACGACTGGTGCGGGACGCCCTGGCGCTCGGCGGCGGTGCGTTCGCCGGCGCCGCGTTCGTGCTCCTGGCGGTGACGCTGCTGCTCGGCAGCTCGCTGAGCGCCGTCATCGACGGGCTGCTCGTGGAGCCGAGCAAGCTGCGCGAGGTCTTCGTGATCGCGTTCACGACCCCTGACGCGACCGTGTGGTGGGCGGTGGCGGCGGTCGTCGGCGCCCTGGCGGTCCGCCGGCGCCCGGACCGGCGGCTGCCGTCCGGCCCGGCCGGTGCCGCGATCCGCGGCGTCGCGGCGATCGCGATCCTCGCCGCCGTCGCGCAGGCCTCGCCCCTGACGTTCGGCCCGCCCTCGGGGCCGCTGCCGGTCGGTGCCCTGCTGCTGTGGCTGCTGCTCGTCCCCCCGACCGGGGTCGAGCGCGACCGCGAGACGCTCTTCGTCCGCACCGGCCTGGTCCTGCTGGCGCTCATCGAGATGCTGCAGGTCTACCCCGTCGCGGGAACCCAGGTCCGCGCGGCGAGCGTGCTGATGATCGTGCCCGCGGGCATGCTGCTCGGCGACGCTCTCGACGAACTGGCGGCCTGGAGCGCCCGCACCCAGGACCAGCGCGGACCCGGCCTGCTGGCCAACGCCTCCAACGGGGTGCTCGCCGTAGCCGTCGCGCTCGCCCTCGCCTCGATCGCCCAGCCGCTGACGACGTTCGTGCACACCTGGGGGGACTTCAAGCCGCTGGTGACCTCCGGCTCGAGCACCCTGCGGCTACCTCCCGGCCGCGCCGACGGCTTCGCCGACCTCGCGCGGACCGTCCGACGCGAGTGCCGTGCGCTCGTGACCTATCCCGGCTTCAACAGCCTCTACGTGTGGTCCGGCATCGCGCCGCCCACCGGGCTGAACGCGGGCACGTGGATGCTGCTGCTGGACGCCGAGCAGCAGCAACGTGTCGTGGATGCGGTGGCCGACGAGCCGGGCACCTGCCTCGTGCGCAACCCCAAGCAGGCGGAGGGCTGGCTGCAGGGCCGCCCGCTGCCCGACCGGCCGCTGGCCCGCTTCGTCACGACGCAGTTCGAGAACCCGCGCCCGTTCCTGGACGGCGAGTACGAGCTGCTGACCCGCATCGGGACAGGAGGCCCGCGATGACGTCCGCCGCGCCGCGGCCGCCCGTGATCTCGATCGTCGCGCCCGCGTTCAACGAGGAGGACGGCCTGCGCGAGTTCTGCACGCGCATGGCGCAGGCGGTCGCCGACGAGGACTACGAGCTCATCATCGTCGACGACGGGTCCACCGACCGCACGCCCGAGGTGCTCGCCGAGATCGTGGCCGCGGACCCGCGGGTGCGGGCGGCACGCCTGTCACGGAACTTCGGGCACCAGGCCGCCCTGACCGCCGGGCTGACCCTCGCCCGCGGGGAGGCCGTGATCTCGATCGACGCCGACCTGCAGGACCCACCCGAGGTCGCGCGCGAGCTCATCGCGCGCTGGCGGGCCGGCGCCGACGTCGTCCACGCGGTGCGCCACGTGCGACCGGGCGAGCCGCGGATGCGCCTGCTGGCGATCCGCGTGTTCTACCGCGCCTTCGGGCGCATCTCGGGCCTGGAGAACTACCCGGGCAACGCGGGGGACTTCCGGCTCATCAGCCGCCGGGCCCTGGACGCGGTCGTCGCGCTGCCCGAGCGCAACCGCTTCGTGCGCGGCCTGGTGTCCTGGGTCGGGTACCGGCAGGAGTCCGTGGAGTACGAGCGCGACGAGCGGTTCGCCGGGGTCTCGAAGTACCCGCTGTCCAAGCTCGCGCAGCTCGCCGCCGACGGGGTGATCTCGTTCTCGACGCTGCCGCTGCGGATCTCCTCGCTGGTCGGCATCGCCTGCTCGATCGCGGCCTTCGTGGCGATCCCGGTCGTCGTCGGATTGCGCCTGGCCGGGCTCTACGAGGTCACGGGCGTCGCCTCGATCCACATCCTCGTCCTGGGCCTCGGTGGCCTGCAGCTCACGTCCCTGGGCATCGTCGGCGAGTACCTCGCCCGCGCCTACGACGAGAGCAAGGCCCGCCCGACGTTCATCATCGAGTCGGTCACGGAGGCGCGTCCCGATGGAGCGTGACTTCTACGCCCACTACTTCGAGATCGAGGGCAAGCACTGGTGGTTCCAGGGTCGCAACGCGATCTTCACCGAGATCCTGCGCTCCGCGGGGCTGCCGCCCGCGCAGGACACCCGCATCCTGGACTTCGGCTGCGGCACCGGGGCGTTCCTGCAGCACCTCGACCGCTTCGGCACGGTGTCGGCGCTGGACGGCGACCGCTCCGCCGTGGAGTTCTGCCACGAGCGCGGACGCACCGAGGTCGGCTACGTGGAGCCCGGCGCTCCGATCCCCTTCGCCGACGAGACCTTCGACCTGGTCACGGCCTTCGACGTCATCGAGCACATCGACGACGACGTGGGAGCGCTGCGCGAGTTCCGCCGGGTCCTGAAGCCCGGGGGAACCCTGCTGGTGGCCGTCCCCGCCTTCATGCTCCTGTGGGGCGATCAGGACGAGATCTCGCAGCACAAGCGGCGCTACCGGCGCCCGGGACTGCACGATGCGATCACCCGGGCGGGGATGACGGTCGAGCGGTCCTCCTACTTCAACACGATGCTGTTCCCGCCGATCGCCGCCATCCGCGTGCTGCGCCGCCGCGTCCGCGGGTCCCGGTCCGACAAGACCGACTTCGCGATGGGACCCGACTGGATCAACGCGCCGCTCGCCAAGGCGTTCGCCGCCGAGGCGCGCTGGCTCGCGCGGGGCCGGTCATTCCCGGTCGGCGTCTCCGCCTTCGCCCTGGCCCGTCGCTGAGAGCGCGTCCGCCGAGCCGGCAGGCCGCGCGCCGGGACGGCCGGCTCGCCAGCGGTGGGTCGCGCCGCTGGCCCCCCGCCGGTAGTCGCCGCGACTCAGGTGGTGCTCCAGGAAGACCATCAGCACGACGAACGCGTAGCGGCTGCCCATCTCCTGCAGCTTCAGCTTGCTCACCCCGGTCTGCCGGTTGCGCCACGTGATCGGGGTGATCGCGTAGGAGTGCCCGCGGACGACCGCCTTGAGCGGCAGCTCGACGGTGAGGTTGAAGTGATGGCTCAGCAGGGGCTGGACCGTCTCGATGACCTCGCGACGGTAGGCCTTGAAGGCGTTGGTCGTGTCGTTGTAGCCGTGACCGAACAGGACCCGGATCCCGAGGTTGACGATGCGGTTCACGAGCAGCTTGGTCGACGGGTAGTCGATCGTCGAGCCTCCCGCCATGAACCGCGATCCGAACGCGCAGTCGTACCCGGCCTGCAGCAGGCGGTAGTAGCTGACCAGGTCCTCCGGGCTGTCGGAGAGGTCGGCCATCATGATCGCGACGGCGTCGCCCTCGAAGACGTCGAGCCCGGCGCGGACCGCGAACCCGAACCCGTTGCGGTACGGCGACCGCACGTAGCGCACCCGCGGGTCGGCGGCGGCGAGTCCGCGGATGATCTCGGCGGTCCGGTCCGCGGACGCGTCGTCGACGCAGACGACCTCGTGGTCGGTGATGCCCTCGGTGTCGAGCGTCTCCTGGATCGACCGCACCGTCTGCGCGATGGAGCCTTCCTCGTTGTGCGACGGGATGACGACCGAGAGCTTCACGAGGTCCACTGCTCCACGTTGTGGTCGTGGATCTCCTGCAGCACCTCGTGGATCCCGTAGGTCAGCGACCACTGCGGGTAGTCCGCCTCGAAGGCCGCGAGGTCCGACACCCACCAGCGGTGGTCGCCGATGCGGGCCTCGTCGGAGAGCGTGTACTGCAGCTCCCTGCCGCTGATCTCCTGGGACTTCTGGATCGCCTCGAGCATCGACACGTTGCTCCTGCGCCCGCCGCCGAGGTTGTAGACCGCGGCGGCCTTCGGCGCCTGGTGGAACGCGTGGAACGCGGTGACCACGTCGTGGCAGTGGATGTTGTCGCGGACCTGCTTGCCGTCGTAGCCGAAGATCGTGTACGGCGTGCCGGTGACGGTGCACTTCATGAGGTAGGCGAGGAAGCCGTGCAGCTGGGCGCCGGCGTGCTGGGGACCGGTGAGGCAGCCGCCGCGGAAGCAGACGGTCGGCATGTCGAAGTAGCGGCCGTACTCCTGCACGAGCAGGTCGGCGGCGGCCTTCGAGGCGCCGAACAGCGAATGGGTGCAGGTGTCGATGGACATCTCGAGGTCGATCCCGTCGTACCAGCGGTGCTCGCGCGGCAGTTCGAGGCGCAGCTCGTGCTCCTCGAGCGGCAGGAAGTTGGGGGTGTCCCCGTAGACCTTGTTGGTCGACGTGAACACGAACGTGGCGTCCGGCGTGTGCGTGCGCGCCGCCTGCAGCAGGTTGAGCGTCCCGGTGGCGTTGACGCTGAAGTCCGTGAAGGGCTCGCGGGCGGCCCAGTCGTGGGAGGGCTGCGCCGCGGTGTGGACGATCAGCTCGAGGTCGCGGGCGTGCTCGGCGACGACCCTGTCGATCCCCGCCTGGTCGCGGATGTCGAGCTCCAGCGCCGTGAACGACGAGCCCAGCTCGTCCTGCAGCCGCCGCGTGGTCGGAGCGGTCGTCGCCTCCGGGCCGAAGAAGTAGCTGCGCATGTCGTTGTCGATGCCGACGACGTCGAAGCCCTGCTGGACGAAGTGGCGGGAGGCCTCGGAGCCGATCAGGCCTCCGGAGCCGGTGATGATTGCGACGGGCACGGTGCGTTCCTTGGTCGTGGCGGTGCGGAGGTTCTATCCGAGAGCGCCCAGCACGAGCCGCTCGTTCTCGCTCACCCACGTGAAGATGTCGGTCAGGACGTCGCGGGGGGTCCTCTGCGGCGCCCAGCCGCCGTGGGCGCGCACGGCACGCGCGTCGGTGAGGTACACCCGGACGTCCCCGGGGCGGGACTCCCCGGCCGGCGTGACGCTCACCGACCGTCCGGTGATCTCGGCGCACAGCGCTGTCGTCTCGGCGAGCGACAGGCTGCCGGCACGGCCGCCGCCGACGTTGAAGGTGTGGCCCGCCCAATGCTGCGGGCGCAGGAGCTGGTCGTCGATCAGGTCCAGCAGGTCGTCGATGTGCAGCAGGTCGCGGACCTGCTTGCCCGTGCCGCCGTACCCGATGTACCGCAGGTCCCGGCCCGTGTAGTGCGACAGCAGCCAGTGGGTGAAGACGCCCTGGTCCACCTTGCCCATCTGCCACGGCCCGGCGATCACGCCGCAGCGGTTGACGACGATCGGCAGCCCGAACGTCTCCGCGTACTCCTCGCAGAACAGCTCCCCGGCGAGCTTCGTCGCGCCGTAGAGCGTCCGCGCGCCGCGGAGCGGGAAGTCCTCGCTGATCCCCTCGGCGCCGGCGCCGGGGACGGGCTGGTCGTCGTCCAGCACGAAGCGCGTGTCCTGCTCGGTCGTGCGCAGCTGCTCGAGGCCGGCCACCGGGTACACCCGGCTCGTCGAGAGGAAGATGACCTGCGCCTGCTGCCGGGCCGCCAGGTCGAGGCAGTGGTAGGCGCCCATGAGGTTGGTGTTGACGACGAAGTCGCCCTCTCCCTGCACCGCCGCCATGACGCTGGGCTCGGCCGAGCACTCGACGAGGGCGGTGAAGTCCCCGACCCGGGCGAGGTCCTCCGGGTGACGCACATCCGCGTGCACGAACTCGACCCCGGCCTCCTTGAGGCGGGGCAGGTTCAGCTCGCTTCCGCGACGGAAGAGGCTGTCCGCCACGACGACCTCCCAGTCGGGATGACGTCGGACGAGATCGAGCGCCACGCTCGACCCAACGAAGCCGGCACCGCCGGTGACCACGACACGCACCGCGAAAAGAGTGGCACATGCTCGCCTGACGGGTCGGTTGCGCCGCACGCGTTCGTGCTCGCCCGGACGCCCTCGACGTGTAGAACTCGCGGGGTGAGGCCCGTCGCTCTCGTCACCGTCTGCCCGGCGGACCGTCTTGCCGACGCCGTCGCGCTCGGCCGGTCGTTCCTCGACCACCACCCGGGCGCCGCCGTCCGGATCGTCGTCGCCGACGGTACGGAACCGATGCCGTCACCGGTCGACGGCATCGAGATCGTCGGCGCGCCGGACGTGGCCGGCGCGGCCGCCGAGGTCCTGGCCGCGGGGCACGAGCCCGTGGAGTACGCCCGGGCACTGCGGCCCTTCGCCGTGCGGGGCCTCGCGCGTCCGGTCGTGTGCCTGGACCTGGTCCCCCCGATCGACGGCCCGCTCGAACTGCCCGAGGGTGCGGCGGTCGTCGTCCTGGGTGCCGGTGAGGCGGACCCGCAGCGCGGGCCGCTGGTCCCGGGCTTCGTGGCGGTCGGGGACGGCGCGGAGGCCGACGAGGTCCTCGCCTGGTGGCGCGACCGCGTGGGCACGTTCGCCGAAGGTGACGACCTCCAGGCGGCGCTCGCCCGCTTTCCCGCGGTCACCGTCACCCACGAGGACCACCTGCGAGAGCTCGCGAGCCCCCCTGGCGACCCCACGCCCCCGCGCGACGGCGCCACCTATCCGTCGTCGCTGCGGCGCGACTTGAGTCGTCTCGGCGACGGCACCCCACTCGATCACCGGTTGCGGACCCTGTTCCGCCGGGCGATCCGCGACGGCGACCTCCAGGCGGGCCCGTTCACGACCGACGGGAGCGCAGCCTTCCTGCGATGGCTGGGGGAGGCCGACCCGCGCGCTGAGGCCGGGGGCGTGGCACGGGTGCTCGTGCACCTGTGGGAGGACCAGGAGGCGCTCCAGCGCGCGTACCCCAACCTGCAGGACGCGACGGACCGCGCCGGCTTCCTCGGCTGGGCGGCCCAGCACGGCGCGCAGCAGCTCGGCGTGCCAGCGGCGGCCGTACCCGACCTGCGGGACGAGACCGAGCGGCACGAACGCGCGCCCCTGGGCGTGAACATCGCGGGCTACTTCCAGTCGGAGTCCGGGGTCGGCGAGGCCGCCCGGCGGATGGTGGGGGCGCTCGACGCGGCGCGCATCCCGGTCCTCCCGATCCAGGGGGACATCGTGCCGCCCACACGCCGGGGCCACGCGTTCGGGTCGACGGCCCTGGAGGCCGCGTCGTTCGACGTCAACCTGGTCTGCGTCAACGCCGACGGGCTGCCCCGGTTCGCCAGCGAGGCCGGTCCCCGGTTCTTCGACGGGCGGTACACGATCGGCCTGTGGTGGTGGGAGCTGCCGACCTTCCCGGACCGATACCTCGAATCGGCCGATCACGTGGACGAGATCTGGGTCGGCTCGCGCTACGTCCAGGACGCGATCGCCCCCGCGGTCCCGGTGCCGGTCGTCCGGATGCCGCTCCCGGTCGTGGCGCCCAGCGTCGCCGCGGTCCCGCGCGCGGAGCTCGGGGTCCCCGAGGGGTTCCTCGTGCTGTTCGTCTTCGACTTCCACTCGGTGATGGAGCGCAAGAACCCGCTCGGCCTCATCACCGCGTTCCGCCGCGCCTTCCCGCCTGGCAGCGGCGCGTCGCTGGTCATCAAGACCATCAACGGCGAGCACCATCCGGCCGCTGCGCGACGGCTGGCCGAGGCCGCCGCCGAGCACGAGGACGTCCACCTCGTCGAGCGGTTCCTGTCCGCCGCCGAGCGCGACGCGCTGCTCGCCTCGTGCGACGCCTACGTCTCGCTGCACCGGTCCGAGGGGTTCGGGCTGACCGTGGCCGAGGCCATGGCGCTCGGACGGCCGGTGGTCGCGACCGACCATGGCGGCACGTGCGACTTCCTGGACGCCCGGTGCGGGTGGCCGATTCCCTACGACCTCGTCGACGTCGGACCCGGCAACGACCCCTACGACGCGGACGCGAGGTGGGCCGACCCCGACCTGGACGCGGCGGCGGACGCCCTCCGCGCCATCCGTGACGACCCCGGCGAGGCGGCACGACGGGCTGAGCGAGCGGCTCGCCGGATGCGTGAGGAGTACTCCGCGGAGGCGGTCGGCGCCGTGCTGCGCAAGCGCCTGGAGGCGTTGCGGCCGACGATCGACCAGCGCGCGTCGCGGACCAGCGATCCGGTCGTCGACGCGGTACGGGCTGCCCTGACCCACGCCCGGTCGCACACGGTGCACGAGCCGGGCGAGATCGTGCCGGAGGGCCTGAACGCCGTCCGGCGGTGGCTGCGGGGGCGGGTCACGAAGGCCGCGCGCCCGATCAGCGCCGACGTCCTGGCCGCGGACCGGGCGATCGTCGAGACGCTCGAGCTGGCGGTCGACGCGCTCGTCGCGGAGCTCGAGCGGTCGCGGACCGTGCAAGGCGCCCTGACCGCGTCGGTGCTCGCCGAGCAGCGTCGGATCGAGGCTGCGTTGCCGGCGCGCCAGGAGCAGCCGGGACAGGACGCCTGACCCCGCGCGGCGGGCACCGGCCGGACGGATACCCTGCCGCGCATGCGTCACCGCCGCCTCGCCCGTCTGCTCGCCGACGAGCTCGACTCCTCGTGGGACCAGCGGTCCCGCTTCGGCGTAGGGGGCAAGGCCGCGCGCTCGGCGCTTCGCCGGGTCGCCCAGCCGGTCACGAGCAGGCAGGCCCGGGTCGACGAGGCGATCCGGGCGACCCTCGATGAGCTGTCGCTGCTGGGCGAGCTGTCGAGCCTGACGCCGATCGACGCCCGCGACGCCGCCGTGCTCGACACGGAGATCGGGGACATGCTGTTCCACGCGGACGACAAGGTGATGACGCCGTGGGTGCGCGAGCATCGGGTCTGGGAGCCCGGGGAGACGGCGTTCCTGCGACGGACGTTGCAGCCCGGGCAGGTGTTCGTCGACTGCGGCGCCAACGTCGGGTGGCACGCCGTCCTGGGCGCGCAGCTCGTCGGCCCGGCCGGCCTGGTCGTCGCGATCGAGCCCGAGCCGCGCAACCTCGCGCTGCTGCGCGCCAACCTCTGGCGTCACGCGCCGGCGAACACGAAGGTGGTCCCGGCCGCGGCGGGAGCGAGCCGCGGCCTGATCGAGCTGCAGCTCGACGAGGACAACCGGGGCGACCACCAGACCCACCCGGTGGGCCACGGCCTCCCGGACCGCGCAGCCCGGCTCGTGCCGATGGTGCGGCTGGACGAGGTTCTCGGCGACACCCCGGTCGACATGGTCAAGATCGATGCCCAGGGGTTCGACCACGAGGTCTTCGCCGGCCTCCACGGCACGCTGGCGGCGAGCCCCGCCCCGACGCTGCTGATCGAGTTCTGGCTCGAGGGGATGGAGCAGCGGGGCGTGTCGGTCGATGCGACGCTCGCCGCATATCGAGGTGCCGGGTACGAGGTCGGGCTGCTCGCCGACGACGGGTCGCACCACCCGGCCGGGGACGACGAGGTGGTGCAGACCGCCGAGGACCTCGGCACGCGCTTCGTCAACCTCGTCCTGCAGCGCGCCTGAGCCGCGATGACCCCGGTGCGGCAGCGCCTGGCGCTGGTCGCCTGCATCCTCGGGTCGGCGATCGTCTTCATCGACTCCACGGTCGTCAACGTCGCGCTGCCCGCGCTCCAGCGCGACCTCGACGCCTCGCTGGCCGAGCAGCAATGGGTCGTGGAGTCCTACCTGCTGCTGCTCGCCTCGCTGGTGCTCACCGGCGGAGCCCTCGGGGACCTGTTCGGGCGCCGGCGCGTCTTCGTCCTCGGCGTCGCCGGATTCGGTGCGACGAGCGTGCTGTGCGCGCTGGCGCCGAACGTGGAACTGCTGGTCGCCGCGCGCGGCCTGCAGGGCGTCGCGGGGGCGCTGCTGGTGCCCAGTTCCCTGGCGATCCTGACCGAGGTGTACCGCGACCCGGTGCAGCGCGGTGCGGCGATCGGCACCTGGACCGCGGCCACCAGCGCCGCGATCGCGGTGGGGCCGCCGGTGGGTGGGGTGCTCATCGATCAGCTGTCGTGGCGGGCGATCTTCGCGATGAACGTCCCGATCGTCGCCGCCGCGCTCGTCATCGCGCTGCGTCACGTGCCGGCGCTCGAGCCCGCGCCGGGGCACTCGCGGCGCGTCG
>NZ_JBFIGP010000124.1:0-10291 GCF_041602235.1 Paraconexibacter sp.
CGATGTTGCGCACGAACACGTCCGCGACGCCGTTGGTGTCGCCGCTGACGAGGTCCCGGGCGAGCGACTCGAACGACACGACCGCGCCGTCGTCGCTGATCGCCGGGGTGCTCGAGCGCCCCGACCCGGACGTGCCCTTGGGGGTGACGCTCACCAGGCTGGTCGTGCCGGTCCGGCGATCGTGGACGAAAACGTCCTCAGTGCGGTTGGTGTCGTTCGGTACGAGGTTCGACGCTCTGGACGAGAACACGACGAACCGCCCGTCACCGGAGATGGCGGGCGGACCGCTGTCGCCGTTGGCCTCCTGGCCCAGGCTCGTGACGGACACGCGGGTCAGGGTGCCCGCCGCGTCGCGGACGAAGACGTCGGCGGCCCGGTTGGTGTCTCCCGCGACGAGGTTGCTGGCCGTCGAGACGAACGCGACGGTCGAACCGTCGCGGCTCAGCGCCGGCGACGTCGAAGGGCCGTTGGCCGCCGGCAGCCCGACGCCGGGATCCGAGACGAGCGTGCGCGCGCCGGTCGCCAGGTTGACGGTGACGACGTCGCGGATCTTCCCGTTCGCGGATCCGGGGCCGAACGTGGTCGCCGCGGTGTCGAAGGCGGTGATCGTGCCCAGCCGGGAGATCGTCGGATTCCCGCTCGCGGCATCGGGGGTACGGCCCTCCGCGTCCGTCGAGAGCGCGGCGGTGCGCACGGGCAGCGACGCCGCGAAGGCCGACACGGGGGCCGCCAGACCGATGAGACAGCCGACGAGGCCGGCGCGGAGGGCTGACGATGGCGCGATCGCAGCCCGGTTCACGGTGCGGGTTCCCGTCCCGGCTTGGTGGAAGGCGCCGAAGGCGCCGGCTCGGACGCGGCGGGTGCGGGCGTGGGCGCCTTGGTGGGGGCGGGGGTCGAGGTCGGCTTCTTGGTCGCCGGCGACTTCGCCGGCGTCGGGCTCGCCCTGACGGGGGTGACCGGGGCGGCGACGGCCCGCGGCGGCGCGACCGACGGGGCGGGGGTCGCGACGGCGGTGCCCCGCGCGGGGGCGACCGGGGCGCGGCGCGCCCGGGCCTCGCGCCGCGCAAGCGACGCGCGTCGCAGCTCGGCGGCCTTGCGGCGCTCCTTCGCGCGTCGGGTGTCGAAGCTCGAGCGCTGCGCGTCGATCTCGGCGGCGCTCGCGCCGGGCGCCGTCGACGCGGCCGGCGTGCGCGGGCCGGCGACCGACGAGGTCTCCACCGTGGTGTCCGAGCCGCCGCTCACGGCGATGATGAGCACGATGCCGCCGACGATCGTGGCGGTCGTGATGACGCGGGCTCGGGCGCCGCGCAGCCACCAGCCCGGGGCCCGCAGCGGGAGGTCGTCCACGACCGTCGCATCGGTCGCGGTAGCCGGAACGTCGACCCGGGTGAGGTCCTGCGGCAGCCAGGCGGGCGCGCCGGGCTGCTGGGGGACGGGCCGCGGACCGTCCGCGGCGGCAGCGGCGGGAGTCTCGAGGAACAGCCCGTCGTCGGCGGGCGCCGCGCGCACGAGCTCCGAAGGACGCCAGGTGCTGGCAGCTTCCGTCGACGCGGACGGGGCTCGGACCTGCGGCACGGCCTGCACCGGCGGCACGTCCGGCTCGAGTTCCGGCGTCGGCTCCGGCTCCGGAGCGACGGACAGGGCGGACGGCGAGCGGAGTGCGCGCAGGCGCGCACCTATCCCTGATGCATCCCGTGTCATGTACTACCCCGCAAGACCCAGCACGATAGCCGTCCCGTCCGCGATACGCGTCACCACGTCAGAGAACCACGGTCCGGTGACGGATCGCGCCGCGCACGGTCGCGCCCACCTCCAGGACGTCGTGGGCGACGATCATCGGCGCCCACTGCGGAGAGCCGGCCCATCGGCGCTCGAGCTGCTTCAGGTACGGATAGGTCAGCAGGAGCCAGGCCGGGTGGCGCCGGGCCAGCAGCACGCCGATCAGGGACTGCAGCAGCAGTTGGTGCGAGGCCTTGTAGAACACCGACCAGGTCAGCGCGACGCCGCGCAGGCCCGGATGCCGGCGGTAGAGCCGCATCGAGTCCGTGAAACGCTGGCTCTGGCGGAGATAGGCCCGGCCACCGAGCTGGACGACCGCGTGGTGGACCAGGGCCTCGGGCGCCCATCGCACCTTCGCCCCCGCCTCGATGCAGCGCCAGGCCAGGTCGCAGTCCTCACCGCCCCAGCCGAAGGAGCGGTCGAAGCCGTCGACGCGCTCGAGCCAGGTCCGCGGGTAGGCGATGTTGCAGGTCTGGAAGTACGGGCCGCAGCGCTGCACCCGCTGGGTCCGGGAGTTGGGGCCGAGCAGTCCGACCTCCCGCGGGATGGGCTCGGTGCGGCCCTGCACCACCGCCTCGGGCTGGGCGTCGTGGTGCTCCAGGAGCGTCGACAGCCAGTCCGGGGCCGGTTCGCAGTCGTCGTCGGTGAAGGCGACCAGCGGAGCCGACGTCCGCCTCCAGCCCTCGTCCCGGGCCACGGAGGGGCCCGCGTTCTCCATCCGGTGGACCCGCAGCGGCAGATCCCCGGCCGCGGCGACCTCCGCCAGCACCTCGGGCGTGCCGTCGGTCGACCCGTCGTCCACGACCAGGAGCTCCCAGTCCTCCTCGGGCACGTCCTGCGCGCGGAGAGCCGCGAACAGCCCCCGAAGGCGGTCCTCGCGGTTGTGCGTACAGACGACGACGGCGATCCGGGGACGGCTCATGCCCGCACCAACTCCTGGTAGAGGGTCTCGTGGAGGTCGAGGGCCCGCGCCACCGAGAACATCTCGGCCCGGCGCCGGCAGGAGGCCACGATCGACGGGTCGCCCGCGCACTCCAGCGCAGCCAGCAGCGCCGTGGCGACCGACTCGGCGTCGGGCTCGGCGAACGTCGCGCCGACGCCGGAGTCCCCGATGATCTCCGGCGCAGCCCCGTCGGCGGCGCCGACCACCGGGGTGCCACACGCGAGCGCCTCGGTCAGGACGAGCCCGAACGCCTCCTTCTCGGAGGCGAGGGCGCTCACCCAGGCCGATCCGTAGAGCTCACGCAGACCCTCCGCACGAGGGTCCAGGTCGACGAACTCGACCCCGTCGGCCGCGAACTGCGCCGCGAGCGACGGATCGGACGGCTGCAGCAGCAGCAGCCGCGCCGTAGGACGTTGACGCCGGAGGACCCCGAAGGCCTCGACGAGCAGCGAGACCCGCTTACGGGGATCGTCCAGGGCGCCGACGCAGAGGATCGTCGGGTGCTCGGAGCGCGCCGCGCCGGGACGGAACCGCTCGAGGTCGACGCCGGGATGGATCACGTGCGCGTCGACGTCCAGTTCGCGCCCCACCGCCTCGCGGGCGGCCTGGCTCAGCGCGACGACCGCCGTCGCGTCCCGGCACGCCCGCTGCCACAGCCCCAGCGAGCGGCGGTGGCGGCGCAGGGCGCGAGCACGGGGGAGACCCATGATCGAGAAGACGCTGGGCCGGCGGGTCACGCGGGACCAGGCGCCGGCGGCCACCGCGTCACCCGGGAAGAACGCCTGCGCGACGTCCTGCCGGTGCACCAGGAGGTCCGCGGCGAGCAGCGGCATCTGGGAGGTGTGCTGGGGAAACCCGAGGCGCGCAGCCGGCCGATGGGGCGGGCGCCAGTGCCGGGTCACCCGCACGCCCTCCTCCGTGGCCGTGCTCGGACGCCCCGGATGCGTGGTGACGATGCGCGGCGTGTGCCCGCGCCGGTGCAACCCCACACCGAGGTCATGGACGACGCGCTCGGTGCCCCGGCGAACCTCTGGCCAGTAGGCGGGCGTGAGCAGGGCGACGCGCATCGGGCGGGAAGGGTAGCGGGCGTCGCCGCCGGGTCACGGCCACTACCCTCACGCCCGATGCCACCAGCACTGTCCGTCGTCGTCCCCGCCCGTGACGCGGCCGCCACGATCGAGGCGACGCTCGAGGGACTGGCCGCCCAGGAGGTGCCGGGCGGCATCGAGATCATCGTCGTGGACAACGGGTCGCTCGACGACACCCCCGAGCGCGTCGAGGCGGCGGGCGTGCGACTGCTGCGTCGCGAACGCGGCGCGGGACCCGGCGCCGCCCGCAACGACGGCGTGATGGCCGCCGGCGCCCCGAACATCGCGTTCACCGACGCCGACTGCATCCCGACGCCGGGATGGGCGGCAGCGGGCCTCGCGGCCCTCGCCGACGCCGACCTGGTGCAGGGGAAGGTGCTGCCCGACCCGAGCGCGACACGTCAGCGCTTCGATCGGACCCTCGAGGTGGTGCGGGAGCGCGGGTTCTACGAGACGGCCAACCTGTTCGTCCGCCGGTCGACGTTCGAGGACGTGGGGGGCTTCCGGGACTTCCTGCTCGAGGACGATCCGGCCGCCCGGCCGCTCGGCGAGGACGTGCTGTTCGCGTGGACCGCGCGACGGCACGGGGCGCGCACGGCCTTCAGCGAGCAGGCGCTCGTGCACCACGCCGTCTTTCCCGGGGACCTGCGGACCTTCGTGGCCGAGAAGGGACGCCTCGTCGACTTCCCGGCACTGATCCGCGAGATCCCCGAACTCCGCGAGCACGTCGCCTACCGGCGCTACTTCCTCAACGCCCGCAGCGCAGCGTTCGACGCGGCGGTCGCGGGGGTCGTGACCGCCGCCGTCACGCGACGTCGGTCGCCGTTGCTCCTGGCGGTCCCGTGGTGCTCGCAGACGGCGCGCAAGGGCCGGCGGGCCGGGTGGCCGCGAGGTCTCGTCGTCGTGGCGATCGACGCGCTCGGGGACGCTGCCTCGTGCCTCGCCCTCGTGCGCGGCTCGTTGCGCCACCGCACGCCGCTCGGCTGACGGGCGGCGGCTCCTAGAGGATGGCGAGGGTGTGGCGGTGCGCCGCCACGACCGCCTCCCACGAGTTCTTCCACGAGAACACGTCCACCCGTGCGCGGGCCCGGACGCCCAGGGCCTCCCGGTCGGCCAGCGCCCGGTCGAGCGCGGCGGCCAGGTCGTCCGGATCCGCCTCGCAGTACTCGGCGCCATCGGCCATGACCTCTCGATGGGCCCCGGCGTCGGCGAGCACGGACGGCACGCCGCGGGCCGCAGCCTCCAGGGGCACCAGCCCGAACCCCTCGCCCTCGGCCAGCGACACGTAGATCGTGGCGCCGCCCAGGAGGTCCTCGAGCTGGGCGTCGTCGAGCGAAGTGCGGACCTCGACGTTCGCGAGGGTCGCGCCGTGCGCGGCCGCCGCGGACCCCTCCGGGAGCACCGCGACGAGGCGCAGGCCGCGGCTGGCCAGCAGCTCAGGAGCCCATCGCAGCAGCTCGGTCACGCGTTTGTGCGGTTTGTCGTTGCCGACGTACAGGGCGTACGGCCGCGTGCGGTCGGTGGTCCCGGCCGGTGCCGGCAGCACCGCGAGCGGCGCCACGAGCACGCGGTCCGCCGCGAGCCCGAGCTCGGCACTGATGCGGTCCCGGGCGTACTCGCTGATGGTGAGCACCGCGGGGGCCAGACGGGTGTTGCGGGCCAGGAGCGCTCGGAAGACGACCGCGCGCGCGTCCCGGCGCTCGAGCTGGAGCGTGTCGTAGAGGGTGAGCAGCGTCGGGGGGTGGCGAGGAGTCAGCGCGTACGGGTAGCCGGCGTGCACGAGCTTGGCGCCGGCCGCCCTCGCCGCGCGCCCGACGGCACGGGGCTCGGAGAGGCGCGGGGACCTGTCGGGCACCTGGTCGCGCTCCAGGACCGCGACGGGCCAGGGGTGCTCCCGCGCCTCCTCCCGCCAGGCGGCGATGACCCGCCCGATGCCCGTCCGCGGCCGCTCGCGCCGCATGTCCACCAGGACGTCCGCGCGATCAACGATCGGCACGGGCCGCCCTGATCAGGTCGACGAGGACGGCGGTCTGCGTGCGCGAGCCCAGCTCACCCACCACGCGCTCCCGGCCGCGTGCGCCGAGCGCCCGCCGCTCGTCGGGTGACATGTCGAGCACCTCGCGCAGCGCCTCGGCGGTCGCGGACGCGTCCCCCGCCGGGACGAGCCGCCCGCAGGCGTCGCTGACGACCTCGGGAAGGCCGGCGGCATCGCTGGCGACCACGGGGATCTCCATCGCCAGAGCCTCCTTGGCGATGACCGGCATCGAGTCCGCATCGCCGTCGGGCGCGATCACGCACGGCACGGCGACGACGACGGCACGCTCGAGCACCTCGCGGACGGCGCTCGGGGCCAGCGCGCCCGCGAAGGTGATCCGGTCGGTGACCCCGAGTCGCTCAGCGTCCTCCCGCAGCGCCTCGAGCTCCGGTCCCGCCCCGACGATCACCAGACCCTCGAACGCGGGGTCGTCCGCGAGCAGCGACACGGCCTCGACGAGCACCGGGAACCCCTTCTTCGGGACCAGGCGCCCGACGGCCACGACCGGTCCGCGCTCGGGGACCGGGGTGCTGCGCCGCCAGGTCTCACCGTCGACGCCCATGACCACGCGGTGGATCCGCTGCGCCGCCGCCGCACTGCCGTGGCTGCGCAGCGCCGCGACCGTGAAGTCGCTCCCGGTCGTGCTGAACGCCGCGCGCTCGAGCTTCTCCGCGAGGTTCCGCCGCGTCCGGAAGATGTCGTAGCCGTGTGCGGTGAAGCTCCACGGCCGCCCGAGGAGGTCGGCCACCCTGAGCGCCGTGAGCGCCGCGCCCGCCGCGAAGTGGGCGTGGAGGTGCTCATCACCCCGCCCCGCGATGCGCCGGGCCATCGGCGCCAGGGAACGCAGCGGGAGCACCGGCTCCTGCTCGCGCCAACGCGACCGGCTGCGCAGGTCCGCCACGCACCGCAGCGGGGCGCGGGTCACGAGCCACGCGAGGTCCGCGATCTTGCGGAGCGGTCCGTCGTCCTCGAGGTAGTGCACGTCGAGACCCTCGGAGAGCTCGCGCGCGGGGGTCCGGCCGCGGCCGTGCGCCTCCAGGCGGACCCGGATCCCCAGGTTCGCGAGCTCGCGGGCCTCCTGGGCGACGAACGTCTCCGACACCTCCGGGAACTGGTCCACGACCAGGCACACGGACGGGAGGTCGGCGGCGGGCCCCGGGGCCGCGTCGGCGGAGGGCGCGGCCTTGGAGGGCGGGGTGTTGGCGAGCAGTCCGCCCGCCGCCTCCGAGCAGAGGACCAGCGCGTCGATGAGCTTGTACCCGGCGCGGCGCGGCTTGCCGCGCAGCATCCAGTAGCCGCACGCGGCCACGCAGCGCGACACCGGTCGCAGGATCCGCGGTCGCATCCTGGACCCGACGTGGCGCACGGCGATCCACCGGCGTCCCGCCCCGTACCGCGCGTACTGACGCACGAGCTGCCGGATGGTCTCCCGCTGCTCGTGCAGCACGGCGGCCTCTTCGCGGTACTCCAGCTCCCAGCCGGCGTCCTGCAGGCGCCAGCTGAAATCGCAGTCGCCGCCGGACCGGATGCCCTCGTGGAAACCGCCGACGGCCTCCCAGACCTCGCGCCGGACCGTCAGGTTCGCCGTGGCGCCGAACGGCTTGTAGGCGTTGCGCATGTGCATCGCCTGCTTGTTCTGCTGGCGTGTGATCGTGTAGCGCGACACCCAGGTCGTCGCGTCGAGCACGGGGTGGACCGCGCCGACGACCGCGCCGACGTGCTCCGCCGGGACGGGCTCGAGCATGGCGGACAGGAGGTCCGGGCGCGGGCGGCAGTCGGCGTCCGTGAACGCCAGCCACGGGTTGCGCGCCGCGGACGCGGCCACGTTGCGGGCGTGGTACGAGGACTGCTCGCCCGTCGCGCGCACCACCCGCATCTGCGGGCGCTCCCCGGCGCCGCGCTCGAACGTCGGCGTCACGCAGTTGTCGGCGACGACGATCTCGTCGTCGGGACCGAGCTCCAGGACGCCGAGCGCGTCCGCGAGTTCCGCGGCGTCGTCGGCACTGCCGCAGAACGGCACGCAGACGCTGACCGCGGGGCGTGGATCAACCACCGTAGGACCTCCGTCGCCGCAGCGCCTCGAGGAACCCGATCCGGCCGTTGAGCAGACCGTCCGGTACCGAGACCCGCTCCCGCCGCCCGGCGAGGCGCCAGCCGGCGACGCGGCCGCGCAGACCGGCGGTGCTCCGGTCGCGGGTCAGCTGGCGCGCGAGGATCGCCGCCTCTCCCGCGACGGCGAGCCCCGCCGTGCGCGGATCACGGAGCACGCCGTACTTGCGCATGAGGTACCCCCGGCTGTGGCCCTTGTCGCCGAGCTGACGGTCGGTGCGGTGCCCGAAGGTCACCGACCCCAGGTGGACGGTGACCGCGTCGAGCGCGGGACGTGCGGCCCATCCGGCCGCCCGGATTCGCAATGCCACGTCGAGATCCTCCGAGTAGGAACCTATTGCGAGGTCGAGATAGCCGACCTCCTCGAGAGCTGCCCTGCGGTACGCCGCCGCGCCGCCGCTCGGTCCGAGCAGGCGGGAGTGGTCCAGGCGACCGACCTCGTCGAGGCGGGCGCCCCAGTGACACGAGAAGCCCGCGACCGTGGGGTCCGCCTCGATGCCGACGCCTTCGAGCCGCTCCCCGTCCGGGCGGACCATGACCGGCGCGACCATGCCGATCCGGTCATCGCCGCGCAGGACGGCGAGCATCGCCGGCAGGAAGCCGGGGCGCGGCAGGAGATCGTCGTTCAGCAGCGCGACGAACGGGGCCGATCCGGCGCGCAGGCCCGTGTCCGCGGTGACCGCGAAGCCGCCGTTCTCCGCGCGCTCGATGATCCGGGCGTCGGGATGGTCGCGGCGCAGCCGGTCGACCGTGTCGTCCCCGGAGGCGTCGTCCACCAGCCACAGGGTCGCGCCGTCCAGGTCGCCGAGCCCGGCCACGCACGCGGCCACGCGCTCGGCGCCCCGGTACGTCGGGATCACGATGTCGAGGTCCGCGAGCGACGTCATCACAGGACGCCCGGGAGGTCCCGGCGCCCGGCCCGGAACCCGCGCGCGAGCGCGGCCTGATGCATGGCCCACAGCAGGGGCGCGAGGACGCGGTCGGGCAGTCGGCGTGGCGGTCGCAGACGCAGGAGCAGAGGGGCCAGGGCAGCGCCCAGCGCGATCTTCACGCGGCCGGGGTGCGGCGTGCGGAGCCCCGGGCGCTGAGCGTGGATGGCGTTGAACAGCACGGTCGTCCGCCCGATCCGCTCCTGACGCCGCAGCGAGTCGTCGAGATCGTGCACGTGGTGGTGCCAGGCTCGAAGCTCCGGCGCGAGCACCAGCCGGAAACCGCGGTCGTGCAGGCGCAGGGCGAAGTCGTACTCCTGCCAGCCGTAGGAGGCGAAACGCGCGTCGAAGCCGCCCGCCTCCTCGAACGCGCCGCGGTGGAGCGAGAGGTTGTTGGCGTAGAGCTCCGCCGGATCGGAGCGCCCGGCCTCCAGCTCGCCGTACGCGTGGGACATCCCGCGCCGCGCGAGCCAGCGCATCACGGGGGTGATCTCGATGCCGGGATGCCAGACGACGGGGCCCAGGACCCCGGCACGGGGGTCGTCCTCGGCGAGCAACCGGTCCACGTGACCGCGCAGCCACCCCGCGTCGGCGGGCACGACGTCGTCGTTGAGGAAGACGAGCACGGCGCCGGACGCCACGCGTGCGCCGGTGTTGCGGGCCGCCGCGACCCCGGGGCTCGACTCCTCCAGGAACCGGGCACCCCAGGCGAACCGCCCGACGCGCTCGCGGGCGGCGTCGACCGCGGCCGGAGCGGAGCCGTTGTCCACCACGAGGAGCTCGGCGTCGAGGCCCGCGAGATCCTGGCGTTCCAGCGCGTCCAGCACCTCGGGCAGGGTGTCGGGACGGTCCTTCGTCGGGAGGATGACCGAGACCCGCGGACGGCTACTTGCCGGCACCGACGTAGGCATACGAGTAGTAGGTGTACGTCTCCTCGTTCTCCGGACGGATGCCGGTGATCACCGTGCCGGTCGGGCGGGCCGGGAGGTTCGACAGCGCGTCGATCAGGGCGCGCGCCTGCTCGCGCGTGGTCTCGTTGCTGCGCACGCAGACCGCGAGGGCGTCCACCGCGGGGATGAGCCGCAGCGTGTCGACGACGGGGAGGACCGGGCTGGTGTCCAGGATCACGAGGTCGTACGCGTCCCGCACCTCGGCGAGCAGGTCCCGCATCCGCTGGCTCTCCAGCAGCTCGGCGGGGCGGGCGACAGGCGTCCCCGCGGCGATGCAGACGAGGGTCGGGCCGCCCTCCTGCTGGTCGGGGCGCAGACGGACGGTCTGCAGCACCTCGGCCGGTGTGGCGTTGCCACCCAGGTAGTCGCTCAGGCCGGGGGAGCGCTCGATGCCCAGCCGGCCGGCGAGCGACGGGCGTCGCAGGTCGCACTCGATCAGCAGGGTCAGCTGCCCGGAG
>NZ_JBFIGP010000125.1:0-10234 GCF_041602235.1 Paraconexibacter sp.
ATCCAGCGTTCCCCCTGCCATCGCCGGTGCAGTCGGCCGTCGGCGTCGACCAGGCACCCGCGGTTCCCCATCATGGTCCCGCGCACCGGCACGGGCTCGAGCGTCCCGAACGGGGTGACGCGGTTGGGGTGCGGCACGACCTACCGCCTCGGTGTGGGTCGGGGGAACACCGTCAGACCCTAATGCGAAACGACACAACCACGCAACGGGCGCGGCCGTCGGGCGCGCGCGGTCCGACGCGCGGATAGGGTCTGAGGTATGCGTGGGTACCTGGGAGCGGCGCTGCTGGCCGTCGTCGTCGCGACCGGGGCCGCGCCGACCGCCCATGCCGCCGCCCCGCTCGGCCTGACGGACTGCCGCGACAGCGACGGGGTCCGCCTCTGCGAGGGGCTCGTCGCCAGCTGGGACGGCGTCCCGCTGGACACGACGGTCGCGCTGCCGGCCTCGGCCCCGGAAGGGCCGCTGCCGCTCGTGGTCACCACGCACGGCTTCGGCAACTCCAAGCACGAGTTCCTCGATCCTCGGGAGACCGCCTACACCGACAACGTCCAGGCCTGGGCGAAGGACGGGTACGCGGTGCTCAACTTCACGGCCCGCGGGCTGTGGGGATCGTGCGGCACCCCGGAGGCGAGAGCGGCCTCGCCCGCCGCCTGCGCGAAGGGCTACCTGCATCTCGCGGACGTGCGCTGGGAGGTCAGGGACACCCAGGAGCTCGTCGGCCGCCTCGTCGACGAGGGGGTCGCCGACGCCGGAAGGATCGGCGCCACCGGCGACTCCTACGGCGGGGGCCAGACCCTCATGCTCGCCGCCCTCGGCGACCGGATGATGCTGCCGGACGGCACCCTCGTGCCCTGGCGGTCACCCAAGGGCGTGCCGCTGCGGCTCACGGCGGCCGCGCCAGTCATCCCCTGGAGCCACCTCGTCTACACGATCGCTCCCAACGGCCGCTTCCTCGTGGGCCGGCCGATCGCCGACGAGGACCTCGTCTCCCCCGTCGGCGTGTTCCAGCCGTCGATCGCCAACGCGATCCTCGCGGCGGCCCAGAACGCCACCGGGCCGGGCCAGCCGCTCGGCCAGCCGTTCGTCCCGGGACGCCCGATGGGCTACATCGCGCCCGCCGGGATCGACCCCGAGGCCGACGTCCCCGGGTGGGTGGCGCGCTCCGATGTGGGCGAGCCCTACGACGACCCCGGCGCGCGCGCGATCATCGACACGCTCACCCGGTACCACTCCGCCTACGGGATCGACAGCTCCGTCCCGCCGCCCCCGCTGTTCGTGGGCGCGGGCTTCACCGACGACCTGTTCCCGGTCGACGAGACCCTGCGGTTCACCGAGCGGATGGCACGTCAGCACCCGGACGTGCCGATCTCCGTGCTGCTCGGGGACTTCGGGCACCAGCGCTCGTCCAACAAGCCCGACGTCCGCAAGCTGCTGCTCCAGCGCGTGCACCAGTGGCTCGACCACCACGTGCGCGGCATCGGACCGGCCCCCGTCACCGGCGTGACGGCCATGTCGCAGACGTGCCCGCGCGACCGTCCCTCGGAGGGGCCGTTCCACGCCGCGACCGCCACGAAGCTCGCGAACGCGCACCTGCGGTGGCGCAGCGACGACCCGCAGTCGGTCCGGTCGACCGGAGGGTCCCCGACGGTGTCGGTCGCCATCGACCCCGTCGCCGGGGGCGGCGACGGGTGCGTCCGGACGCCGGCCGACCGCGCGCCGGGCACGGCGGTCTACGACCTGCCCGCTGCTCCCGAGGGCGGCACCCTGCTGCTGGGCGCACCCCGGATCACGGCGCGGCTGCGCGTCAGCGGCAGCCCGCCGAGCGTCGCGCAGGTGCAGGCCCGCCTCTGGGACCTCGCACCGGACGGCGCCACGCAGCGCCTCGTGGCCCGCGGCACGCTGCGCCCGAGCGGCGGGGATCGCGACGTCTTCGAGCTCCACGCCAACGCGTGGCGGTTCGAGGCGGGGCACCGTCCCCGGCTCGAGCTCGTCGGCATCGACGCGCCGTACGCGCGTCCCTCCAACGGGACGTTCTCGGTCGCGGTCGACGCGATCGAGCTCGACCTGCCGACCCGTTCGGCCTCGACCCCGCCGCGCGTCTGCGCCAGCCGCAGGCGCGTCGTCGTGCATCCGCGTCTGCGGCGCGCAGAGCGGATCCGCCGCGCGAGCGTCCGCATCGGCAGCCGATCACCACGCCGCGCCAAGGTCGTGGGGCGCAACGGCGTGCGGGTGGTGCTGGACGGCCTGCCCCGCGGACGGCACCGGGTCTCGATCCGCGTCACGACCTCCCGTGACCGGGTCCTGCGGCTGCGCCGCTCCTACCGGACCTGCACGGCGAAGCGCCGGTAGCGCCCGGCGGCCCGCGCCGCCCTCAGACGAGCCAGATGGCGCCGTCGCGGACCTCGACCGGGTAGGTCTTGAGCTTCCGCGCCCCGAGGGTGCCCTTGACCGCCCCGGAGATCGGCTTGAAGGCCCCCTGCGGCCCGCGGACCATGCTGCCGTCCCGGACGTCGAACAGCGCGCCGTGCCACGGGCACTCCAGGCATCCGTCGTCGTCGACCTTGCCCTTCCCGAGCGGCGCGAACAGGTGCCGGCAGCGGTTGGAGACGGCGAACGGCTGTCCGGCGCTCATCCCGACGGCGAGCGCGCCGTGCGGGCTGTCGGGCACGACGGCGACCTGCGAGGCGCCGAGGTCGTCGACGGCGATGAGTCGCGTGGCGGTGTCGGTGCTGCTCATGCGGTCCTCCTGGGGAACGGTGTGCGGTCTGCACGACCCTACGGGCTCCAGGCGCGCGACGACTACGCTGGACGCCAGCACCGACGAGATGCCCTCGGACCCGCACGACATCCTGCAGCTTCAGGTCGACGAGCTCGCCGAGCGGATCGGCCGCCCGGTCGACCTCGAGGACCGTGACCTGAGAGTGCTGGCCTACAGCGTGCACGACCACGAGATCGACGCGGTGCGAAGCCGGTCGATCCTGGCTCGCAGCGGGCCCCGGGAGGTCGACGCGTGGATGCGGCGCCACGGCATCCACGCCGCGGAGGACCCGCTGCGCCTCCCGGCCGCGCCGGAGCTCGGCATGGAGCCCCGGGTCTGCGTGCCCGTACGCGACGCCCGAGGCCTCTTGGGCTTCCTGTGGCTCGCCGACGAGCCCGGCCGGCCCGTCGCGGCGGCCGACATCGACGCGACGGTCGAGGCGGCGGCCGCCACGGCGCAGGTCCTCCGACGGATGCGCGACGCCGAGGACGAGGAGCGGGCCGCCGTCGACGTGCTGGTGCACGCCGCCCTGCGCGGTGAGACGGGAGCCGCCGAGGCGCTGAGCCGATCCGGCGCCCTGCTGCCCACGCCCGCGACGACCGTGGTCGCGGCACGCGCGTCCGCGGACGTCGGGGGCCGCCTGCGCAGGCTGCTCCCGTCGCGTCATGCGCTGGACGTCACGGGCGATCCGGGGGAGCTCCTGCTCCTCGTGACGCTGCCGACCGGCACCGACCTCGACGACCTCGTGCGCCGCGTCGCGGACGTCTGCGGGACCCCGGCCGGGATCGGCGACCCGCACCCGTCCCTGGCCGACCTCCCGAGCGCGCTCGCCCAGGCGCGCGCTGCGCTGCTCGTGGCCGGGGCGGTCCCCGGACGCGGTCCGGTGCTGCGGTTCGGGGAGGCGGGCACGGACGGTACGCTCGCCCTGCTGCCCACCACCGCCCTCGACGACCTGGCGCGCGCCCCTGAGCTCCGGCGACTGGCGGACCAGGACGCCGACGGCGCGCTGCGGGCGACGTTGCTGAGCTGGCTGGACCACGGAGGCGACGCGAACGCCGCGGCCCAGGACCTCTCCCTGCACCGGGCCACGCTCTACCACCGGCTGAAACGCATCGAGACGCTGGCCCAGGTACGGCTCGACGACGGCGACGTGCGCCTCGCCCTGCACCTCGCGCTGCGCGCCGCACGGCTGCGTTCGACGCCCGTCGCGTCCGACGGCTGAGATCGCGACACCCGTCGAACGACATCGCCGCCGCTGCCGTCGATCATCGACGTATGGCCAGCGCCGTCGTCCCGCACCCACGGTCTCATGCTCCGCGACCGCCCGCCGCGGACGCCATCCGGTCCATCGGGCACGACCTCGCCGCCGCGATGGACCGCCGGCGTCCGCTCCGCACGCGCGCCGACGACGCCCTGATGCGCCGGCTCACGGCCGACCCACAGGTCAAGGCAGCCCTGTTCCGCCTGGTGGACGTGCGTCCGGCCTGCGCGGACGCCGAGGACCTCGGCCGGCACCTCGCCGGCCTGCTCGACGAGGTGACCCTCCGCGACGGCCCGCGGGGCGCCGCCGTGACCGCGGCCCAGCGGGTCGCGGAGGGCCGGTTCAGCGCCCGCGCCGCCGGGCACCTCCTCGCCACCGGGGTCGGCCAGATGGCCGGACGGTTCATCGTCGGCGCCGATGCCGCCTCCTCGGTCCCCGCGCTACGGCGGCTGTGGAAGGACGGCGTCTCGACGACCGTGGACCTGCTCGGCGAGGCCACGGTCACCGCAGCCGAGGCCGACGCCTACGCCCAGCGCTGCGCCGAGGCCCTCGACGTGCTCTGCGCCGCCGCCGCGACCTGGCCCGCAGGCGGGATCCTCGAGCGCGACGGCGTCGGTCCCCTCCCCCGGGTGAACCTCAGCGTGAAGGTCTCGGCCCTGACCCCCCATCTGCGACCGGACGCTCCCGAGCGCGGCATCGCGGACGCGACGACCCGACTGCGACCGCTGCTGCGCCGCGCGCGCGACCTGGGTGCGCACCTGCACGTCGACATGGAGTCCCTCGACGACCGCGACGCCGTGCTGGAGACGGCGCTGCGGCTGCTGGCCGAGCCGGAGTTCCGTGACGGACCGTCCGCGGGCATCGTGCTGCAGGCCTACCTCAAGGAGTCCCCGCGGCACCTCGAGGCCATCCTCGACCGCGCTCGCGAGGCCGGACGCTCCGTCCCGTTGACGGTGCGTCTCGTCAAGGGCGCCTACTGGGACCACGAGCTCGTCCACGCGCAGCAGGTCGGCTGGCCGGTCCCGGTGTGGGAGGACCGCGCCGCGTGCGACCGCTGCTTCGAGCAGCTCACGCGGCGGCTCCTGGGGGTCGCGCGCACCCCCGACACGCCGAACGCCCCCCTGGTGCGACCGGCGATCGCCTCCCACAACCTGCGTTCCGTCGCCCACGCCCTGGCCGTCCAGGACGAGCTGGGGCTGGCGCCCGGCGACGTCGAGTACCAGGTGCTCCGCGGACTCGGCGACGACCTGCAAGGCGCCCTGGCCGACCGCGGCGTGCGGGTGCGGACCTACTGCCCCGTCGGGGATCTCGTGGCCGGCATGGCCTACCTCGTGCGACGGCTGCTGGAGAACTCCAGCAACGACTCCTTCCTGTCGGCGCGGGCCGCCGGCGCCGAGCTCGACGACCTCCTGAGGGCCCCGTGACCGTCATCGCCCCCACCCCGTCCACCACGGACTTCGTCAACGAGCCCCTCCTCGAGCTGCGCCGCGCCGAGGTCCGCGACGAGCTGCTCGCCGCGCTCGGTGACCTCGATCGCCGCCTGCCGCTGCAGGTGCCGGTCATCGCCGGCGAGCGGCGGACGACGAACGAGACGTTCGCGTCGACCGATCCCGGATGCCCCACGCGCGTCGTCGCCACCGCCCACGCGGCCACGCCTCGTGACGTCGAGGACGCCGTCGCCGCTGCCGGCCGGGCGTTCCGGACGTGGAGCGCGACCCCGGCGCCGCAGCGTGCGGCCGTCCTGCACCGCGCCGCGGCCCGGCTGCACGACGATCGCCACCAGCTCGCCGCGCTCGCCGTGCGCGAGTGCGCCAAGCCGTGGCGCGAGGCCGACGCCGACGTCGCCGAGGCCATCGACTTCCTGCGCTACTACGCGGTCCGGGCGCTGGCGCTCGAGGAAGGCCCGCAGCTCGTCACGGTCCCGGGCGAGCGCAACGAGCTGCGCTACGTGCCGCGCGGCGTGACCGCCGTCGTCGCCCCCTGGAACTTCCCGCTCGCGATCCCGCTGGGCATGACCGCCGCGGCCCTGGCCGTGGGCTCCACGGTGGTCCTCAAGCCCGCCGAGCAGGCTCCGGCCTGCGCACTGGCCATCGTCGAGGCGCTCTACGCGTCGGGCCTCCCCACCGGCGCGCTGGGCCTCCTCCCGGGCTTCGACGAGCCGGGCCGCGCGCTCGTGCGTCACCCCGCCGTGCAGACGATCGCCTTCACCGGGTCCGAGGCGGTGGGGCTGGACATCCTCCGTGCCGCCGCCGACGTCGCTCCGGGCCAGCGGCACCTGAAGCGCGTCATCGCCGAGATGGGCGGCAAGAACTGCATCATCGTCGACGCCGACGCCGATCTCGACGAGGCGGTCCCCGCGATCGTCCGCAGTGCCTTCGCGTTCGGCGGGCAGAAGTGCTCGGCGGCGTCCCGGGTGCTCGTGCACGAGCGGATCGCGGACCTCCTGGTCGAGCGGCTCGCGGGCGCCGTGGATGCACTCCGGGTCGGGCAGGCCGAGGACTTCGCGACCGATGTCCCACCGCTGATCGACGAGGGCTCGCAGCGGCGGCTGCACGACGCGGTCGCCCTCGCACGGCGCGAGGGCTCGGTGGTCGCGTCCTCCGCCGCACCACAGGGCACCGGCTGGTTCGTGGCCCCGACGGTCGTCCGCGCGCTGCCCGCGGACTCCGAACTGCTGCGACGCGAGCTGTTCGGACCGCTGCTGACCGTGGAGGCGGTCGCCGGGATCGACGAGGCCTGCGACATCGTCGACGCCTCGTCGAGCGCCCTGACCGGCGGGCTGTTCTCGCGCGATCCGCGGACGGTGGCCCACGTCGCACGCCGGTCCCCGGTCGGCAACCTGTACGTCAACCGCGACATCACCGGCGCCATGGTCGGACGCCACCCGTTCGGCGGCAACCGCCTGTCGGGCACCGGCACGAAGGCCGGCGGGCCCGACTACCTCCTGCACTTCGTGGAGCCGCGCGTGGTCGTGGAGAACACGATGCGCCACGGGCTCGTCGTGTGAGGCACCGGTCGGCGGGTGGGCCGCGTCGCGGCGGAGGCCGCGCAGGACCCGGCGGTTCGCGCAACTCTGTGCCCGCACGGCCGTTTGCGGGAGTAGCCTACGGAGCTTCACGTGGACGTCCCGACCACCAGATCCCCTGCCGGAATCCGCCTCCTCCGGGGAGGGCCGCTCCTGCGGCTGCGGTCGGACGAGCAGCTGCTGGCGCTGTTCCGTGCCGGGAGCGACGAGGCGTTCCGGGTGATCCACGACCGTTACCGGCAGCGGCTCTTCACCTACGCCCGTCAGATGCTCAACGGGTCGCCGTCGGATGCCGAGGACGTCATGCAGGACGTCTTCCTGCGGGCGTACGGGGCGCTTCGTGCGGACGACCGTCCGGTGTCGGTGCGCGCCTGGCTGTACCGCGTCGCGCACAACCGGTGCATCGACCACGTACGGCGCCCGCAGCCCGCGACCGTCGAGCTCCACGAGGAGACGGCCGCCTCGCTGCACGACCCGATCGTCGAGGCCCAGCAGCGCGAGGACCTGCAGCGCCTCGTCACCGATGTCGGCCGTCTCCCCGATCAGCAGCGGTCCGCGCTGCTGCTGCGCGAGATGGAGGGCCTCTCCTACGTGGAGCTCGCCGACGCGCTGGACTGCTCGATCCCGGCCGTCAAGTCGCTGCTCGTGCGCGCCCGGATGGGACTGGTCGAGCAGGCCGAGGCCCGCGCGCTGTCGTGCGCGGACATCCGCGACGACCTCGACCAGGCCCACGACCGCGGCGTGCGGATGACCGGGCGCGCCCGGCGCCACCTGCGTGACTGCCCCGCCTGCCGGTCCTATCGCGAGACGCTCAAGGGCGTGGCGACCGGACTGCACAGCCTCGCCCCCGGTCCCGGCCCGTGGGGCGTGCTCGTGAAGCTCCTGGGCATCGGCTCCGCCGGCTCGGGCGCGGCGGCCGGCGGCGCCGCGACCGTCGGTGGCGGCAGCGGTGTCGCCCTGATCGGCGGCGGCGCCGCGGCGACGGCCAGCAAGGTCGCCGCGATCGTGTGCTGCGCGGCTGTCGTCGGCGGGAGCGCCGCCGAGGTGCAGCAGCGCATCGCTCCTCCCGAGTCGGGCCGCAGCGCAGCGAAGTCCGAACGGAAGTCCGCTCCCGTGCGCGCCGCCGTACCCCCCGCGGCCGAGATCGCCCGGGCGCACGCCCTGGACCGCAGTGGCCCGAGGCCCGAGCTCGCCCTCTCGAAGCAGCCCGCAGCCGACGAGCACGTCGCGAGCAAGCACCGCGCCACGGCGGACGAGGCGCTGCCACCGACCCCGGCCCCGGCCGGCGACGACGCGGCCGAGCCCGGCCTGGCGCCGATCACAGCGCCGCCCACGATCGGGGAGACCACCGGGGGCGTCCAGGCACCCGAGGAGACATCGGTCGTCACGCCTCCGCCGAGCACCACCGGGCAGCAGCCGACGACCACCGGGCCGGGGAGCGGCACGACCTCCGGCGGCGGCACAGGAACCTCCACCACCGGCACCCCGCAGAAGTCGCCGTCGTCGGGCTCGGGCGCCACGACCGGCCAGCCCACCGGTCAGGCGCCCACCAGGACCGAGCCCGCCCGCGACACCGGAGCCCCGTCCGGAGCCGCCAGCCCCGCTCCGGGCGCCGGCGGCGCGCCGACCCCCGGCTCGTCGACGACGACCACCGCAGGGACGGGTTCCACTCGGTGAGCAGCAGCTCCGTTCCGTTCGACCGGTACATGACGTCGCTGGATCACGAGGAGGTCCTCGTGCGCCGCGGCCCGCGCTCGGGCCTGTACTCCATCATCGCGGTGCACTCGACGGCCCGCGGCCCGTCGCTCGGCGGATGCCGCGTGCTCCGCTACGACGATCACCGGCTCGCCCTGCGCGACGCGCTGCGCCTGAGCCGGGCGATGACGTGGAAGTCCGCCGTCGCCGGCCTGCGGCTCGGTGGCGGCAAGGGGGTCCTCGCCTGCCGTGACCCCGCCCGCCTGACCGGGCGTGCCCGTCGCGACGCGCTCATCGACTTCGGCGAGGCGGTCGAGCAGCTCGACGGCCGCTACATCACCGCGGAGGACGTCGGGACCTCGGCTCGGGACATCGCGACCATCGCCTCCGCGACGTCCCACGTCACCGGCCTGAGCCGCGCCCGCGGCGGATCCGGAGATCCGAGTCCGTGGACCGCCCTGGGCGTGTTCGAGACGATCCGCGCGAGCGTCGAGCGCACCTTCGGATCCCCGGACCTGCGCGGTCGGAGCGTCGCGCTCATCGGGCTCGGCCACGTCGGTCTCCCCCTCGCGCGGCTCCTCGCGAAGGCCGGGGCGAAGCTGCTGGTCGCGGACATCGACCGGGCGCGCAAGGCGGATGCCACCGCGCTGGGTGCTCGCTGGGTCGGCGGCGACAAGGCCTTCTCCTCTCCGGTCGACGTCCTCGCGCCGTGCGCCCTGGGCGGCATCCTCGACCACGACAGCGTCGAACTGGTGCAGGCCCCGGTGATCGCGGGGGCGGCCAACAACCAGCTCGCCGACGATCACGTGGCAGGCCTGCTCGCCGACCGCGGGATCCTCTGGGCGCCCGACTTCGTCGCCAACGCCGGGGGCATCGTCAACATCAGCGTCGAGCTGCGGTCCGAGGGATACGACCCAAAGGTGGCCCGGGCGCTGGTCCGCGGCATCGGGGACACGATGCGCCGCGTGTACGACGACGCCGACCGCGCCGGCGTCACCCCGCTCGCGGCCGCGATGGCGTTGGCCCACCGGAGGGTCGCCGACGGCGTATCGTCGCCGGTGTGATCGAGGCCAGGCTTCGGCGGCTGCTGTGGCTCTCCGTCGGAGCCGCCGTCATCACCATCGCCCTGAAGACGAGCGCCTGGCTGCTGACCGGCTCCGTCGGCCTGCTCTCCGACGCGGCCGAGTCGCTCGTCAACCTCGTCGCCGCGGTCGTCGCGATGGGAGCGCTGCACTGGTCGGCGAAACCCGCCGACGAGGACCACGCCTACGGGCACGCGAAGGTCGAGTACTTCTCGGCCGGCGTCGAGGGGGGCCTCATCTTCGTCGCCGCGATCAGCATCGCGGTCACGGCGGTCCTGCGGCTGTTCGACCCGCAGCCCATCGATCAGGTCGGCGTCGGCGTGGCGGTCGCGGCGGGGGCCGGCGTCGTGAACCTCATGGTGGGCCTCGCGCTGGTCCGCGCGGGTCGCGACTTCCGGTCGATCACGGTCGAG